>JALENK010000009.1 GCA_022767515.1 Clostridium sp.
GCAGACATCTTTTTCTTATAATCCCTCATTCTTATCACAGAATCATTTTTACTTTTTATCGTCTTAATGTTATATCCTGCAAAAAATATTAAATAATTTATTACTGGTTCTACAGCAAGAAGTACAAGCCCTAGGCTTCCATTTACTATTGCCATTATTAAATCATATAAGATTAATCCCCAATTTAGATAACCAAGCCACTTAATCTTAACTGGTATAAAAAACATAAATAATATTCTTTCTTCTGGAAATAACTTTGCATAAGCTAAAAACAAAGATAAATTCATAACTGATGCAACAGCTAGGGTATCAGTAAAAAATGATATTAATATAGTTGCTACTATTCCAAATAAGTAATATACATTAAACTTAAACTCGCCCCACTCTCTTTCAAGCGCCGAACCTGCTATATAATAAAAGTATAATGTAAATATAACCCAGAATAATTGAGTTGGATTAACAAATATAAATGTTATCAATCTCCAAACTTCACCATCTAACACTTTTGATGGAATTAATGCCAAGTAGGTAAATAAACTATTGTCAATAAAATACGTCATAAAGTATGCAATTGCACTTCCCATTGTTATTATCATCATCAAATTAGGAATATATATCTTACCGACTTTGGTTCTTTCTAATTTATTAAGCCACTTCATACACTTTTCCCACTCCTATTCTATTTTTTAATTACAATTAATATTTCCTCGCTGTCAACTGTTATTTCTGAATCTGCTTTTATATCCTCTTCTTTTCCTTTATTTGAATACACCACTTGGTAAGAGCCTTCAGAAACCTTGACAGTACCAGATTTATCGCTAGCATTTATTATAACATATGCTTCTTCATTTTGGTATACTCTCTTCATTCCCATTAAATTTTCATCACTTGTTTCTGACTTTTCAACCTTACCGTATCTTAAAACACTATAATTATTTCTAACTCTTAATATGTCTTTATAAAAATTAAGTAAAGAATCCTTATCTTTTTCTTCCACGGAAACAGCAATTGCATTTTCGTCATTGGTACTCATTTCCCAGCTTGTATTCTTACTTGTATCTGTATCCCATATAAATGGTTGTCTTTTATTTTCGTCTTTTCCGCCACCAATCATTCCGATTTCTTCACCATAATAGATATATGGTGTCCCTGGTAATGTCAAGTACATACAAGCAGCAGTCTTCATTTTAAATAAATCATCTCCTAATGAACTAAATATTCTGTCTTGATCATGATTTCTTAAAAATGATGCCATAACAAAATCAGGATTTTCTTCATCATATAATTCTTTTACTGAATTATAATCATCTGGAAAATCAGCTATTCCATGTCTGAATATTTCATCCTTTATATAATCACCAATTGAAAATTCAAAGAATGAATCTAAAGAAGTGGTATACTCTACATTATTATAAGGACTATCCCAAACCTCACCAACTAAAATTGCATCTTTATTTACAGATTTAACATAATCATTAAAGTCTTTCCAAAACTCTACATTCTTTTCTTTTTCACTGAATATCCATTTTGCTGCATCCATTCTAAATCCATCTATTCCTTTATCTAAATAAAACTTAGCAATTTTCTTAACTTCTTCAACAACCTTTGGATTATCCATATTTAAATCAGGCATTTCACTCCAAAATATACTGTAATATAGTTCATCTTTAGTTCCATTTTTGCTCCATTCCATAGTCTGCATTGGCGAAACACTATTTTTCTTTGACATATCATCTGTCCAAATATAGTAATCTCTATATTCACTGTCCTTACTTTCACGAGCTGACTTAAACCATTCATTACTGCTAGATGTATGATTAATTACTAAATCCATTATAACTTTAATATCTCTTTTATGTGCTTCTTCTAATAATTCTTGCAAATCATCAAAATCACCATAATCAGGCTGTATTTTATAATAATCAATTACATCATAACCATGATAACTTGGAGATTCATTAATTGGCATAAGCCATATTCCCTTGACTCCTAAATCCTGTAAATAATCAAGTTTTTGAGTAACTCCCTTTAAGTCTCCAATTCCATCTCCATCAGAATCATTATAAGATCTTACAAATATCTCATAGAAAGCTCTTCCATCATAATTTTTTTGTTCTTCATCAGTCTTAACCTTACCACAGCCTAAAAACATTGTTCCCATAGCTAGACTCGCTAATAATAAGCATAGCTTTTTCTTCATTTATATACCCCCTCCATTTTGTAACCGTACACAAAACATTTTTAAAAAAGGAGATATATTATTATATCTCCTCTTTTTAGTTACATTATTACTTTAACTTAATTAATAACTCACCAGATTTAACAACTTTGCCTTCTTCGACATAAACACCTTCAATAACTCCACTAGTATGAGCTACAATATTGGTTTCCATCTTCATAGCTTCAATTACTACTAGACTTTGACCTTCTTTTACTTCATCGCCTTCTTTTACTAAAACCTTTAGTATTGTTCCAGGGATTCCAGCTCCTACTTCATTTTTATTGTCTGGGTCTGCCATTACTATAGCATTTTTATTATTTTCATTTGTTATTCTAATGCTAGTGTCCTTAACTTTAATTTGTCTTCTATTACCATTAACTTCAAAATCTAAAGTTCTATATCCATCATTGTCAAGCTTACCTATTTCTACTAATGAAACTATAAGTACCTTACCTTCAGCAACTTCGATTTCACAAGTTTCACCTTCAGTAATTCCATGGAAGAATATATCACTTCCCATTCTGCTTAAATCACCATATTTTTCAACGTATTTCTTGAAATCAGCAAATACATCTGGATATAATGCACTACTTATTACATCCTTATCTGATGGTTCATATTTAAATTCTTCCTTTAATTTAGCTCTTATTGCATCAAAGTCTTCATCTGGAAGAAGCTCTCCTGGTCTTACTGTTATTGGTTCTTCACCCTTAAGAACTATCTTTTGTAAGTCTTTTGGGAATCCCCCTTCTGGTTGTCCCATCATACCCTTAAAGTAAGAAACTACTGAATCTGGGAATGCTAAATTCTTACCTTTTTCACAGATATTTTCTGGTGTTAAATCATTTTGAATCATAAAGATTGCCATATCACCAACCATCTTTGATGATGGAGTAACTTTTATGATATCACCAACCATATTATTTACCTCATGGTACATCTTCTTAACATCTTCAAATCTATGACCAAGTCCAAAGCTTTCAACCTGTGGCTTTAAGTTTGAATATTGTCCACCAGGAATTTCATACTTATAAATTTCAGCACTACCAGACTTTAAGCCTGATTCAAACTGAGAATATACAGGTCTTACAGCTCCCCAGTAATCTGATATCTTTTGTATTCCACTTAATTCTATTCCTGTTTCTCTATCAGTATTTTCAAGTGCTGCAACAATTGAATTTAATGCTGGCTGACTTGTTAAGCCTGACATACTGTTATATGTTGTATCAACTATATCAATTCCAGCATCAGCTGCCATTAATACTGTAGCTACACCATTTCCTGTTGTGTCATGTGTGTGAAGGTGTATTGGAATTGATATTTCATCCTTAAGTGCTGTTATAAGCTTCTTAGCTGAATATGGCTTAAGAAGTGCTGACATATCTTTTATAGCAAGGATATGTGCTCCCATTTTTTCAATTTCTTTTGCCTTTTCTACATAATACTTAAGACTGTATTTATCTCTATATTCATCTAAAATATCTCCAGTATAGCAAAGTGCAACTTCAGCTAATTTACCACACTTTAAAACTTCATCAAGAGATGTTTCAACACCCTTTAACCAGTTTAATGAGTCAAATATTCTAAATAAATCTATTCCACTATTTGCAGATTGTCTTATGAACTCTCTAATTACATTATCAGGATAGTTCTTGTATCCAACTGCATTAGCTCCTCTTATAAGCATTTGGAACATTACATTTGGAACCTTTTCTCTTAACTGTTCAAGTCTTTCCCATGGTGATTCCTTTAAGAATCTATAAGCTGTATCAAATGTTGCTCCTCCCCACATCTCAAGTGAGAATAAATCAGAACCATATACAGCTGTAGCATCAGCTATTCTAAACATATCTCTGCTTCTAACTCTTGTAGCAGTAAGACTTTGCTGAGCATCTCTCATAGTAGTATCAGTTAATAATAATTTCTTTTGTGATTTAATCCATTCTACTACTCCCTCTGGTCCTTTAGAATCTAATATTTGCTTTGTTCCAGCTTTCTTTTCAAGTCCAGTAACATCTGGAATTACAGGAACATCATACTCTGTCTTAATTCCATTAGTTTCTACTACTTTTTCACCTAAATATTTAAGTATTCTTTGTTCATAATCGCTTCTTGGAGAAATATCAAATAATTGAGGATTATCTGATATAAAGTTTGTATCACATTCTCCCTTTTGGAATGTTTCATTATTTAATACATTAATTAAGAAGTCTATATTAGTCTTAACGCCTGTAATCTTAATTTCCTTTATAGCACGAATTGCTTTTCTAACTGCATCCTTATAAGTTCTTGAATATGCTGTTGCCTTAACAAGTAAGCTATCATAATAAGGACTTATAACTGCTCCACTATAACCATTTCCACCATCAAGTCTTACACCAAAACCAGCTGATGTTCTATAAACATCAATCTTACCAGTATCAGGAGCAAAATTATTTGTAGGATCTTCAGTAGTTATTCTACATTGAATTGCAAATCCTCTCTTTGTTATATCCTCTTGTGACTTTATATTGATTTCATCAGAGTCTAAGCTATATCCTTCTGCAATAAGGATTTGGCTTTGAACTATATCTATTCCTGTTACCATTTCTGTTATAGTATGTTCAACTTGTACTCTAGGATTCATTTCAATAAAGTAATGATTTCCGTGCATATCTACTAAGAATTCTAGTGTTCCAGCATTTTGATAATTAACAGACTTTGCAATCTTTAATGCATCGCTACAGATTTCTTGTCTCTTTTCATCTGATAAAACAACAGAAGGTGCAATTTCAATTACCTTTTGATGTCTTCTTTGAATAGAACAATCTCTTTCATACAAATGAACTATATTTCCATACTTATCTCCTAACACTTGAATTTCAATGTGCTTTGGCCCTTCTATGTATTTTTCAATAAAAATATCATCATTTCCAAATGCTTTCTTCGATTCATTCTTTGCACTTCTAAATGATTCTAGTAATTCTTCCTTATGTCTTACTATTCTCATTCCTCTTCCGCCACCACCGGCTGCTGCTTTAAGCATTACAGGATAACCACATTCTTCTGCAAATTTAACCGCTTCATCCTCAGACTGTATAGGTCTTTCAACACCTGGAATTACTGGAACTCCAACACTCTTTGCAACTATTTTAGATTTTATCTTATCACCTAACTTGTCCATCATATCTGAAGTAGGCCCTATAAATTCTATTCCTGCTTCTTTACATCTTTTTGCAAATTCAGCATTTTCTGATAAAAATCCATAACCTGGGTGAATAGCATCAACATGTTTTTTTAATGCTAAATCTATTATTTCATCCATATCTAGATATGCTTCAACTGGTCCTTTATTTTTTCCTATCTGATAAGCCTCATGTGCCTTTGTTCTGAATAAAGCACACTTATCCTCCTCAGTATATATCGCTACCGTTCTTATACCTAGTTCTCTACAAGCTCTAAAAATTCTTATAGCTATTTCCCCTCTGTTAGCTACAAGTACTCTTTTAAATTTTTTTACCAATTTTTAGCCACTCCTTTCAAATCATATACACTACAATTATGAAAAAATATATCTCACTAATCAAATTGTATACATTAAATACAATTATAACATAATTTTTTTACATATAAAAGATTATTTCTTTCTTAAAATTTCGTCTTTAATATATTTAATAGTATATTTTTCCCCTTTTTTATCTAAAGTTTCTAATAACTCTTCAAGCAATCTTCTTGAATCCTGTTCAATAATATAATAATTTTTACGCTTATTATAATATTCAAGCGGATTATGCTGAGTATATTTATCTCCTTGATAATTTTTACATGCAGACATTCTATCAATAAACATCTCTACAACATATTTTACTGGCATCTTCATACCTTTAAGACCCTCTTCAGGATTAGAGGTATAATCTATCCAATACTCAAAATGATGTTTATTTCTTCCCTTATGATGAAGCCATGCCTCTGAAATACCTGTAACTCTTTTTTCCTCACCATTAGGACTAGAAACTCCTTTATAATATTTTATTCCTGTCTTAAATTCTGTCCATGAATACTTTGATAAGTCATGTAATAGACCTTGTTTATATAATCCCACCTTAAAACAATATTTCATCACTAGAAATTTATGTTTTGTTATTGTTTTAAAATGCTTTAATGCATTCAAAATTAGCACCTTCCTTTGTTTAACCAATAATTTAAGGAAGAAATCCAAAATGTGACTTCTTCCTTAAGTTAGCTATTTTAAAATTAATTTCGATACCTTAGTAAAATCGCCATCCATAATTGAATAAGTACTTAATAGTTCTCCCTTAACCTCAGGTGATATATTAGAATGAATATATAATGAATCAAGATTCGCATCATAAGCACCCTTTATATCTGTAATGCAATCATTTCCTATCATTATAGATTCTTTTTTATTAAGATTATATTTATTTATTACAATTTCATAAAACTTCTTATCTGGTTTTTTGCAATTTTCACTTGATGAAATTATTATTCCATCAAAGTAATCATAAATCCCAAGCATTTTCATTTCAGGAACTGTAAATATTTCCTGAGCATTTGAAAGTAAATATACTTTCTTTCCCTTCTTCTTTAGCTCTTTAAGAAAATCAATAACTCCATCATAAAGCTTTATGTATTTTGTTGAAACTATTCTAAACATTTGTCCTGCATGAATAGCAAGCTCCTTTGTAGCTTTAACTCCCTTTTCTTCAAATAAAGCATAAAAAACATCTTCTATTTGAATCTCAGCCCATTCAACATCCTTTATCTTCTTTCCTTCAGCTTCACAAAGCCTTCTATAAGAATCTCTAAGCTCTAATGGTTCATATTTAGCACCATAAAACCCATAAAAAGCAGACATCTTATCCCATAAATATTTCTTATTTTCATTAGTATTTATATCAACTAATGTTCCATACAAATCAAAAATATAATTCTTGTACATTTTCCCTCCTGATTATGTTAATCCCACCAAAAGTACCATACCTTTGAATTACTTAAACTATTTTCTAAATTATTAACTGTCTGTACTCCTTGCCATACAATATCACCACAGTATAAATACTGTTGCATTGCTAGTTCATTTAATTCATCCTCTCCCCTTACAGGCTCCTTTAATAAAAACTGAATTGTATCGCTTCCAATACAAACTGGTACAGCACCATATTTATCATACCACACTTTTGCAAGTGCCATATGAATCTCATTATTAGGACAATCGTTAAATCCTCCCATAGGAATATATGCCATAACCTCATAAGGATTGCTTGTTGGTATTTTAGCTATATATATTTTATCACTTTTTTCGCCTAAATACACTGTATTTGATTCCTCAAATAGCATATCCCCTTCGTCAAATGTAAGACAGTTATCTTCCTCATACTCTTCTTTCTTACTGTCTAAATATTCTTGAATATTAATCTCTTTATATTTTTTCAAACATTCCTTAGTAAAATTCTCTAAAGAACCAAAATCATCTATAGCAAAATTTACATTATCCTGCATCAAATCATTTGCATCTTCTAAAATAATTATAGGAGTATAGCCTTCCTCCTTTCCATCTTTAACCATCATTTTATAGATTTCCATAACCTTCTTTTCTTCATCATCCACCCTTATACATTCAAAAGGATATATTTTACTTAGTGCCATTAATTATCCCTCCATTTTTAATTCTTTTTTATAACGCCTATTGCTTTACCTAAAATATAAAATTCATCCATCTCATTAATTATTATTGGCTCATATCTTTCATTTTCAGGTAATAACATAACACTATCTTTTTCCACCTTAAGTCTTTTTAGTGTTGCACTTCCTGAAATATTTACTGCAACAATATCTCCATTATTCGGTGCTTGGTTTTGTTCTATAACAACCAAATCTCCATCATTTATATTAGCATTTATCATTGAATCCCCTTTTACCCTTAATAAGAATTTTTTATTTCTGCCTCTAAGCCATTCCTTTGGAAGTGTAAATACATCTTCTACCTCAGGATTTATTAAAATAGGCTCACCAGCTGCTATGTTACTAAACACTGGTAAATCTACAACCTGCTCATCATCATATCCTTCTTCGTTTTCTTGAATTAAATTTTCATTGTCCATTATAACAAATTCATGGCTTCTATTATGCTTAAAATCAATAAATGTATACTCTTCCCTAGGTTCTTCAAATATATCTAAGGCTTTCTTTTCTTCTACTGTTTCAAACTTAAAAACTTTCTTTTTTCCTTCAAAAATATTTTTTAAATGAACCTTCCCCTTTGAAATAATAGAAGAATAAATATTCTCTGACTTATCTAAATCAATAACAAGATTTAATGTAGAATACTTTTTATCTTTAACTACACTAAATATAAGTTCTAACTCAAGCTTTGAAAAATTCTGACTACCATCAATAAATACATGACTATATTTATTATTTCGTATATTTTCCATAGCTTCAATAATTAAATCTTCTTCATCATAAAGCTTTAATTTATCAAGCTCTTCATTATATAATTCATATAACTTATACATCAACTTTCTCTCACTTGAATTTTTCTTATATTTAATGAAGGTTCCATTCAAAGCTAAAAATTCTTCTTCACTCTTAATTCTATTTATCTTCATATACTTTATTTCATTTATTAATAAGTATATATTATCTGCATTTATTCTTCTACTTATTATATTCCTATTATTATTTAAAATTGTCTTTATTATTTTTACCTGCCTTGATTTTGTAATCTTAGTTTTCTTAGCAGTATATCTGCAGACAAGCTCATTAAGATAAAAAAAGTCAATGATAGAACTACTTGGAAGTAACGATATATACCTGTATTCTTCTTTTTCTTTTATAGAATTGTACCTATCTAAAATTCTATTTTTCTCTTTTTCCGATTTTGAAACAACTAAAATCCTATCATCACTTTCATAGGCAAAGTTATTGTGAATATTTATTATTCTATGTATCATAGCTTCACGTTTTCCTGTACCTGCATTCCCCTTTAAAATCATATTTCTAACCGGTTTACATAATACATATTTTTGTTGCAATTTAAAAAGTTCCATTACGACATCACTTCCTTTTTTTATAATACTTATATCTAATTAATACTAATAATCCTAAAACTCCAATTATAAATAACATATAAAATTTTTCTGTTAAAATACAAAATACCAATGTTACTATCATCATAAAAACAATTATTAATAAAAGCTCATGTATAAATAAATTTAAATTATTGCTTTTTTCTTTTTTATCTATAAACTTAGATAACTCATCAATATATTCTATTCTAATACTTCCAGTCTTATACACTCTTTCTAAAACTTTATCTAAACGTAACTTTGCTTGAAGTGATATATCTAAATTATATTCAGCTTTCCCCTTTACACTTCTTAAAATATCCTCAAATATCTGAAATTGTGTTTTCCCCTTAATTTTCTTAATAATTTCTTTTTCATCATACCCTAAATCTTCATACATCCTAACGTATCTTAATATTACAATATCTGATAATGTGTAATACATTTGATTATTTTCATCTAATAAAGGTGTAATAAATTTATTTTGCCTATAAAACTTTATTTCTTTCCTTGAAATATTAAGCTCTTTAATAATTTCCGCTTCTGAAATCCTTTTCTTCAAGTCAATCACCTACTCATCCCTACTTCCCTTATACTATTTATATTATCATATTTTTCTGAATAATAAAATTATTTATCATTTAAAATACAATTAATAAATATATTCATTTATAATTTCTTAATATTTATAATATCAAATTAAATATGTTAATAATTATTTAACATTATTAACATATTATTGACATAGCCTATTGCTTAACTATAAAATTGTTAATGTAAACATTTAAAATAAAAGGTATATTAATTTAAGAAGGAAGTTTTATGTCAAAACTAAAAAAAGCAATTTGCCTTTTTGTTGCAGCATTAATGGTATTTACATTAGTTCAAATACCTAACCTTGTTAAAGCTGAAGGCGAATCAACACCAGTGTATGTAAAAATTAGATACACTAGAGAAGATGGAAACTATGATGGATGGAACTTATGGGTATGGGGACCAAATGTAGATGGTCACGAAGTTGAATTTACAAATGAAGATAGTCAAGGTAAATATGTTGTCCTTGAAACTACTAAAGAAGCTGGTTCACTTAACTATATTATAAGAACTAAAGATTGGGACAAGTTCTTACCAGACGATCAAGTAGTTGATGTTTCTGATGGAAGAAGCAGAGAATTAGTTTCAGATGAAGCTACAAAGACTGTAACTGACAAAGATGTTCAAACTGATTTTGATACTGTAAACATTACTGCTCACTACTACAGATTTGATGGAGATTATACAAATTGGGATATTTGGTCATGGGGTGGTGATTCTACAAATAACCAATTCTCATTTACTTCTGAAGATGACTTTGGAAAGGTTGGTACAATTTCTCATAACAATGTTACTGCTGAAAATAACATTGGTGTTATTATAAGAAAAAATGACTGGTCTCAAAAGGATCCTGATGGAGATAGATTTTTCAATTTAATTTATGCAGACTGTGATGGAAATATGGATGCTTACTTTGTACAAGGTGATTCAAATATTTACTACACTATAGATTCTGCAAACATTGCTAAAGATCCAAAGATTTCACAAGCTAAAATGGATACTTTAACTACAATTAACTTTAAAACAACTACAGCTATTACTGATGAACAATTCGCTACTGCTAAACTTACAGATTCAAATGGTAATGAAGTAAGTATTGCAGACTCAAGTTTAATTTCATCTAATGCTGGACAAATAATTACTGCTACTGATTTAGATTTAAATCAAATTTATACATTATCAATTAATGGATTCAAACCTTGCATTGTAACTCTTGGTAAGATTTATGATAGTGAAGACTTTGCTAATGCTTTCCAATATGATGGTGATTTAGGTGCTTTATATTCATCAGATTCTACTGAATTTGTACTTTGGGCACCAACAGCAACAGATGTTAAGCTTGTTACTTATGAAACTGGAAATGATTCTAATGTAAAAGAAACATTTGATATGAATAAAGGTGAAAATGGAACTTGGTTCTTTAGATATGAAGGAAACCATGATGGTTTATACTATAACTACCTAGTAACTGTTGGTGGTGTAACAAATGAAGTTACTGACCCATATGCTAAAGCTGTTGGATTAAATGGTGACAGAGGTATGGTAATTAACTTAGCTTCTACTGACCCAACTGGATTTGGTGTAGAAAAGAAACCAGAATTAGCTAGCCCAACAGATGCTATCGTTTATGAAATGCACATTAGAGATTTAACTCATTCTTTATCATCAGGTGTTATTAATTATAAAGGAAAATTCAATGGTGTATGGCAAAGCGGTACTACTATTCCAGGAACTGATGTTAAAACTGGTATTGACCACTTAAAAGAATTAGGTGTTAACGTTGTTCAAATAATGCCTTCTTATGATTTCTGTGAAACTTCAGTAGATGAGGCTAATCCAGAAGCTAAATATAACTGGGGATATGATCCAAAGAACTACAATGTTCCAGAAGGTTCTTATTCATCAGATCCATATCATGGAGAAATTAGAGTTAAAGAATTTAAGCAAATGATTCAAGAATTACACAAAGCTGGTATAAGAGTTGTTATGGACGTTGTGTACAACCACACTGGTAAAACAACAGATTCTAACTTAAACTTAGCTGTACCAAACTACTACTATAGACAAAATGAAAATGGTGGATTCTCAAATGGTTCTGGATGTGGTAATGAAGTTGCTTCAGACAGATCAATGGTTAGAAAATTCATTGTTGACTCAGTTAAATACTGGGCTAGTGAATATCATATGGATGGATTCAGATTTGACTTAATGGGATTACTTGACCAAGATACTTTAAGAGAAGTTAGAACTGCTCTTGATGCAATTGACCCTTCTATCTTAATTTATGGTGAAGGATGGACAGGCGGAACTTCTGCATTAGCTCCAGATAAACAATGTTCAAAAGCTGACACTTATGAATTTGGAAACATGCAAATTGGTGCTTTCAGTGATGATATTAGAGATGGTATAAAAGGACATGTATTCACAGACGATGCTTGTGCATTTGTTAACGGTGCTGACGGATTCGAAGATAAGATTAAGTTTGGTGTTGTTGCTTCAACTATTGATGTTGGTGAAAACAAAGCTTGGGCTGCTCAACCTTATCAAACAATAACTTATGCTTCTTGTCATGATAACCCAACATTATGGGATAGATTACAAGTAACTCGTCCTGATGCTTCAGAAGAAGAATTACTTGCAATGAACAAGCTATCAGCTGCAATCATCCTTACTTCACAAGGTATTCCATTCTTCTTACAAGGTGAAGAATTTGCTAGAACTAAAGAATTAACTCAACCAGATCCAAATACTGCTAACGATAAAATAATTACAGCTGCTAATGGTAAACAATTCGTTGGAGATAGCTACAAATCAAGCGACTTTATTAACGAAGTTGATTGGAACAGAAAAGTTACTTATAAAGATTTAAATGCATACTATCAAGGATTAATTACTATGAGAACTAATCACAAAGCATTTAAAATGAATACTACTGATGATATTAAAGCTAACTTAAGCTTTATTGATAACGTTGATAAGAATGTTGTTGCTTACACTATTAATGGTGCTGGAGTTAAAGATTCATGGAAGAACATCGCTGTAATCTTCAATGCAAACACTACTGAAACTAAGGTTACTTTACCAAGTAATGATTGGGTAGTAGTTGTAGACCAAAACAAGGCAGGTGTTGATGCTCTTGCTACTGTTGAAGGTAATGTTGTAACAGTTCCAGCTCAAGCTTCATATGTTTTAGTAGACAAAGCAAGCTACGAAGCTAAAGGTGATGACGACGACAATAAAGATGATGACAACAAAGATGACGATAATAAAGATAACAAAGATGATAAAGACGACCAAAACAAAGATGATCAAAGTGGTAATTCAGAAAAGACTGCTGATATAAATCAAACAAGACTAATAATAGGTTTAGCTATTTTATCAATGGCTACTATACTTGCTTTAGTAGTAAGAAAAAAAAGATCAACTAAATAATTATTAATAAAATGAGGACAACCCAAATGTTGTCCTCATTTTTATTAAGCTTTTTTAAATCTTTCACTATATCCGCATCTTTTACATAGCTCTTCTACTCTCTTCCTAGCAGAAAATCCATTATATATACTTCTTGCTCTCTCACCATTTACAATAGCTTCAAAATCCTGATTGAAAATATTGCCAAGTTTGATATTCCCTTCACTATCTAAACAGCATGGAACTACAGTCCCATCCACTAATATCCCTATCTGATTCCTAAGTCCCTGACAAAAACCAGTATCTGATATCACTTCCCTATTCATATCTGGCCATTCAAACTTCTCTGCATTGTTAAGACTGACATGATTTATTATAGTATTTCTATTTTGATTAATTACCTCAAGACTTCCTTTAAACTTAGCTTGTATCATCTCAATTATCTTTCCATTAAGAGCATTTTGACCTATGGTATTTTCTCCATCTTGATTCCACAGCCTAAGAGATGTAATAATCTCTGTCCTACTGCTTGCTTCTAATGCAAAATCTAATATAGTATTTATATACTCTTCAAAATTTACATTTGAATTAGCCTCAAAACTATGAAGAGATACATTAATCTGCCTTAATGCTTTCGCATTTAATAGAACATCCTTATTTTCTTTTATAAGTGTACCATTTGTGGTTATATTAACCTTCAAATGATTCTGCCTAGCAATTTCTAAAAAATCTTTAAGATTTTTGTTTAATAGCGGTTCTCCCATAATATGAAAATATATATAATCTGTATATGGCTTTATCTTTCTAATTATTTCTTCAAATTCATTTTTTTGCATAAATTTAAGCTTTCGCCCCGTCTTAGGACAAAAGCTACAGCTTAAATTACATACATTAGTTATCTCTATATATACTCTTTTAAATTTAATTTTATTGATTACTTTTTCTTGCATTTTTCATTTCCTTTAAGTAGTCCATCTTTATTGTTCCCAATATACTTTAACGACATCATTTTCTTTAAGCTTTTCTGTAAAGTTAACTTCAATACCATTTATTAATATAACAACCCTTTTACCATGGAGTGCAGTCAAATCAAAGTCTATATAATCAAATATTTCAACTACAACATAAGATTCCTTACCTTTTAATATGATTTCTTCATCATTTACTGTAACCTTTAAATCTACTGATGGCTTTTCTTCTTCCTTTTCAATTTCAAGCACTACATTATCTTTATTATCTTCTATAATCTCTTCAGACTCTAAATCGCCTTCTAGATATTCTTCTACCATATCTGATATCGCATTTACATCATAGGTAAAATAACTTTCACCCTCAACTAATTGAACCTCATCATTTAATAAGACGCCATCTTTATAAAGCTTCTTATCTTCTCCTAAAACATATTTTCTTACATCAAATACTGTCTTAGGCATTATTATCTGTATATCATCATTTTGCTGTATATCATACTCTAATGCTTCTTTATTGCCATTTACAATGATTATAGGTGCTAAATTGACTATTTCTTCATCAATATAACAGCTTATTTCATTTATATCCTCAATTATATCTGAAATCTTTGCTTTAGCTACTTCACCATTTTTAGCAAATTCAATATTTACATCATCTCCACTTGATACCTCTGTTTCAGTATCTGCTATAGCTCCATTTACAGTAATTATGGCATTCTTTCCAAGAGTACCAAATACTAATCTCTTTTTTCCATTAACTAAAAATCTTAGACTTTTTCCATTTCTTCCTATTAAAAAAGAAGGATTAATACCAGCTTGTAATAAAACATCAATAACAGTATTTTTATGAGAATTAAAAAGACTTACTACTTCTCCATTAAAATATATATCGATAAAATTATCACCAAGCTTCTTCATAGCAGTTAATGCTATTCCAAGAACAGTAACTCCTGCAGAGCCTAATGAATTATCTGATACACATTGCTCCACAGCAATTCTATCCTTTATTGCAATTCTCTTCTTATCTAAACCTAACTTTTCAGATAGTTCATCAATTAATAGTGGAGTGTGAGCCCCTCCACCAACTAAAAATACAGCAGCCGGTGGCTTATTCCCATTACACTCAATTATCTTTTTAGATATAGCTTCTGCAAGCTTCATTACTGTTGGTTTTATTACCTTTAATATCTCTTCTTTGCTTGTAATATTATCTATACCTAAAACGTCAGTATACTCTATATTATCTTTTTCCCCTATTTCACGTTTCATTTTTTCTGCTGTATTAAAATCTACTAAATATTCCTGTGCAATAGCTTCAGTAGACTCATCACCTGCGATAGGAACCATACCATAAGCAGATATTGTCTCCTTTGAACTTATTGCTATATCGGAAGTTCCAGCACCAATATCTACTAATGCTATATTTAACAGTCTTAACTTTTGAGGTACAGCAGCCTCAATTGCAGCAATAGGCTCTAAGGTTAAATTAGTAACATTAAGTTCCACCTTACTCATAACTGTATAAAGTGATTCTACAACTGATTTAGGTAAAAAGGTTGCTATTACCTCTGCTCCTATAACTTCTCCCTTATGACCTAAAAGACTAGATATCACATAAGAATTTAAGTAGTAATTTTTAACTGAATATCCAACGCAGTACATCTTACCATCTGTTTTATCATTAATTTCCTTTTCAGCAAGCTTTACTGCACTTAGCTCTACTCCTCTTATAATATCCTTATTAATCTCCTCTTCACCAGCTAACTCCACCTCTGCTTTTGCTTCAGCCGTCTTTAAAAATCTTCCAGCAGCAGCTATAGATACATTCTTTAGTTCAATACCAAGTTCATCCTCTAACATTTTCTTAACATAGCCTACTGTCTTAGCAACTAAATTAATATCATGAATCTGACCATCTACCATTGCTCTTTCTTCATGTTCTTTATACTTTTCACAAATAATATTAATTTTTTTATCACGTACAACTCCAACAGAACCTATTATAGACCTAGTTCCAATATCTAAAGAAAATATACAGTCATTTAAGTTATACTCATCTTTTATCATCTAGTAATCACCCTTTATATATTTAAAAAAAGCCTAGATAAACTAGGCTAATTTGTATTCTAAATTTCTTTCTCTTTTAATTTATTTTTAATTTCAAACATTCTTGCTTCTAGTTTATCAATTTCTCTGTCTAATGCTTCTACATCTTTAGGTCTTGCTTTTGACTTCTTATCTAATAATTCATCAATATTAGCAACTACTCTTAAAAACTCTAAAGCTAAATCATAACAATTCATAACTATGTCAACCCCTTCATAAATATAATTTACTACTACTATTATAATATTTATTATGAAATATTACTAGCATTATTTTATAAATTTACAAATTTTATTTTGTTTGTGTTTATTCCTAACACTTTCATATTATTTTTTATATAGTAATCAAGCATTTCAATTGTTTCCTTATTTATCTCTTCGCCTGGATTAATAAGTGGTATACCAGGTGGATAGACTGCTATAAATCCTGCTGATACCCTTCCTTCTGATTTATCATAGTCGCACTCACAAATATCATAATTAAAAACCTCATATGGTTCTAATATTTTTTTATTTTTTTGAAGATGATTATTTTCACTTATAAAACTAATATCTTTTATTTCTTCTAAATCCAATTCTTCAATGGCTACTTTTAATTTAGTAAGTTCTTCTTTGTAAGATACTGAAGACAATATTAAAACTACACCTTCTTTAAAGCTCATTTCACATTGGATGTGCTTTTTTCTAAAATATTGCAATAGTTTTTCACCAGAATACTCCTTGTCTAAAGTTAAAACAAACCTTGACTCATCTATCACATATCCTTCTGGCAAATCCTTTGAAGATAATATTTTTAATTTATTCAAACTATTAATTTGAGTTTTATAATTTTGAGCATATTCTATAAGCTTTTCATAATCTTGCCTTGCATAGCTTTCAAGGTAATGCCTTGCATAATCTAGTGAAGCCATTATAAGATAAGATGGCGAAGTTGTTATAAATGTACTTATATAAAATCTAGTCCTATTATTTTCTTCATTTTGTAATAAATAAGCTCCTCCCGTCAGTGCTGGAAGTGTCTTATGTGCACTTACCACAATATAATCAGCTACATCATAAAAACCATCCGGCAGTTTATCTGAAGCCTTATAATGAGCTCCATGTGCTTCATCTATTACAATTTTTAAATTTTTCTTTTTAAGATTTATAAGTGTAGTTCTCAAATCATAAGAAATTCCATAATAACTAGGACTAGTTAAAATAATCCCCTTTGGGTTATTAGCTAAATTATATGCTTTAATTATATTTTCCTCATTTGGAGGCAACATAATATTGCCATGTATTACAGGATCAATATATGTTACCTTAAGCTTTCTAAGAACAATAGCATTATATATAGATTTATGACAATTTCTTTCTACTAAGACCTCGTCACCTTCATCAAAGGCAGAAAAAATACTTATTAAATTACCTGATGATGAGCCATTTACTAAAAAGTAAGCACTCCTTACACCATAATAGTCACGAAGAAGATTTTGGGCAGTGCTTATAACTCCCTCTGGTTCATGAAAATTATCTAAAGGCTCTACCTCTGTTATATCTAAATAGCCCATATTATTTACAAATTCTTCTCCTAATTCATCCTTTAAAAAAGCCTTTCCACTTTTATTTCCAGGCATAGAAAATAGAATGTTATTTTCACTTTTATATTCTAAAATTGCCTCAAGTAGTGGTGCCTTACTCTTCATTTTTCTCACCTCAATATACGATTATAGCTGAATAATTAGATAACACTTTCTTTGCTACCTTTAATACATCCTCATACTTTTCTTTCTGTGAAAACTTTATATTCATTACCGCCTCAGTAGATAACTTCTTAGCTATATTAATGCTTTTTTCCTGATATAACAATTCCTTTAACTTTTTAATTTTAGCTAAGGATTTAATCATATCTTCATCAAAAATATATTTATTTTGATTTATATCTTTAATAAGCTCAATTACCCTTTTAAGAGCCTTCTTGGCATTCTCTTTTGAAGCTGTTGTAAAATTAATCTTATATAACCTTATCCCTTTTTCATAGGAAATCTCAGTTAACACATCATATACAATAGCCATCTTTGTTCTAAGCTCATTAAATAATAAAGAGTTAACGCCTTCTCCAAAATATTCATTAAATACCTTAAAATTATCTAATTCTTCTTCATTAATTTGGCTTAATGAAAATATCATTTGAACCCTTGATACATTAATTCCATCTCTTCTTACATAATTAATTTGATTATTTAATAGTTCATTATTTTCGTTTAATGCCTCATATTTTTTATTGTTATCCCATTTTAAAAAATATTTTTCTATTATATTTTTTATAACATTAAATGAGAGCTTGCTTACTACTACAATACAAGCATTACTTGGAATATAATTTTTTTTATAAAATTCTTTTATATCCCCTAAAGTTATTTTATTTAAGGCATCATAAGTTCCAATAATGGGATGTTTAAGTCTATTATTAAATGTATTATAAAATAATTTATCCTCAGCAAATTGTTCTAAATCTGCATCCCACTCATTTAATTCCTGCTTAATTATCTCCATTTCCTCATAAAACCCTGCTTCATCTAAAGCAGGGTTGATTAGTATATCTGAAAATAATTCTACTCCTTGTTCAAAATCTTCATCTAATAGAGTTCCATAATAAATAACATAAGGATAGTTGGTCATTGCATTTTGAAATCCAAATATGCTACTAAGCTTTTTATTTATATCATCTTCAGTCTTACTTTTAGTGCCCTTATAAACCATATGCTCAACAGCATGAGCTAACCCATACTGTTCTCCTTCTGAAAAAGCACCAGCTTCTAAACCTATTGAAATAGAAGTTAAATTATTTATACCTGGTCTATATATTAATTTTATACCGTTTTTTAATATATATTCCATTATTTATTCATTTCCTCAGCTTTTAGAGCTATAGCACATTCTATTCTCTTCTTTTGCATCTTACACCCTATTTCATATGGAATTCTCATATCACCATTAAAATTAACATTATTAGCTTGGCATCCTCCACTACAATAGAATCTTGCCCAACATTCTCTACATTTTGGTTTGTTATATATATGTGCCATCTTGAATTTTTTGCTAAGTTCAGTATCAAATGTATCCTCATATACATCACCTAGCTTATATTCTTCTTTACCAACAAATTGATGACATGGGTATACTTCTCCTTGTGGAGTTATTGCTACATATTCAAATCCAGAACCACATCCTGAAATTCTCTTATAAACGCATGGACCGCCTTGGATATCTATATTGAAGTGATAGAAAGTAAATTCATCCTTTCCTTCCTTCTTTCTTCTTGACATTTCATTATATAATTTATCGTAATTTTCAAATATTTCAGGTAAATCTTCTTCTCTTAATGATAAAGGATGATTGTCCTCTAACACAACAGGCTCTATAGAAATTTCCTTAAATCCTTCATTAAGCATAGCCACTACATCTTGATAGAAGTCTAAATTATTTCTAGTAAATGTTCCTCTTACATAGAAAGTCTTTCCTTTAGTTCTTCTTTCTATCATCTTTTTGATATTTGGAAGTATATCATCATATGAGCCTGAACCATCTACTTTAATTCTAACCTTATCATTAACTTCCTTTCTTCCATCTAATGATAAAATTATATTTCCCATTTCCTTATCCATATAATCCATCATATCATCAGTTAAAAGAGTAGCATTTGTAGTCATAGTGAATCTAATATTCTTATTCCACTTTGCTTCATTTTCTCTTGCATAAGCTATGATTTTTTTTATAGTATCCATAATAAGAGTTGGCTCACCACCAAATAAATCAATTTCAATATTCTTTCTTGGACCACTTCTCTTAATTACATAATCAATTGCCTTTTTAGCAGTTTCAACAGACATAACACCACCATGACCATGATATTCACCTTCATCTGCAAAGCAATACTTACATCTTAAATTACATCCATGAATAATATTTAAGCATATAGCCTTTATATAGTCTCTATCATCCATTGAACTGTTCGCAATCTCTTCATATGCATCAGGACTATATAATGCTCCCTCTTCTTCTAATTCTTTAAGTTCATTATATGCCTCTATTATATCTTCTTCTTTATATTTTCCTTTTAATTCAGAAAGTACCTCTTCTTTTGATTTTATTTTTTCATCATCTAATATATCATAAACAAGTTCATCAATAATATGAACTGCTCCCGAATTTACATCTAATACAAAATAGTTTTCACCTTGTTTAAATTTATGAATTAAAGCCATAAAAACCTCCATTTTTTTATATTTATTAATATCAAATCAAAAGCAGTAACTATATAAGTTACTGCTTGCTCAAAATTATTTGTTTTCGCAATCTAAGTTAGCTACTGTACAAGAAGTCTTACATGCTGATTGACATGAATTAGCACATTCTTTACAACCTGGCTTGCAAAGACTATTTTTGATGTTTGTCTTATTAACACTTTTTATATGCTTCATATTTCCGTCTCCCATCATAATTATATTTTCTTTTTTATTATATCATATTAATTATTTTATATCAATTCAAAATTATTCTTTGATTACCTTCTTCATACCAGCCGATAATGGTAATGATACAACTATTCCAATAACTAATTGAACAATATTACCTGGGATTGAATAAATTGGTGCTAACCAGTTTCCATATAAAATGACTTCTGCTATGTAATAACCTGCTATCATGATTATTGCTCCAATTACTAACGCCAAGATATTAACCCCTGTATTATTAGCTTTTCTATCCTTGCCCCATGAAATTGTACCAATAACTATTCCTTGTACTGCTCTTATAACTAATGTAAATGGTGCCCACACAGCATAAGCTGAAGTTAAGTCTAAAAGAGCCATTCCTACTCCCCCGGCAATTGCCCCCTTAACTCTTCCAAAAACCAAAGTAGCTGTAAAAAATGCAATATTCCCCAAATGCATCATTCCCCCACTTGCAAATGGTGATGGTACATAAATAGCTGTACATACATATACTATTGCAATTAATAATGCCGTCTGAACCATGTCCTTAACTTTAAATTTCATATTTTATCCCTCTTTCAAATTCTAATATTATATTTATTGAACGTCTTGATTTTCCTGATTTTGATTTTCTTGTTCTCCATCATTATTTTCAAGATTATTATTTTCAAGATTATTATTTTCTTGATTGTTGTTTTCATTAGAATCATTATTTTTTTGATTTTGATTATCTTCTTTCTGATTTTCCTGGTTATCTTCAGATTGATTTACATTATTTTGATGATTCTTTTTATACTCTTCTTCTGCTTTTTTTCTTTTCTCCTCTTCTTCTTTTTTCTTCTTTTCTTCTTCCTCTCTTAGCTTTTTCTCTATTTTTTCATTTTCTTCATTAATTACCTTTTTAATTCTCTCAATTTCTATATTAGTTATCCTATAATACTCATTTTGAATCAATTTTTGAACATTTTTTATATCCTTTGAAATAGTTTTATTTTTGTCTTCTTCTACTCTTGAATAATCCATATTTTTCAATGCTTCATATAATTCTTTTACCTTTGATACATTAGTCTTTTTTATTGTTTGAAGTTTTTCTTCTAATTTATTTTTGCAATCATCTATCAAATCTTCATCTTCATTTTTATAAACTTCTTTGCACTTATCAAGTATTTCACTATATTCACTCTCATCAATAGCATATTTTGAAAACTTAGTTTCATACTCATCTACTACACTATTAAATTCTCTCATTTTTTCATATCTCTTAGAACTTGCGTTGCTGTATACAAACATTAACAAAATAGCTACAGCTGCTGTTACTATAATAGTTATCTTAATATATTTCTTATCCATTTTTCACCCTACTTTATAATATTTTTAATAACTTTTTCTCTCTAATTATATTTAATGAAAATTTCTTTGTCATCTCATTTTTAAATAAAATTTTTATATAGTCATTATCTATGTTTTTTATTATACCTTCTCCATAGACACTATGCTTTACTCTTTTCCCTTTAATAAAGCCTTCCTTTTTCAAGCTACAGTCCTCTAATTTACCTTCTCTTATAAACCTAGAAACCTTACTAACTTTTCCTCTTCTATTTTTTAATGAAAATAGATATAACTTATTTATACTTCTAGTAATTCCAACATAAAAAATTCTTCTTTCTTCTTCTATTCCTACGTCCTTAGATGAACTATGCGGTATTATATCTTCATTTGCATTTATAATAAAAACATTGTTAAATTCCATTCCCTTTACTGAATGAATAGTCCCCAGAAGAACACTATCTTTATCTTCACTTTTTTTACTTTCAATTATCCTGTCCTTTACCTCTTTTATATGATTTAAAAATTCATTTATTGTCTTAAAGGAACTTGCTGAATTTTTAAATATTTCTACAATTTCCTCTAAATCTTCTATACTGCTACTAAACTTCTCTGAATATGATTTTAAATAATCTATATACAATAAATCTGTCATTATATACTGAATTGCAGTCATTAATGAAACTTTAGATAGATAGTTAAAATCCCTTTTTAAATCATATATAGATTTACGTTGAAATTCTGACATATCCTCTTTATCTATAAGTATGTCAAATACATTTTCATCCTCTTTATGCTCAAGCACATAGTTTATATTAATCTTACTTATATATCTAAATGGCTTATTAATAACCCTAGAAAATGACTCCCTATCATGACTGTTAACTGCTAGCTTCAAATAAGCAATAATATCCTTGCATATAAAATGTTCAAAAAAATTATATTCCTTATCAAGAAGCTTAAAGGGTATATTATTTCGTATAAATGAATCTATTATCGTAGCTGACTCCATTTTGGTTCTATATAAAATAACATTGTCCAAGAAGCAACCATTCTGCTCTTTAATAATTCTAGCTAACCTTTCAGCTTGCATTCTTTCATCATTAACTAAATAATATTCAATAAGTCCATCATCTTTCTTAAAGCTCATTATTTCCTTATTATTTCTTGCAATATTATTTCTTATTACTCTTTTTGAAAGCTCTACTATATTGTTTTTACTTCTATAATTAATGGATAAATAATATTTTTTACTTTCTTTAAAGGTTTGAGAGAAGTTTACCATATATTCAGGTCTAGAACCTCTAAAAGAATATATACACTGATCCTCATCCCCAACTGCAAATAAATTATTGTTTTCTCCATTCATAATTTTTAAAAACTTCATTTGAAGCTCATCACAATCCTGAAACTCGTCTACTAATATATACTTATAAAGCTTTTTATACCCTTCTCTAATTTTATCATTTCTTGAAAAAATTTCGACAACCTTAATTGCCAAATCATCAAAATCCCATAATTTATTTTCTATTTTATATTGTGTATAGGCTTCATAACATTCAATAAAAATATTTTTACTTACACTTGGTTCAAAATCCTCTATTGAGATATTAGCATTATTAAATAGAGATATATTATTTATTATTTCCTTTATTTTATCTTCATTAATATCATCAAAATACTTAGCTAGTACGCTCTCTATAATTTTATTAGCAATGTAGGGTTCAATTATTTTTATTTCTGAATAAAACTTTCTAAGTATTTTATAAAATAATCCATGAAATGTACCAAAAAACGGAGACCTTTCCTTATTAAAAGTACTTATATATCTATTTTTCATATTAGCTGCTGCAGCCTTTGTAAAGGTTAATATTAAAATATTATCTTCTGTTATTTTATTATGTTCTAAAATATAATTTACTCTATTTATAAGTAAAGTAGTCTTACCAGACCCCGGTGCTGCCACTACTAGAACATTTCTTTCTTTAGCTTGCATAGCCATTTTTTGAAATTTATCTAACTCCATTTTACACTCCTAAAACTAATAAATCACATTATTTATTGTAATAATATTTATCAAAATACACAACCTATTATTATAATTTAAAGAGGTGATTTTTTATGAGTGAATTAGATTTAAACCTATTAATTGATTTTTATGAACTAACAATGGCAAATGCTTATCTAAGTTCTGAATATAAAGACACTATCGCATATTTTGATATGTTTTATAGAAAAAATCCTAATAATGGAGGTTATGTGGTTTTAGCTGGACTTGAGCCTCTTATTAAATATTTACAAAATCTAAAATTTTCAGAAGAAGACATTGCGTTTTTAAAAAGCAAAAATTTATTTTCAACTGAATTTTTAGATTATCTTAAAAATTTCAGATTCACTTGCTCTATCTATTCAATGCCTGAAGGAACTATAGTATTTCCAAATGAACCTTTACTTATTGTAAAAGGTCCAATTATACAATGTCAACTTATAGAAACTATGATTCTTCTAACAATCAACCACCAAAGTCTTATAGCAACTAAAGCTCATAGAATCTCTTATTCAGCTAAAGGACGCAAGGTAATCGAAATGGGGTCAAGACGTGCTCAAGGCTATAGTGCTGCTCTATATGGTGCTCGTTCTGCCTATATTGGAGGGATAGACTTTACAGCCTGTACTTTAGCTGATAAAGCATTTAATGTTCCAAGTACTGGAACAATGGCACATAGTTTTGTCCAATTATTTGATACCGAATATGAAGCCTTTAAATTTTGGGCTGAAGTTTATCCTGATAATTGTTCCCTTTTAATCGATACCTATGACGTTATTCATTCTGGAATAATAAATGCCATCAAAGTTTTTGATGAAGTATTAAAACCTCTTGGTAAGTTTCCAGTAAGTATCCGTATTGATTCTGGAGATATTACTTATTTATCAAAAATATGCAGAAAAAAATTAGACGAAGCAGGCTATACAATGTGTAAGATAGTTGTATCTAATAGCCTCGATGAATATATAATTGAAAATGTCTTAGCAGAGGGTGCTAAAATAGATTGCTTCGGTGTTGGTGAAAACTTAATTACATCCAAGCAATCACCAATTTTAGGTGGTGTATATAAGCTTGTTGCAATTGAAAAGGATAAAAAGTGCATTCCTAAGATAAAAATTAGTGAAAATACAGAGAAAATAACAACTCCTGGAGTCAAAAAATTATATAGATTTTATGATAAAAATACTAATAAGGCTCTAGCTGACTTATTAACTTTAGAAACAGAAAAACCTTCTGAAAATCAATATGAATTATTTAATCCAACATATCCATGGAAAAGAAAACTTATAAGTTCATATTACCTAAAGGAGCTTCTAACACCAATTTTCATAGATGGCAAATTGGTATATAATCTCCCTTCACTTTCCGAAATACGTACTCATTGCGTTAATGAAACTAATAGCTTTTGGAATGAAATACTAAGAATAGATAATCCTCATATTTATTATGTAGATTTATCCTATGATTTATGGAGCCTAAAGCAAAATTTAATATACAAAAAATAAAGAGGGAGCATACTCCCTCAATTTACTTATTAAAAACTAACATTGAATCATTAAGCCAGTCTATAGCTCCTGAATATAAATCAAATAAAACACCTTTATCTAAGTCAAGCTTCTTAGAATATGTTTCAACCTTTTTAACTTCCATCTTTTCATAAGAAACTACTAAATTTAATATGTTTCTTAAAATATTATCCTTTCCAAGTAAAGCCATCTTAACATCACTTTCTATTTGCATATCAGAAAGAACTTCATCCATTGTAGTATCCATTAATACATCTAGTTCTGAGAACATACCTGTTAAAAATGCCTGTGACTTTCTATGTGGAACTACTTTTTCTGCTACCACCTCACAAAATCTAGCTCTAATAATCGTGTTATTGGTAATTTCTTCATTAGTAACATCATTCATATCGCTTACTATTACGAGTGTAAGCCATTTTCTAAGCTGTTCCTTTCCAAGCATTACTATCGCCTGTCTTATTGATGTTATTTCTTGGACAAATCCAAAAACAGGAGAATTTAAAAATCTAACTAGTTTGTAGCTTATACTTAAATCTGATTTAATTATATGCTCAATTTTATCAACATCAATATCATCATTTAATAATTGAATAATCAAATTAAATCTATTTGAATTTTTTATTGATATATCTCTATTTGGCAGTTCTATTGGCTTAGAAAAAAAATTACCTTCTAAATATGTCACACCTTCACTAATAGCTTCTTCATAATCAGCTTTAGTATCTATAGATTTAGCTAAAACACTATTTTCCTTAGATAAATACTTATATAATTCCTTACGCTCCCTCTTATCACATACAGCAAAATCAATAATTACTATATCTACAAAATCTGAATATTCCTTAATTACATTCTCATTACCATTACAATCAATCGCTATAACAAAATCTTTTTTTCTTAATCTTTCTAAATCTTGTTTAAGTTCATTGAAAATTTCAACATCAGATGGTAATTTGATGATTATATTATCTTTTCCTAATAAATCTGGAATATCCTCACATAATGAAATTTTAGTAAACCCTACTACTGCCTTTTTATTATTAGTAAACTTATTTAATCCTAACGTTCCATAATTACATATAAAACTAATTCTTTTTTCTTCTAATTCCCTATCAAATAGCTTAATTCCTTTACACTCATCAAACAATAAGTCATATGCAAATACTGAATTATCTCTATTATATATCGCCTGCCTAACTAAAAACATATTCATATCTTAATACTCCCTTTTATGCTCTATTGATTACTTTTTTGATATATTTTTAATAACAGATAAATCAATAATTTCATTTAAGAAAGCTTTTAATAATGCCTTTTCAAGTACCTTTTCCTGATCAAAGTTCTCAACTTCTTGACATACTGCAAAAACCTTATTTTCTTCACCTTTGAAATTTTTATAAGTTAAAGTAACATTAGGTGCATCATACTCAACATTTATAATCTGTATCCCCCAAGATAATTGAGCAAAACCATCCTCTACCTTTAATCTAGTTAATTCCTTTAATTTTTTCTTTTCTTTAGTTGGATCATTTACAAGAATCAATTCATCTCCGACTTTATATTTAGCCATAACACCAACCCCTCCTATTACATTTTGTATAGTTGTATAATAATTAAGTTTATCACTAGTTTAAATTTATTGCAATATTTTCATTTCTATTCCTTTATAGAGATTGGTACTTACAGCTAATTATGAAAAACTATCTTTCTATACTTAAAGAATTCTGCCCATTTATTTAAGAAATCAGCATTATTTAGTTCTTTGTAATCCTGTAATAGTTTATCATATTCTTCTTTTGAACTTACCTTTAATCCAAAACCTCTTCCATTGATTAATACATTATTATCATAGTTATAATTATCAATAGAATCAATTTGAGTAATAATCTTATTTCTTACCCTTACAAAAATGTTGTCTCTAAATATTAATATATCAAAGTCATCTGGATACTCATAGCTTTCACCTTTAACTGGTATCTCATCTTTGACAGTATATTGCTTATGATTTGAAAGATATTTATAAATATCTAAAGTCTCTGCATCATAATAATATTCTTCAAATATTTCTCCTCTTGCTCTTAAATCACCTTTATTAAATAAGTATTCATTAGCCTCATCATTATTTGTATATACCTTTTCTACAACACCACAAGCAGATGTCATATTAGAAACTCTATCAATTAATATGAACTCACCTAGTGTTTTATACTTCTTAAATTCAGCAGCTATTATTTTTTCATCTATTTGTATGTTACATACTGCTATTTCATTTTTCTTAAGAGAACCTGCTGCTTCATGGTTTCCTGTATTAACATTTATCTTATATTTTATCGATGCTATTTTTGCTGGAATTTGTTTTGTTCCAAGCTTAATTAAAAATTCTTTATTTTTTTCTAAAACTTCATCATCCATCCAAAGCAAAGTTGCTTCAAAAAGGTCTGTTATTTTTAAGTCTGCCTTGCTTGCTATTACATCCCCTCTTGATACATCAATTTCTCTATCAAGCTCTATTGTTACTGGCTGACCACTGCCATGTTTCTTGTATACTCTTCATGCCCTGGGGTATCAGCAACTATAAAGCTTCTATTATCAGTAGTGAAATATCTATAAGCAACATCTATAGTTATTCCCTGTTCTCTTTCTGCCATTAATCCATCTAATAGAAGAGAATAGTCTATCTGTCCGCCTCTACTTCCAACCTTACTATCTAGTTCTAATGCCTTTTCTTGATCTGCATATAATAATTTTGCATCATATAATATATGTCCAATTAAAGTAGATTTTCCGTCATCTACACTACCACATGTTATAAATTTCAGTAAACTTTTCATTTTAGAAATACCCCTCTCTCTTTCTTCTTTCCATGCTTCCTTGAGCTTCCTTATCTATTACTCTACTAGTTCTCTCAGAAGATACCGCACTTAATGTTTCTTCAATTATTTCATCTAATGTGTTTGCCTTTGATTCAATTGCACCTGTTAATGGATAACAACCAAGAGTTCTAAAACGTACCATTTTATTTTCTATTTTTTCTCCTGGTTCTAATTTTAATCTGTCATCATCAACCATTATTAAGTTTCCATCACGATAAACAACTGGTCTTTCCTTTGCAAAATATAGTGGAACTATATCTATTTTTTCACGTTGTATATACTGCCATATATCCTTTTCTGTCCAGTTTGATAATGGAAATACTCTTATGCTTTCCCCTTTATTTATTTGAGAATTATATAGCTTCCACATCTCAGGTCTTTGATTTTTAGGGTCCCATGCTTGGGCTTTATTTCTAAATGAAAATACTCTTTCCTTAGCACGCGATTTTTCTTCATCACGTCTTCCCCCTCCAAATGCAGCTGTAAATCCATACTTAGATAATGCTTGCTTTAAAGCTTGAGTTTTCATAATATCTGTATATGATGCTCCAAAGTCAAAAGGATTTATTCCCTTTTTTACTCCCTCTTCATTTACATATACAAGCATTTCAATACCATTATCCTTTGCTACCTTATCTCTAAATTCAATCATTTCTTTAAATTTCCAAGTAGTATCTATATGTAAAAATGGAAATGGTGGTTTTTCAGGATAAAATGCCTTCATTGCTAAGTGAAGCATTACTGAACTGTCCTTTCCTATTGAATAAAGCATTACAGGCTTTTCACATTCTGCCGCTACTTCTCTAATAATATATATAGCTTCTGCTTCTAATTGGTCTAAATGTGATAATTCACTCATTATTTTCTCCTCCTAAAACTTATTAATATTTATTTGAGTCTTTAGTATTTATATCTATTTTATGAATAGTTCCATCTAACTCTTTTATTTCCCAATGAAGTATATCTTCTTCCTTTTGTACAGTCATCAAACTGCCTCTTCCCCCCATATCTGCTCCAAGATATAATGCAATTGCTCTTTTTTTGCACTCTTTTACACATGATGAGCATCCCCAGCAGTCCTTCTCATATTTAATATATGCCTTATTTTCATCATCAATACTTATAAGTGTTCCTGGACATACATTTACACATTTTCTGCAGCCTACACACAAGTCCTTATTTATTGCTATGCTCATATACCTCACCTCTTTTAACTAAGTCTCTGAAAATAATTTTAATTTTTCCATCAACTACTTTTGAATTTACATATCTTAAATATTTATCATCCTTATCTGGATAGTCTAAATTTTCTGCAAAACTATGCCATCTAGTTTCCTTTCTTGCTCTCAAATGTGCAATCAAACTTTTACATACTGTAAGTCTTTCCTTTAATTCATATACAAACATCAATTCATGCATATCTAAAGCCTTAAGATTTTCAGATAGCTTAATTATCTGTTCTATCTTATAATCTGCTAAATCTAACTGCTTTTCATTAAATTGATAGTTTGTACTTATCCCCCCTGCATAAGTATCCATTACCTTCTGCATCGCTTCTTCTAATTGTTCTACACTAAATAATGCATTTTTATTATTTAATATTTTTTCAATCTCTTCTTTTTTGCTATTTATAACTTCTTCTTCTTCTTCCTTAGAAAGTACATATTTTTTGCTGTTAATTTCCTTTAGTATCGCCTTTGCTGCAATTTCTCCTTCAACTAAAGCACCACTTACATATTTTTGAGGGCATCCACCTGCAACATCTCCTGCTGCAAATAAGCTATCTATTGTTGTTTTTCTGTTTGTATCAATCCAATACCCACTTGCTGTATGTCCTCCAACCACATAAGGCTCAGTACCTTCAATTTCAACATTTTCTTCACTTGGATTCTTATTAGATTCTATCCACTTTAATGTTTGACTTGGTGCCATATTTAAATATGCTTTCTTCAAATCAATATCCTTTTCCTTGTCTATTCCAACTGTTCTAAGGTAACAAGGTCCTCTTCCTTCTTGATTTTCCTTTACTGTTCCATACACTCTTTCTGAAGTAGTTAGACCATATTTAGTCTCATAAACCTCTCCCTTTGAATTAATCTGTTTTGCCTTAACTCCTTGTGCTATAGTACCCGTTGGTGCTATCGTATCCTTACATCTTAAAGCAATGAATCTCATTTCAAATGTAGTCATTTCAGCTCCAGATTTTATACCCATTGCATATCCTGCTCCTGTATTAAATGGAGAATACCACATCTTATGTCTTGAAAATCCAGGATTATTTGGTCTATATAAACCAGACGCTCCACCAGTTGCACACAATACCTTCTTGGCTTTTATTTCATAAAGTATATAGTCATTTATATCTATCGCAAGAGCACCTTGAATTTCATTATCTTTCACAATGTATTCAATAACATTTACATTGTTTAATACCTCTGTATTAGATAATTTATTTACAGCATCTGCAAGTATGGGCTTTATGTTCTCACCATTTATTTTTATGTTCCTATCACCCCTAGCAACATACTCACCACTTGCATCCTTCAAAATTACAAGGCCAAGCTCCTCTAATTTTTTAGTAGCAGCATTTACGCCCTCTGCCATTGATAAAAGCAAATCCTCACGCACAATTCCTGCTGCATCCTTTTTTGCATATTCCACATAATCCTGTGGTGTCTTTCCCTTTGTGATATAAGCATTTATTGCATTAACTCCTGCTGCTAAACAACCACTTCTTTTAATATTTGCTTTTTCTAAAATTAATACCTGTACATCTTTATTTTCATTAGCAATAGTAAGAGCTGCATAACATCCTGCTGTTCCCCCTCCAATAATCAGTACATCACAACATACATTCTATAAATCAATACACTTACCTTTTCTCCAACTTCAACTTGAGGTTCTTCAATACTTCTTGTTGCAGTTAATATTATTCCATGAAGATTTACCTTTACTTCAATATATCTTCCTCTAAAAGATACCCTTTCAACAGTAGCCATCTCTGCCTCACAAGAGAACTGATTAAATTCTCCATCTTTAAATATACTTATAAATTGAGGTCTTATAATAGCTTTGTCTGAATTATATACCTTGTCAAATCCCTTAAGTTTTGAATAATCAATTACCTCAGTAGATTCGCCAATAAATTCAGTAACAAATGGAGTTTGAGGGTTATTATACAGTTCAAGTGGAGTTCCAATCTGTTCTATTTGCCCATGATTAGTAACAATAATTTCATCTGCAACCTCTATCGCTTCATCTTGGTCATGCGTTACAAAAATACTTGTAATTCCAACCTTTTGAATAGTATCCTTAAGCCATGTTCTAAGCTCAACTCTTACCTTTGCATCAATTGCTGCAAAAGGTTCATCTAGTAAAAGTACCTTAGGATTAGGTGCAAGTGCTCTGGCAAATGCAACTCTTTGCCTTTGTCCACCTGATAACTGACTTGGATATCTATTTTCTAGACCTTCAAGACCAATAAGTTTTATAAGTTCTGATACCCTTTCCTTTATTTCAGATTTGCTCTTTTTTAATACCTTAAGACCAAAGGCAATATTATCAAATATTGTCATATACTTAAATAATGCATAGCTTTGAAATACAAATCCTATACCTCTTTTACTTGGTTCAACCTCATTAACGACCTGATTATTTATAACTATCTCTCCAGAATCAGGATGTTCAAGACCTGCAATCATTCTTAAGATTGTTGTTTTTCCACTTCCACTAGGTCCAAGTAATGCTACTAGCTTTCCTTTTTCTATTGAAAAATTGACATTATTAGATGCCTTAAAATCCCCATATGATTTATTTATATTCTTTAATTGTATATACATTATATTTCACCAGCCTTTTTTGATTTGTATTCAACTATATTCCTGATTATAAGAATTATTATTGCAATTATTACTAATATTGATGATACTGCAAAAGCCTCTGTCAATTTAAAATCACCATATAAAACCTCTATATGTAATGGAAGTGTGTTTGTCTTACCTCTTAAATGACCTGATACGACAGATACTGCCCCAAACTCTCCCATTGCTCTTGCTGTACAAAGTATAATTCCATATAGAAGCCCCCATTTTATATGTGGAAGAGTTATCTTTCTAAATATTTTAAATCCACTAGCTCCCATAAGTGCTGCAGCTTCCTCTTCATCAGTACCAACTGAGTTTAATATAGGAATTACTTCTCTTGATATGAAAGGAAGTGTAACAAATATTGTTGCTATTATTACCGCTGGCACTGAAAATACAATCTTTATTCCATACTCCCTAAATAAATCATAAGCCCAACCTATTCTTCCAAAAGTTAGTATAAATATTAGACCTGCTATAACAGGAGAAATTGCAAATGGTATATCTATAAGTGTTGTTAAAAATTGTTTTCCATGAAATTTAAATCTTGTAATTGCCCATGAAGCAAATAAACCAAAGATAGTATTCACAACAACTGCAATGACAGTAGCTATTAACGTTAACTTTAATGCTTTAATTGTATATTTATCTCCTACCGCATTAAGGTAGGTTTCTATTCCATCTCTAAGTGAATAGTAAATCACTGAGATTAATGGAATAACTAACATGATTACTATGAAAAAAATACTTACCCCTATTAGTATTTTTGCTGCCTTATTTTTTTTATTATTCATAACAATACCCTCCTCTCTAATTGCCTGTTTTCTTTGCTATATGAGACTGAATTATATTAATTAAAAATAATAAAAGAAATGATATCACAAGCATCACAAGTGCAAGTGCTGTAGCCGATGTATACTTAAATTGTTCAAGCTTATTTACAATTAATAATGGTACTATTTGCGTTTCATTTGGAATATTTCCTGCAATAAAAACCACGCTACCATATTCACCAAGTCCTCTAGCAAATGCTAATCCAAAACCAGTAAGTACAGCAGGCATTATCTCTGGAAGTATTACCTTAAAGAACGTTCTTCTCTTACTTGCCCCTAACATAAATGCTGCCTCCTCATACTGCTTGTCCATTTTGGATAATATTGGTTGAATTGTTCTAACAACAAATGGTATGCCTATAAAAACCATGGCAATTATTATTCCTACCTTTGAATAAGCAATTTTTATTCCAAAATAGCCAAAAATCTGACCAATAAGTCCTTTATCCGAATACAAATATGTTAATGTTATACCTGCAACTGCTGTTGGCAATGCAAATGGTAATTCAATTAATCCATCTAAAAATCTTTTTCCCACAAAATCATATTTAATAAGCACCCAGGCTAAAATAACTCCAAATATTGCATTTATTATTGCTGCTATAAAAGAACATAAAAAACTTACTGAAAAAGCTGAAAGAATTTGTTTTTCTGTAATTATATCTATAAACTCACTAAAACTAATTTTAGAAGAATATAAAATCAAAGACCCAATAGGAATAAGTACAATTATACTTAATATTGCTATTGTTACTCCCATCGATATTCCAAAGCCCGGAATAACTCTTTTCTTCTTAATTGCTTTTATCATTTCATCATCCCCCTATTATTATTTATATATCTGATCAAACACTTTACCATCAGCAAAAAAGTCATTATATGCTTTTTTCCATCCTCCAAAATCATCAATTTTAGACATTTTTATATTCAAATCAAATTTATCTGCATATTCTTTAAGTATTTCAGGATTAGTTGGTCTATAATAATTTTCTGCTATTAGTCTTTGATTATCCTCATCATATAAATAATTTATATATGCTTTAGATACCTCCAAAGTATTATTATTATTTACATTTTCATCTACTATTGCCACTGAAGGCTCTGCAAGAATACTAATACTTGGTGATATAATTTCATATTCATCCTTCTTATCCTTAAGGGTTAAATAAGCTTCATTTTCCCAAGCAATCAATACATCCCCTTGACCATTTTCTACAAATGTAGTGGTAGAAGCTCTAGCCCCTGAATCTAAAATCAAAACATTTTGATAAAGCTTTTTTATAAAATCCTTTATTTTATCTTCATCACCATTATATTTTTCCTTTGCATATGACCACGCCGCAAGAAAATTCCAGCAAGCTCCACCAGAGCTTTTAGGATTAGGTGTTATTACCTCAACATCATCTCTTATCAAATCGTCCCAATCCTTTATTTGTTTTGGATTGTCCTTTCTAACTAAAAATACTATTGTAGAATTATATGGGGCACTATTATTACCAAACTCATCAATCCACCCCTCATCAATTAAGCCCTGCTCCTTAATAGCATCAATATCTCTTGCAAGAGCTAGTGTAACTACATCTGCATTATTTCCTTCAATAACAGATCTTGCTTGTTTTCCAGAACCTCCATGTGATTGAATTATTTCAACATCCTGTCCTGTTTTGTCCTTCCAATACTTCATAAACCTTTCATTATACTGTTCATAAAGTTCCCTTGTAGGATCATAGGAAACATTAACAATTTCTATATAATTATTAGCTTTAATACTACATCCAGATAATAAGCTCATCATTATCACAATACTAATTATTGTTTTTATTCTTTTCATCTATATCACCTTTTTCATATATTTCATATAAGTTTAATATGAATTAAAACTGCAACCGATGTGATTATTATATCTGATATTGAGTAATAAGTATAATACTCAATATTTATTAGTGGTTATAGTTAATACCTATATCTACTAAATATAAAGAAGTCTAGATAACAGACAAAATAACTGTTATCTAGACCTTTTAGCTATTATAAATATTTTTTATCTCATTTTTTTTATTAATCGAAAACTCAAGCATCTCCCTGACATTTTTTATTGTAGTATCAGTAACATCATCTCCACCAAGCATTGAGGCAACTTGTTTTATCTTATCTTCTTCTTCTAAAAGTTTAACTTTTGTATAAGTTTTTCCATCAACTACTTCTTTGGAAACAAAATAATGATAGTCTGATAAGATAGCGATTTGAGGCAAATGAGTTATACATAATACTTGATGCCCTAATGATACTTGATACATCTTTTCTCCAACACGTTGCCCAACCTGTCCGCTTATTCCGGTATCAATTTCATCAAAAATTAATGTAGATATTTCTTCTTTATCTGCAAATACACATTTTAAAGCAAGCATTATTCTTGATAACTCTCCTCCAGATAATACCTTTTCAAGAGGTTTTAATGGCTCTCCTGGATTAGTTGAAATAAAGAAAGCTACCTCATCAAATCCTCTTTCATTATAATTTTCACTCATATTAACTTGAATTTCCATTCTAGATTTATCAAGCCCTACATAAGCTAATTCATCTAAAATTTTTGTTTCTAATAATTGCTTACTATTAACTCGTAACTTGTGAAGAATTTCTCCCTCTTTTTTCATCTTTAAAAGAATTTCTTCTTTTTCTAACTCTAATTTTTTGATTACTTCCTTAGCATTAATCAAATCGTCATACTGTTTGCATAAAGAATTGTAATATTCAATTACTTCTTCTACAGTCTTTCCATACTTTTTCTTATATGTATTTATTTCATATATTCTTTCATTTATCTTAGAAAGCTTATCCTCATCATAGACAATTTCCTCTGCCATATCTCTTATATCCCTACTGCTTTCCTCAAGAATATAATAAGCCTCTTCAATCGCCTGCTTCTTTTCCTCTATATCTTTAACGTTATTACTCACAGAAGATAGCTCAGAAATGACCTTTGACAAACATTCTAAAATTGAATTTCCATCTTCTCTGGAATTTAAAAGTCCAAAGCTAACCCTTAATGCACTATTTATCTTTTCTGCATTTGAAAGCTTTTCATACTCCATCTTAAGCTCTTCTTCTTCACCAGATTTAAGCTTTGCCTTTTCTATATCATCAATTTGAAATTTAGTATAATCTATAAGCTTTTCATTTCCCTCTTCACCATTAATCTTAGAAATTCTATCAATGATTTCTGATAACTCTTCTTTAAGCTTTAAAAAGTTTTTTAATGGTTCATTTATTTTCTCTCCAATGTAATTATCTAAATATTCAATATGAATGCTTCTTTGTAATAAATTCTGATTCTGATGCTGTCCATGTATATCTAAAATCTTTTCCCTTATTTTCTTTAACTGCATTACAATTAAACTTTTGCCATTAACCTTTATTATATTCTTACCACTTAATGTACTTTCTCTTGATATTATTAGTATATCCTCATATTCTATTTCCAATTCATCTAAAATACTCTTTATTTTATCATTATCAATAGAAAATATAGCTTCTACAAAGGTCTTATCTGCATTTGTCCTAATTATATCTTTAGAAAATTTTCCACCTAAAACAAAATCAATAGCATCTATTAATATTGATTTACCCGCTCCTGTTTCACCTGATAATATATTGAAACCTTCCTTGAATTCCATATTAACTTCTTCAATAAGAGCAAAATTTTTAATATTTAATTGTATTAACATCCTCTACCACCCTGTTATATAAGTTTTTCAATCTCAGACACTAACTTTTCTGCTGCCTCGTCTGTCCTTAGCATTATGAATATTGTATTTTCTCCTGCAATAGTCCCTGCAATATCACTAAATCCAAAACCATCTATTGCTTCTGCAACTGGTGCTGCCCCTGCTGAAACAGTTTTTACAACTACCATTTTATCTATATTCTCAACAGAAACAATCAGATTGGCTATTATAGTATTAATTTTATTACTTTCCTTAGTTTGAGGTGCTGAATATTTATATATTCCATTGTAATCCTGTGTCTTCATCAGTCTTAAAGTTTTTATATCTCTTGAAACTGTAGACTGTGTAACATCAAATCCTGCTTGCCTTAATTCTTCTGATAGTTCTTCCTGAGTATAAATATCTTTTTTACTTATTATTTCTAATATCTTCAAATGTCTCTTTGATTTCACAATATATCACCATCTATTTCATAATGTTATAATAAAATTTTAGATCTTAATACCTTAAAATAATCAAAATCATCAAACAATATTACTTTTATATTATCCTTTGAACGCTTTATATTTATATGTTCCTTCTGCTCAACCTTGATTGACTTTTGACCATCTGTCGTTAAATATATTTCTTCCTTACCGTTCTCTGGAATAACTTCTATTTTACTATCACCACTTAACACGATAGTCTGACAATTTTTTGTATGAGCACAAATTGGTGTTAGTGTAATTAGATTTAAATTAGGATAAATTATCGGTCCTCCAGCTGAGTAATTATAAGCAGTAGAGCCTGTTGGAGTTGACACTATGAGACCATCACCTCTAAACGTACAGTAGAATTTATCATCTACATAAATTTTAAATTCTATTATTCTTGATACTGTTCCTCTAGAAATCACAACATCATTTAATGCACTTCCAAAAAACCTATCATCAGTAGCTCCGATTGTGCAATCAAGTCTCATTCTATTTTCTACAGTATATTGTTTATTTTTTAACTTTCTAAGTGCTTCCTCTACACAAGCAAACTCAGCCCCGGTTAAAAATCCTAAATTACCTAAGTTTATTCCAAGCAGTGGAATAGGTGTCTTTGATTTAATCTCTCTTGCAACATTTAAAAGTGTTCCATCTCCTCCTAATACAACAATTAACTCTATACCTTCAAAATTCATCTTTGCTGTTTCATAGGAATTAAATACCACTACTTTTTTTACATCAAAATTCTTTATAAGTTTTTCCTTTATTTCACTAGATATTTTTTGATTAATATCTTTTGAGGGATTAATCGCCACTGCTACTTTGTTCATACCTCGTACTCCTTAAGAATTATATTTCTTTATGTGATGCTTCTACCACTTTATCTATATCTTCCATTTTAAAATTACTTTCTTTATCGATATTCTTTGTAAAATATACTAGATATTCTATATTACCTTCAGGACCTTTAATTGGAGAATAGCTCACTCCAAGTACATTTAATCCTTTTTCTGATAGATAATTAATTATAGTTTCAACAACTTCCTTATGTACTTCAATATCACGAACCACACCTTTTTTTCCTACTTTTTCTCGTCCTGCTTCAAACTGTGGCTTAATAAGTGCAACTACTTCTCCTACATCTGATAATAATCCTATAGTTGCATCCATGATTTTAGTTAATGATATGAATGATACATCAATTGATGCAAAGTCTATCTTTTCTCCAATATCCTCTGTCTTTACATATCTTATGTTAGTTCTTTCCATGCAAACTACTCTTTCGTCTACTCTTAATTTCCAAGCAAACTGTCCATATCCAACATCAACTGAATATACCTTCTTTGCTCCATTTTGAAGCATACAATCAGTAAATCCTCCAGTAGATGCTCCTATATCCATACATACCTTGTTATTTAAATCAATTGGAAATTCTTTCATTGCCTTTTCAAGTTTTAATCCACCACGACTCACATACTTTAATTTTTTCCCTTTAAATTCTATATTAGCATCTACTGGCACCTTTTCTCCTGCCTTATCAATTCTTCTTTCATTAACAAATATTTCCCCAGCCATAATACTTGTTTTAGCTTTCTCTCTAGACTCAATAATGCCTCTTTCTACTAATAACACATCAAGTCTTTCTTTTTTTTCTGCCATAAAATTACTCCTCAACTTTTTCTAGCTTTTTTACAGTTTTTTCAATTCCTTGTGCATCTAAACCATACTCTTTGTATATATTATTTACACTATCTTGTTCTACAAATCTATCTCTATATCCAAGATTTTCAATTTTTCCTCTAAAACCATTATTATACAAATAACAATCTATCGCTTCTCCAAGACCACCATGTAAAATATTATCCTCTACAGTTACTATAGTATAATTTTCCTTATTAAGTGCATTTAACATTTCTTCATCAAGAGGCTTAATAAATAGGGCATTAATAACCTTGCATTCTATATTCTGCTCCTTTAACTTTTGAGCTGCAATATATGCAAACTGTACCATTTTTCCTGTAGCTATTATAGCAATCTTATCCTTTCCATGTATTAGCTCTTCCCACTTACCATATTCAATATTTTTTACTGGCTTCATATCATCAATAAAGTCATCCCCTTTGGGATATCTAATGGCAACAGGTGAATTTTTATTTATCGCATATTTCATAATATATCTTAATTCAGCTATGCACTTTGGAGCCATAATTGTCATGTTTGGCATCATAGATAAATAAGAAATATCCATAATTCCTTGATGGGTTTCTCCATCCTGCCCCACAACTCCAGCCCTATCAATACAGAAAGTAACTGGCAAATTTTGAATGCATACATCATGAAGAATTTCATCATATGCCCTTTGAAGAAATGTAGAGTAAACAGCAAATATTGGCTTTATTCCAACACACGCCATCCCAGCCGCCATAGTTACTGCATGCTCTTCAGCTATTCCAACATCAAAAAATCTATCAGGAAACTCTTTAGAAAACCTTCTAAGTCCTGTTCCATCAGGCATAGCTGCTGTAATTGCAACTATTTTTTCATCTTCCCTTGCCATATCTATTAAATTAGTTCCAAATTCTTTCGAATATGAATTTTGTTGTTTTTTAACAACTTCACCTGTTTCCATATTAAAAGGTCCAATACCATGAAACTTCCAAGGACTCTTCTCTGCTAGTTCATAGCCCTTTCCTTTTTGCGTATTAATATGTATAACAACAGGTCCATTAATATCCTTCGTTTTATCAAAAACCTCAATAAGCTGTTCAATATTATGTCCATCTATAGGTCCTACATACTTTATGCCCATATCCTCAAATATCATTGATGGTACTACAAGCTGTTTTATACTCCCCTTAATTTTGGAAATAGATGTCAGCATTGTTCTTCCTATATCTGTAGACTTTAATCTTTCATTTATTCCATTCTTTAAATTATTGTATCCTGGCTGTATTCTTATATTATTAAAATACTTTGAAAGTGCTCCAACATTATTTGCTATAGACATCTGGTTATCATTAAATATTATTGTAAGCTTAGTTTTATTAAATCCTATATCATTTAACGCTTCAAATGCCAATCCTCCAGTTAATGCACCATCTCCAATAACTGCTACAACGTGGTAATCCTTTTTCATAATATCTCTAGCACGTGCCATTCCAATAGCAGCTGATATAGATGTGCTACTATGTCCAGTATCAAATGCATCATATTTACTTTCATTTCTTTTAGGAAATCCACATATGCCATCTTTTTGTCTAAGTGTACTAAACTTATCTTTTCTGCCAGTCAATATCTTATGCACATAACTTTGATGCCCTACATCATATATTATTTTATCTTTCTCTAAATCAAAGCATTTAAATAAACACATTGTAAGTTCTACAATACCTAAATTAGATGCTAAATGACCTCCTGTTTTTGATACACTCTTAACAAGAAATTTTCTAATTTCTTGACCTAAAGCTTCTAATTCTTGATTATTTAATGTTTTAATATCTTCTGGAAATTTCATATTTTTAAGATAATCCGACATATTAATCAATTCCTTTTTATTTTTCTCTATTTAACAACTTAATTGTAATCTCTTTTAATTCTTTAGTGTCCTTATCAATAGAATCTAATATTTCTATACATTCATTTGATAAATCTTCACACATTTTTTTACATTTTTCAAGTCCATAAACTGTGATAAAATTACATTTATTTTCACTAGCATCCTTTTGAATATTTTTTCCTAATTTTCTTACATCTCCAATTATATCTAGTATATCATCTTTTATCTGAAATGCTAATCCTAATTTTCTTCCAAATAAGTCTAGCTTTTCAATATCTTGATTTGAAGCTTCACCAAGAACCGCACCAGCTACTATTGATGCTCTAATAAGCTCTCCAGTCTTACAAGCATGCATAAATCTTAATTCTTCTTCTGATATGCTATCCTTATCTTCAGACAAAATATCTACAATCTGTCCACCAATCATACCTTCCATACCTGCTGCCTCTGATATTATAGTGGATGCTTTAAGTGCATTTAATCCATTTTCTATAGAATACTTCATCATAAGAGTATGTGCTTCATTTAAAAGTGCATCTCCAGCTAAAATTGCAACAGCTTCACCATATACTTTATGATTGGTAGGCTTTCCTCTTCTTAAATCATCATTATCCATAGCTGGTAAATCATCATGAATTAATGAATAAGTATGAATCATTTCTATAGATGCTGCCATTTCAATAATATCTTGATATGTGTCCTTATAAATCAAATAAGCTAGGCACATAAGAATAGGTCTTACTCTCTTACCTCCAACGTTTAAACTATAACCCGCTGATTCATAAACTATTTTATTATACGAACCCTTATTTTTAAAATATTCCTCTAAAAAATTTTCTATACTTTCTTTAATTTCATTAATTTCCATTTTCTTCCCCTAACTCTTTTTCAGTATTTTCCTTGATAACTGTAATTTTACCTTCTAAAGTATTAAGCATTTTATATAACTTATTAACAAGCTTAGTTCCCTCTTCATAGGCTTTAATTGAATCATCTAAATTCAATTCTTCCTCCTCAAGTGATTTTAATACTTCTTGAAGCTTAACTAATGTCTCTTCATAACTTTCTTTCTTAGCCATATATAAACTCTCCTAACTAATTGGTTTGAATCTTCCATTTACTGTTCCATCTTTAAATGTCACCTTTAAGTCACATTCTTCCTCTAATTGCTTAGCTGAATTAATTCTATCATTACTATCTGATTCTATTATAGCATATCCCTTAGATAACATATTTATAGGATTATATGCTGTTAACAAATTATTTAAACCAACCAATTTTTCTTTTTCAATATCTAACTTACTATTAATTAGTTTATCTAATTTCTGTTTATAGTTATCAATTTGAAGATAAGAATTAGAAATTTTAACTATTGGTGAATTAAGCTTTAATATCCTCTCAAACTTATCTAATTGCTCCTTTTCTCTATTAATTAAGTCCATAATCATTTTATTTAAGGCAAGATAGGTATTATCTAATCTTTCGAATATATCTGCTTCAACAGGAACCACCAACTCTGCTGCCTGTGATGGGGTTGCTGCTCTTAAATCACTCACAAAGTCTGATATAGTAAAATCAACTTCATGTCCTACCGCTGATACAATAGGAAGCTTTGACTTATAAATGCATTCTGCAAGCTCTTCTTCATTAAAATTCCAAAGTTCTTCTAAAGAACCTCCTCCACGTCCTATAATTATTACATCCACCGTTTTCTGACTGTTAAAATAATTTATTCCTTCAATTACTTCTTTATAGGCATTTTCTCCTTGAACCTTTGCAGGATATAAAACAATATCTACCATGCTATTCCTTCTTCTAGTAACATTTATTATATCTCTAAAAACTGCTCCTGTTTCAGATGTCACAACTCCTATCCTCTTTACAAATGTAGGAATCGGCTTTTTATGCTTCTCATCAAAATAGCCTTTTTTACCTAGCTTTTCCTTTAACTTTTCAAATTCAATATATAATTTCCCAATACCTGCTCTTTCGATACTATTACAGTATAACTGCACACTTCCACTTTGAGTATAAACAGAAAGTCTTCCAGAAATCACAACCTCAGCTCCCTCTTCAAGAACAAAGGTTAATTTTTCTGCCTGTGACCTAAACATTATACAACTAAGCTTTCCTGAATTATCCTTAATTGAAAAATATATATGCCCACTTGAATGATAAGTTAAATTAGAAATCTCTCCTTTTACAGAGAGATTATTTAAAATAAAATCATTATCTACTACTCTTTTTAGATAATTATTAACTTCGCTGACAGATAAAACTTTAATTTTCATTTTTAATTAATGCCTCACATGCATTCTTCATAAGTAGAGTAGTAGTAAGAGCACCTACTCCTCCAGGGACTGGTGTTAAAAATCCTGCCTTTTTGATTACATTATCAAAGTCTACATCCCCTGTTATTTTTCCATTTACTGAAGATGTACCAACATCAATTACAATAGCCCCTTCTTTTACAAACTCATCTGTCAAAAACTTAGGTTTTCCAATTGCAACTACTAAAATATCTGCATTTTGACAAACTTCTTTAAGATTCTTTGTCTTAGAATGACAGATTGTTACAGTAGCATTTTCCTTTAATAAAAGCTGAGCTGCAGGCTTACCCACTATATTACTTCTTCCAAGAACAACGCAATTCTTTCCTGTAATATCAATATTCAAACTCTTTATAAGTGTAAGTACCGAACGTGGCGTACAAGGAATAAATCCCTCCTCACCAAGATACATCTTTCCAACTGACTTACTTGTAAGACAATCTATATCCTTTTTATCATCTATAGCCTCTACTATCTTCTTTTCATCTATATGCTTTGGAAGAGGTACTTGAAGCATAATTCCATTAATATCATCATCACTATTTAATCCTTCAATTACCTTAATAAGTTCTTCTTCTGTAGTACTCTCTTCTAAAATAACTTTATTAAACTTTATTCCAAGTGATATGGCTACTTTTTCCTGATTATTCATATAATAAATCGATCCACCGTCATTACCCACTAATATAGAAGTAACCTCTGGAATTTTCTTTCCTTCACTTACTCTCTTTGAAATAAATTCCTTTATTTCTTCCTTTACCTTTAATGCTACTTCTTTACCATTAATTATTTCACCCATCTAACATCACTCCTACATGCTCTTTAATATTGCATCTAAAACTCCATTTACAAATGAAACGCTCTTTTCATCAGAATATTTCTTACAAATTTCTATAGCTTCATTAAGTGCAACCTTATCTGGAACATCATCTACATACTTCATCTCATATACTGCTATTCTAAGTATTGCCAAATTTACTTTTGATATACGTTCAATTTTCCAATTTTTTAGATTTTTTTCTATAAGTGCATCAATTTCTTCATGCTTTTCTTCAATTCCTAAAAGAATGTTCTTTATGTAATCTAAATCTAATTGTGACTTATCACCTTCAAATTCATCAAGATAATTTTCAATTACCTCATCAACACTTTCTTTAGTAATTCCCTTACTAAATAATACTTTCATAGCTTCTTCTCTAGATATTTTTCTTCCCATTTCGCCCTCCAAATATATTTTTTAATATATTAAACATTTAGTTTTATTTTATCACAAAGCCCAATAATATAGAAGAAGAATTTTCATACGAACACTTGTTCTTTTATTGATAATGATTTATACTAATAATAACAATAATTGAAAGTATGGTGAAAAGTTTATGGAAATATCAGATAAATTAAGAATATTATCAGCTGCTGCAAAATATGATGTATCTTGTTCTTCATCTGGTTCTAAAAGGAAGGTTCCTAAAGATAAATTAGGTTCAACCTGTGCCTCTGGGATTTGTCACTCTTTTACGCCCGATGGAAGATGTATTTCACTTTTGAAAATTCTATTATCTAATTGCTGCATCTATGACTGTAGCTATTGTATAAATAGAAAGTCTAACAATGTAGAACGTGCTACCTTTACAGCAGATGAGGTTGCTGATTTAACAATAAATTTTTATCGAAGAAATTATATTGAAGGCTTATTTTTAAGTTCTGCAATAATAAAAAATGCAAACTACACTATGGAAATACTATATAATACTGTCTACAAACTTAGAAAAATATATAATTTTGGTGGATATATTCACTTAAAGGCTATCCCTGGAAGTGATGAAACACTAATTAAAAAAGCTGGACTTTTAGTAGACAGAATGAGTGTAAACTTAGAATTGCCATCATCTAAGTCTCTTAAGCTATTAGCTCCCGATAAAAACAAAACAGATATTTTAACTCCAATGAAGACTATAAAAAACACAATAACTCAAAATAAATATGAAATAAAAAAATATAAAAATTCAGAACTCTTTGTTCCAGGTGGACAAAGTACCCAACTCATTGTTGGGGCTACAAAAGAAAGTGATTTAAACATATTAAATCTCTCTGAAAATTTATATAATCGTATGAATTTAAAGAGAGTTTACTACTCTGCTTATGTACCAGTTAATAAAGGAGAAAATCTACCTAATTTAATATCACCTCCAACCCTTAGGGAACACAGGCTATATCAAGGTGACTGGCTTCTTAGATTTTATGGTTTTAAGGTTTCAGAGCTTTTAAATGACAATAATCCAAACTTTGATATTAATTTTGACCCTAAAACCACCTATGCTCTTAATAACCTAGACATCTTTCCTGTTGAAGTTAATCGTGCAAGCTATGAAATGCTTCTTAGAGTTCCAGGTATAGGTCTTAAAGGAGCAAAAAAAATAGTCATGGCTAGAAAGACAAGCTCCTTAGACTTTGATGATTTAAAAAAACTAGGTATAACTCTAAAAAGAGCTCAATTTTTCATTACTTGTAGGGGAAAATACTACGGCTGTGTTCCTTTTGACCACTTAAAGATAAAAAATGCCTTAATGCCCAAAGTAAATCTTAACTATATTGATGAAAATGCCACCCAACTTAGTTTTTTTGATATAAACAATAATATTATTGCAAAAAACACAGAAACAAATGATAGCTTTTTAATAGATGAAAGTACCTCTTCTAAGGCTTCATCACTTTTATCAAGTAATATATCTATTGAAAGCAAAAAATCAATACTATTAAATGACAGACTCTCATCAATAACTGGAGAAATTTAAAAAGGGGAGATTAATTTATGAATTACATTAAAGAATTTGTTTATGATGGAACTTTTGAAGGACTTTTAACTTGCATTTTTTATGCTTATCCAGAAAAAGAGAAAGTAATTATATCAAATCAAAAAAGCTATATACCTAATATGCTAAATATCTTAACCTTTATAGAAACTGAACAAGATAAATATGAGCGTGTCTATAATAGCATCAAAACCAAGTTAAACTCTAAGGTTCTCTCTAACATTTACATTTCATACTTAAGCGAAATTGAAGGTTGTGAAAACACTATTTTACAATATCTTAAACTATGTTATAAATATAATACTTCTATTAATCTAGCTAAAAATAATGATACTATAATGCTTATGGATAGATATATAAGAAAAGTAAACATTGAAGCTGAAAGATTTAAACAATTTGTCAGATTTCACAAAATTGCACCGCTTAGTTTTTATGCAAAAATAGAGCCAGACCACAATGTCATTCCTTTAATTATAGACCACTTTGCAGAAAGATTTTCTGATCAGAATTTCATAATTCATGATATAAAAAGGGAAATAGCAATAATCTATAACAAAACTAATTCAATAATTATACCTTTAGAAAAAAGTAAGGCTACAGAAATAATGACAATTAACAACGATAATACCTTTGAAAATCTATTTAAAGTATTTTATAATTCCATAACTATTGATGAAAGATTAAATTTAAGATGTCGTAATAATTTCATGCCTAAAAGATATCATAAAAACTTAACTGAACTAGGTTAAAAAAAGGGGATTACTCCCCTTTTTTAATTATTAACTCCATCTTTAACAAACTTCCACTCTATGGTATCACCATTCTTTGGATAAACCCCTGATATTCCAACAGGAGATTTAACTCCATTTACATAAAATATCCATCCACTTAAAGGACCTGCGTCCCTTTCTCTTAAGTTATACATCATAGATATATATCCATTTACTATTCTCGATGAAACACCCTTATCTTTTAAAGTGTTTTTCATTATATCTTCTAAACTGTTTGTGCCATTTAAATCTACCTTACAGCTAAGAAGATTATTACTATTAACTTCATCTATAATTATCAAACTAATTTGTTCTTTTTTAGTTTCTTGTTTTTGAGTCTCATCCTTTTTGTCTGTATCTTTATTTGAGATTGTAGTATCTTTCTTATTATCCTTACTTGAAGTTACAGTATTCTTATTATTGTCAGTTAATTCTTCCCTATTAGACTCTGTTTTATTTTCTTTAGTATCTACATTTTTTTCAGATTCCTTTTGTTCCTTATCTTCTTGTTCCTTATCTTCAGTTTTTATAGTCTCTGTCTTATTCTCTTCTTTAGGTACTGTTATTTCACTTTTACTCTCTTCTGTGACATTTACTTCACTACTACTGTTAGTAGTATTACCACTTTGAGTATTATTATTAAACTTAAAAGCTAAAGTAATTACTATACCAGCAAATATTAGTATTGTAATACTTGCAATAATCTTTTTCTTAAACTTCACTATATTTTCTCCTATAAACTACAATATAAGCTAAAGATAATAACATCATTATTAAAAATACATAAGTCAAATTATTATCAGCTGTTTGAATATCCTCTGATGTTTCATCCGCTTCCTCTTTATTATTATTAATTTCATCTTTATTATCTTGTTTTATATCCTCTTTATTATCTTCTTTTATATCTTCTTTGTCCTCTTCATAAATCTTAAGCTTATCTAAATCTATGTCAGATGAATAATAATTATATGCACTTTGATTAAAGTTATTAAGTGCAATTAAAGCTCTTAGTGCATTTTCTGTAGCATATGCATTATTAGGCATTGAATCATTATGATTAAATGCTCCTTGACTTCCCTTATATGATAAAAATGCTTGAGTTAAGTTACCACTTTCCTTCGTAAAGCTTTCTCCTGATGGGTCTATTCCTATTGAAACTAATGCTAAAATTACAAATGCATCTGTTTCTGCTGATGTTCCATAAGTACTAGCAATATGACCATCTTCAATTTGCCTTGCCTTTAGTATTTGAACAGCCTCATTTACTTTACTTACTACCTCAAGATTGTCTACACCATCAATTGCCTTTCCATTGTAATATGGTGAAAGTGCACTTATAGCTGCAGCTGTCATATCTATATCTGTCTTATCTTGAAGTCCACTAGTCCAATTCCATCCTTCATCATATCTATTTAATAATTCATTAACTAAATCTTTTTCTGTTATTTTATATTCGTCTTTAATGTTTAATGCATTCATAGTTATAATAGCAAACATTATTTCGTTTGTTAAAAATTTATTTAAATCTCTACTAAATAATTCTTTAACAAAATCCTTTTTCATAAAGTTTTTAGGATTGTATCCAAGAGATGCAATACCAATAGTTGAACTTTCAAGCTCTCCTGCTGATAAAACAGACAAATCCTCTGCAGCATTTTTTATATTTTCTAAAAAGTCCACCTTTGATGATTTTCCTAACTTATATAAAGAGAATGCTCCCCATGGTGAATTGTTGTTGTTAACCAAATAGCTTGTAGTTTCTGCTAAAGCTTGTTTAATATCTTCTTTAACAAGCTTGTTATCTTGAACCTTATTATAATCACTATCGTTAAACAATAATACAGGTTTATTAATTGAATCTAATTTAAATGTTCCCTTTGTTAATACAATAAAAGGCACATCATCTTCAGCATAGCTACTAAATTCATAAGTATGAATACCATTTTGAAGGTTTAATTTTATTATTCCCTCTTCATTTGATAAATATTCTTTATTGTCTATTACACACTTAACATTTGAAAGATTTTTATATGCCATTTGATTAGTCACCCAATCAAAATAAGTATATTGAAGCTTTAATTCAAATTCTTCATTCTCCTTTGGAACTTCTGGATTGAAAATAACATTATTTACTAATGAAGTCTTATCAAAATCTCCATAGTAAAATACGACTTCATCACCTACCTGTATATCAGTTCTGTCAGATGTTATGCTAGAGCCATTTTGTATGAAATACATCCATCCGTCATAGCCACCAAACTTTCCACTTTTTAATCCATCAATCTCAGTTAAATATGGTCCATAATAGCCATCTTCAATAACATATTCAATTTCCTTCTCTTTAAGCAAAGCTTCAAGAACTTCATAAACTGTAGTTCCTTCTGCTTCCCCCTCTACAATTGTTTTATCAAAACCTTCTACTCTAATAAAAGTTTTGCTGTTTGCAAATGCTATTGACTTTGGCACTAAAGCTATAGTCATAATAAAAACCAATAGCATAGCTAAAAATTTGTTCTTCTTATTCATTTTTACATCTCCCTTTTTTTAATTTTACATAATGCGTCCTTGTTTTAAAACGCATTAATAATCTATAAAAATTGTTATAAAATAATATAACAAAAATTATATTCCCAACTCCATGCATTAAATCAAAATATATACTTGCAGTATATGTAAGCATTATATTGTTAAAGGTTATGTCCTTAATAACAGCTATTACATGCCATAAATTCATTATCCATCCAAATAATATTCCAAATAAAAACAATATTATTGAAAAGCTTAATTTAGATGGTTTTTTATTTTTTAAACCTAAAAATCCAGATAAAACTCCAATTATCCCCCAAGCCATCATTTGATATAATGTCCATGGTCCTTGCCCTAAAAATATATTGGATACAAATGCTGTAGTAGCTCCAATAATAAATCCATTAAATGGTCCAAAAACAAGACCAGACATAGCTATTAAAAAAGTAACAGGCTGAACATTAGGTATGACTGCAAATGGTACTCTACTAATAGCTGCAAATGAACTCATCGTAGCTATAAAGGTAACATCTAACAATCCTCTATTAGATTTTTCAAAATATATATAACTAATTAGAAACACATATACTAAATAAAGTAATATAACTCCTGAAAAATAAGGCTTATCACTTAAATTGCCACAATAAATAATTAACAATAAGCTAGGAATAAATAAGAAAATCAAATAAATTATCTCCTTTACTTTAACCACCCTATTAATTCCTCCTTCTTAACAATCTCCTTATGCCCACTAAGCTTATGCGCTGTTGATGTATAATAAATTCCTTCCCTCAACACTTCTCTCATACTGCCACTTGAAATCACTTCTCCATTAAGCATAAGAATAGTCTCATCACAATACTCTGAAACAAAGTTCATATCATGAGTTACTATTATAACCGTCTTGTTAGAATCCTTTACTAAATCCAATAACATCTTACCTAGCTTATCTTTACTTTTATAATCTAGACCTCTTGTAGGTTCATCTAATAACAAAATGTCAGGCTCTGTAATAAGAATAGTTGCAAGTGCAAGCCTTTCTTTCTCTCCACCACTTAAATCTCTAGGATTCTTATCCTTATACTTCTGCAATTCTAATTTATTTAATATAGAATTTATTCTGTCATCATCTGATATGTTATAATTATCACAGGTAAACTTTATTTCCTCATATACTGTTTCCTTAGATATGTAATCATTGGGATTTTGAGATAAATATCCTATTTTTTTTACTATGTCATAAGTTTTTTTCTTAGATATGTTATTACCTTCTAAAAATACCTTTCCATCATACTTAATCAGATTCATAATTGCTCTTAATAATGAACTCTTACCTGCTCCATTCTCTCCGATAATTGAATAAATCCTTCCTTTTTTAAAACTCAAATTAATATCCTTAAGGACTTGATTTTTATCATAATATGCATTAAGCTTACTAAGATTCAAAACCTCTTCTCCATCTTCTAACTCACTACTTATATTCAATCTCTTTTTTAAAGCATTATCCACAAAACCTCTTACCGCTTTAAACGAAATATTACTGTGATTAAAATCAATATCTTTAGCTATCCTTAAATAGTATGGTAAAAAATTAAATTCTCCATCCTTATAAAACTCTTCTTTATTTTTTACATATGAAACTCTACCTTCATCTAAAAATACTATTTTATCTGCAATATCAAACCATCCATCAATATTTTGCTCAACTACAATAATAGTCTTATATAACTCTTGATTCATCTTCCTTATTAAGCTTATTACATCTTCTGAAGATTTAGGGTCAAGCTGTGAAGTTGGCTCATCTAAAATAATAGTTTCAGCTCCTTGTGCTAAGCAAGATGCTAATACAACCTTCTGCTTTTCACCTCCTGATAACTCCTCTACCTTTCTGTATGCAAGGCTCTGCAGTCCTAGAAAATTAAGTGCTTCAAATACCTTACGCTTAATTTTATCAGAAGGAATATTTAAATTTTCAAGCGAAAAAGCAATCTCTCTATGAACCTCATCCATAATAAGCTGAAGCTCTGGATATTGAAACACACAAGCAATTTTCTCTGCACTTTCTCTTGCTGAAAAGCCTTCTAAATCTCTATCATTAAATAATATATTTCCACTCATCTCACCACCATAAAAATCTGGGATAACCTTGCTAATTGCTCTTAAAAGTGAAGACTTTCCACTACCAACACTTCCTACTATTAAAACTATTTCACCCTTATTTATTTCCAAATTGACATCATTTAATACATATTTTTTCTCATTATTGTATTTAAATTTTAAATTGTTAATTTTTATGTAACTCACAATATACCACCTTGTTAAATAATAAATATGATTGTAATTAAAATTAATATAGCCTGAGTAGCTGAATATATATTAAAGAATTCCATTAAATTAATACATTCATATATACTGTAATTATTTTTTCCAAAGTAAATTAATCCAAAAAATACAGTAAGAACAAAAATGCAATATAAAATAAAGATATAGTCCTTTGCCCTTAATTTCTGCACATCATACATACTTCGTTTTCCACTATTAAACCCTCTCACATACGCACTTTCTGCAATATCAAAAGACTTCTCCAAAGAGTCTTCTAGTAAAACAGATAATACTGGAAGATATGCCTTTATCTTCTCCTTTTTAGACTCTCCTTCAAAATTAACACCTCTAACCATATATACTTCTTTTATTGACTTCAATCTTTTTTTCATATTAGGGATAAGCTTTAAAGATAGCAAAAAAACAAGTGCAACCTTTGGTGTTTTCTTGCTTAAAAAAGATAATGCCTTATCTGTATTTAACATAAATGATAATATATAAAAAATATAGATAATGCATAATAGTTTTAAACTCATAATAAATGAATATAATAAAACCTCTAGCTTTATTGATTTGCCAAAGACATAAAATATTTCTCTTGTACCTGCATCTACAATAATAACATTTATAACTGTAGTTATAACACTCATAACAAGAACCATTAATAGTCCATTTTTTAACTTCTTAGTCTCCTTATTATCTATAAGAAGTACAATACACCATATAAGAACACTTGTTATAATAAGTGGATTTTCAGTTGTAAATGTAACTATCATCATTGCAAGATTCAATATTAATATTGTTAATATATGATACATGTTTTTCTCCTACTTTGCATAAAAAATTGAGCCCTTAAATAAATTAAGGGCTCAAAAAATAAACACTAAGTACTTAGCGAATCAATTTTCCAACCCCTTCTCCCTCCGAAAAGCGTATTGAATATTCAGAAATATTATAAGGTAATCTGACTTTATTAATAAATAATACATACAGTAGCGGGGGCTGCGTGGTTTTTACCACATTCCCCTTATAATATTCCATTTATTTAATTTTAATTAAAATAATTAATTTTCTTGTTGATCCTCCTTTTTAGGCTTCAAATATATATTCTGAACACAAACATTTACAGATACAACATCTAATCCTGTCATAGTTTCTACTGATTTCTTGACATTTTCTTGTACTTTCTTAACAACATCAATTATCTTTACTCCATATAATACAGACAATGAAATATCTATAACAGCCTTATTATCTTGTAATTCTACTTTAACTGCTTTTCCTGCTGACGGATGCTTCTTTCCCTTTAATAAATGTGTTATATTATTTGTAACACCCTTTTGAAACTCTATAACCCCTGGAATTTCTTCAGCTGCTATACCTGCAATAACACTAACAACTTCATTAGATATTTTAACTATACCTACTTTTTCATTACTATCTAATTGTTCCATTTTTTTACCTCCTTAGCTTTCACTATCAAAAACCCTATTAATAGACTTATTATATCAAATCCCCTTATATATTACAAACTATTATTTCTTAAGCTCTATAATTACTTCCTTTATGTTCGCTGAATTTTGGACTATTTCTTGAATTATAGCCCCTTGCTTCTCATCTAAATTATCAGCACTAATAATTAAATTAGCCTTAGTCTGATCATCAGATATTTGACACAATACATCCTCATATCCTTTGTTTTTTACATTCTGCTCTACTGTCTTTTGTTTATCTTGTCTTAGTATTATTTTTTGAAGCTCCTTGCTAGCTTCCTGTTTTCTTTCATCTGTAATACTATTATTATTTATAAGCTTATTTAATTCTTCGATAACTGTTGCATCATTTTGCTCCCTTTCACTCCTTGCTTCATAGAAAAAATCCTGTGTACTCAAAGTCTGTTTATCCTTTTCCTCTTCTGTTTCTGTCTCTTTATAATTCTCAGCTAAGACATTATTTAAATCACTAGGCGTATTTAATCCTTCTTCATTTAATTTAGCTGCTAGTAATGCCGTACAAACAATAAGAGCTAGTAAAGTACATATAATTCCAATTTGTCTTTTAGTCATATTATTCCCCTCTCCTTTAATTTCTATTCAATTATATGCAATTATTTCATAGGATATACATTAACCTTATTGGCAGGCAGTGCATATAAACTAGAAACTGCTGCTTCTATTTCATGCTTTATTTTACTATCCGCTGCTCCCTCAGCAACTACTACAATTCCAATAACTTTAGGCTTATAGGTCTGAAGAATATATGGTTTATCAGTTGCCATTACCACACTTGTACTATCATTTGTCTGATTATTAATCCTTTTCCCACCATTTACATCTGTCTCTTCTGTCTTAGATACCTGAGTATTCTTTTCATATGCCGGTACCTTTACTTCATCACTTTCAAAGTTTATTTTCACTTCCACTTCACCAACACCTTTAATACTCTTTAAAATATCAATTAACTCTTTTTTCTCCTTTTCTTCATACTCCTTATTATTATTAACTTCAACGCTCTGTTTTATTTCCTCATCATAAGTATTTTCTTTCTCTTTAGGAAAAAGTATGTTAAATGCTAAAAGAATAAATAATATTACAAGAAGCACAATTATTAGGTTATTAATTTTCTTATTTTTTAGTAACTTTTTAAGTTCAACCTTTAACTTATCGAAATTCAATTGCCCCTCCTATATATACTCAATATTTATTATGTCTTTTTTTATATCAAAAGCATCCTCTAAATAATTTTTAACCTCTTCTAAAAACTTATCCTCACTATCATTTTTGCATATCTCTACCTGCTTAATCTTGCCTATCCCTTTTTCCTTAATTCCTATATCTAACTTTTTTACATATAAATCCATTGTAGTATATTTTATATCACATTCTGAATTACAAATAAATTCAAATTTTTGATACTTATTTTCTAATATCTTTTCACAATTTGTATCAAAGCTATTAGATACAACATCCTTTTTTAAATATTTTGAATTTGCTTGAACCTCCTTGGTATAATCATCTACAATTGAAGACAAAACCTTTTCTCCTCCTGTTACAAACTTAATTATTGGAGAAATCAATAATGCAACAAGCATTAACCCTAGCACATATTTTACATACTTCTTCATAGTATTTTCTGGAGCTATTATTTCTATTGCTGTCATAAATACAATCATTGTAATTAAGGTTATTATAAATCCCTTTATATATTCCATTATGCTGCTAATCACCCCTCCACTATACCTGTTTTCCTGCAAGTGCCATCATACCCATTAAAATAAAAAACAATAAACTAATGCAAAATACACAAGATAAAATAAGTACCATTGACTTAGCTACACTCTCTATAGTTGACACTATTCTTTTATCACTTATCGGTTCAACAAGCGCTGCTGTCAACTTATAAATAAAAGTCATTAATGTAATTTTTATTATTGGATAAGCTATCATAAGTATTACTACTACAAGCCCTAAGGTAGTTAATGCGTTTTTTATTATCAGTGCATAGCTTGCAACTGACGTTATTGCATCTGAAAAAGATTTTCCGACAACTGGTATAAAATTATCAACTGCAAACTTTGTAGTTTTAAGAGTTACTGCATCTATAGTTTTCCCTGTTATTCCTTTAACTGTTAGAACAGCAACAAATCCAGTCATTATAATTCCTTGCACCCATACAATTATTTGTTTAATAATCTTACATAAATTATTAATTTTATTACCAGAAGATAAATTATTAGCAAATTCAAGTGCAAAACTGATTAATATGAATGGAATAATAAAGTTAACATATATCTTAGGTATTATAATAATGAGCATCATAATGATTGGATCTAATGTAGCAGCCTGAACTATGCCTCCTGACAGACTGGTCATTGAAAGCAAAAATGGTAAAAGTGAATTCATAAAATCTGATACTCCATATATGACATCTTTAGCAACTTCTATTGATATTAAAAAACTCTTTGAAAGTATCATTATAAGGGTAATATAACACGCATAAAAAGCTACCTTAGATACCCCCTTACTTGTAAATGATTCTTGAAGATTACTGATTAAAGCACTAAAAATAGCAATAGCAAGAATTGAAAATGTGAGTGTGAGGACACTTTTTACCTCTTTAAAAAGCAAACTAATTACAGCATCAAGCACTGTCTTTAAAGACAAATTACCTTCTCCACTTTTTATATAATTATAAACATATTCTTTTGCATCTAGGTTATTTAAAAGTTCAACATCCGTTTTCTTATCATTAATGTATTTATAAAAATCCTCTAACTTTTCTTTCTGCTCATCTAATATCCTCTGAGCTTCACTATCTTCATCCTCTTTTGCAAGTACATAATATGGACTAAAAAAATAAAATATAGCCCCACTAACAACTAAAATAATTGCTATTATTTTTTTCATATTTCACCTACAAAATTTTTATTATGGAATCTAAAACAGCTCGTAAAATTGGAATTGCTAAAATAAGTATTATGATTTTGCCACTTAGCTCCACCTTTGATGCTAAAGATGTAGCACCTGCATCCTTACATATTTCACTTGAAAAGGTTGATATATATGCTATTGCAAGGATTTTTAAAACTATGCTAATATATAAGGAGTCTATATTAGCCTTTTTTGCTATCTCATTTATGAAATCTATTAAGTCCTTCAAAGCAAATATGCAATAAGTAAATATACTAATTCCTGTAATTAATAAAATTAAAACACCCAAATCAGATCTTTTATCCTTAAATAATAAAAATAAAAATAATGAAATAAATACGAAACCTATAACTTTAAATATCATACTTCACCTAAAACATAAACATTGTTTTAATGGAGGTAAATAGCTCACTTATAAGTTTTATTATCATAAATAGAATTATTACAATTCCTGCAATATTGGTTATGGCTGCTATTTCACTTTTACCACTGCTTGTTAATACCTTATCTAATATTACAAGTATGATTCCAGCTCCTCCAATTTTAAAAAGAATTAAAATATCTAGCATTAATTCCTCCACTAAATTATTAAAATGGCTAGCATAAGCCCAAAACACACTCCTAAATACCTATACATTTTACAATTATTTTTAGATAATTCTTCTGCTTCTTTAATATTTACTTTTATATTTTCTAAAGCTAAATTTATTATTTTTTCCTGTCCATAAGTTTCTGTAGTTCCAATCTGGCAAGCTAAGTCTTTTATTATCTTCTTATCTTCATCTTTTAAATATATATCACCTTCATATATAATAGATGATTTTAAAAAAGCCTCAAAGATATTATCAGCTTTCTCTGCATTTAAAATACAAATAACCTCCTCAAGAACTTTATCATAAGGATATCTAAGTACATGTTTAATATTAGTAAAGGACTGAATTATGGGTGTATTATTATAAATTATTTGATTATTAAGCATTAATAAGGCTTTATAACATTCTTTTAAATCTAAACACCTTTTTTTAAAGCTTTCTCCATAATAAAAACCTATATATGAAGCTATAATAAAAATAATCAGTGCAATAATCACCCTATACAAATGCTCTCTCCCCTTTCTAAATCATATACTCTTTCAATAGTACCTATCCCACATCTCTTACTTAATACTATTATTTTTTTTATTATTTTATTCTCTATTAATTTACTAAATGAATTTCTGCTAATAACATCATTAATATCATATCCATGAACTGTAGTTATGATTGTAATTCCTGAATTATATGCAAAAAATAATGCTCTAATATCTTCCTCACTTCCAATTTCATCACAAATAATAATCTCCGGAGAAAGACTTCTTATAGCCATTATCATACCTATGCTCTTTTTGCAGTTATCTAAAACATCTGTCCTAAGTCCAACCTGTAGCCTAGGTATACCCATATCACAAGCTGCTATCTCACTTCTCTCATCAATAATAGAAACACGCTTTCCAAAACAAGATAATTTATTTGCAATATCTCTAAGTAAAGTAGTTTTACCACAACCAGGGGGAGATACTATAATGGTATTATTTACCCTATCTTTAGTATTTATATATCTCATTATTCTATCTGAACAGCCTATAATCTCATGACATATTCTAATATTTAATGAAACAATATTTTTAATAGTTTTAACTCTATCATTTTCCATAACGCATTGCCCTGCAATTCCTACTCTGTGCCCACCCTTTATAGTTATAAATCCCTGTCTAATCTCTTCTTCATATGCATAAATAGAATAATTAGATATTTTTTGAATAATATATTTCATATCTAATTTACTTACTATGTTCTTTAATATAATTTCTTCTTGATTCTCTATTAGTATGCACGGTTTTCCAATTCCTATTCTTATTTCTTGAATATTTTTTTTAATGTATTTATTTACTTCCATCCTTACTCTTTCCGGAAATAAATTAATTAAGCTCTCATCCATATCATCACCACTTTGATTGCTAGATATTTATTATTATGTAATTTATAATAAATTATTACAAAAAAAATGTGAGTTTTATATAAATATAAAACTCACATAACATAACTACTACCTAATGCTATTTTTACAGTAAGGACATTCAATCTTCTTATCATCTTTAATAACAGCCTTCTCCATAAATATAGGTTTGCCACAATTTTTACATTTGACTTCCTCATATTCATCTTCTATCTCTTCTAAGTCTTCTATAGATAACTCTTCAAATAACTCTTCCTGAATATCTGAAATATCTTCATCCAAACAACTTAGATTTTCGACTAACACTGCTTGATTTTCCATCATTTCTTCAACACTTGAATATAAATCATCTAATATATCTGTAATCTGGTTAAAAAGACCACCATATTCTTTATTTTCAATTTTGGAAATACTGTTTCTTAATAAGTCAATTTTATCTTTTATCTCTTTCATAGCTTATCATTCCTTACGTAATTAATAAGAACTAGATTCTTTCCATGTATTCACCAGTTCTAGTATCTACTCTTATAGTATCTCCTTCATTAACAAATACTGGAACGTTGATTACTGCTCCTGTTTCAACTGTTGCAGGCTTTAATACGTTAGTTGCTGTATTACCCTTAACACCTGGTTCTGAATGAGTAACTAATAATTCAACAAAGTTTGGTGCTTCAACTGAGAAAGCTTCACCCTTATAGAATTTGATTGTTGCATACATATTTTCCTTTAAGTACTTTATTGCTTCTTCAACCTTTTCATAGTTTAAAGGAATTTGTTCAAATGTTTCTTGATCCATGAAGTAGTATAATTCACCATCAGAATATAAATATTGCATTTCTTTTCTTTCTATAACTGCTTCTTGGAATTTAGCTGTTGGATTGAAAGTAGTTTCAGTAACACTTCCTGTAATTGCATTCTTTAACTTAGCTCTTACAAAAGCAGCACCTTTACCTGGCTTAACATGTAAAAAGTCAACTACTGTATAAACTTGTCCTCCATCTTCAAAAGTTGTTCCTTTTCTTAAATCTCCTGCTGTTATCATATTGATATCCCTCCAAATATATACTTTTTACAAAAACACTATAATTTTATAGTATGTTAATTTACATATTATATGACAATATAAGTTTATCAAAATTATTCAATAAATTCAACCTAAAATTATTAATATCCGTTATTTTAATCATACTAATATTTTAATCATACTAAAAATAGCTCATTAATAGTATTACCAATTTATAAAAAAATAAACTAGAATTTAATTTTTCATGCATCAAATTATTTCTAATAAGAATAGAACTAGCTAAATATACTAAAACTAGTATCATTAATATTACTAACACATAAAGAATTATATTCCCCTTACCTTTTCTACCATAAAACATCTTGTAAACTCCATTTTACCTTTTTTGATTGTTATATATACCAAATTATCTTTCTTATAAAAACTTATATCATCAACATCTGCTATCAAATCATTAGTGCCCACTTTTATAATCGGATTATCCATAGTTTTCTGGTAATAACTTATTTTCACCCTGCCTTCTTCCTTTAAAATTACACTTATTTCTTTTCTAATTTCTGTTTGCTGATATTGTATATTAATCTTATCGTTATCCACCGTAATACTATCTTTATCTCTACTTAATATCTTTTCCATTTCTATAAAAAACTCTTCTACTTTATTTATATTTACGCTTCTACTTTGTACATCTAAATAACAACTTATAGTTTTAAAGGCTATAGGTGTTGCAATAGAAAATATTACTGAATATAAGAAAATATAAACCAAAATCTCAATTAATAAAAAAGCTCTACTTTTAAATTTCCTTTTCACATACTCTATTATTATATTTTAATATTATTAAAATATTTTCTCCTCCCTCAATCTTTATATAATTACCTCCATTCACATCTGAATTTAAATCAATTAAATCCGTACTTTTTAATTCTTCAAATATGTCCTTATCTAGTGCTATACAAATTTTTTTATCTTTAAATTCTATGCTATTTTTAGCTTGTATTTCATAGCTTACCGCTCTTAATACTTCAACTATAAATAATTCATCTTCTCGCATTTTTATAGATTTATTAAGTTCCAAAACCGTTTTAGCTGATACTGTTATTATTATAGATAAAATAAACATAGAAATAATTATTTCCATCATTATATTTCCTTTAAACCTTAGCTTCACTAATCAGATTGCCTCCTGGTCTTATTGTTATTTTATAACCTTCTTTATTAGATGTTTCTATATAAATGGTTTCTGGCTCAACATATCCGTCTTCATTAATATACAGTTTATTTTTATTATTTATATACACCTTAATATTTTGTAATTTATACCTTTTTATAATTTTATTTTTTTCTGATTTTAATAAAAATTCATCATTATTAATAGCAAAATATAACCTTATTTTATTTGCATAGCTATATTTCTTGCCAAAACAAAGCATATCATCAATGTTATATAATACATTTTTACACTCAATATTCTCTGAAACATTTTTCAGATACTTAACTAAATTAGTTCCCAAAGTAAAAACAATACTTATAATCATAATGTATATAATTACTTCAACTAAAACAACTCCTTTATTTCTCATGACACATTATTAACTGATGTAAGCATTGGTACTATAAAAACAATCAAAAATATTGCTACAAATATTGCAATAGAAATTATTGACGCAGGTTCAATTTTTCTAAGCATTTTTTCTACATATTCATTAAATTCTATTTCTATTCTTTCTTGCAACCTAGATATAGACTTATCTATATAGCCCCCATGTTCAGATACCTTAATCATCTCACGTGTTTTCGAGGATATAAATTTGCATCCTTCCATCGAAGAATAGACACTTTCTCCCTTTATGATATTATGATAAATAAGTTCCATATCATTTTTTATATTACCTTCTTCAATATTACTAATACATATATCCATAACCTCTATGAGTGAAAGAGTGCTATTAAAAATTATTTCTAATATAGTCATTAATATATTTTCACAATAAAGATTTACTATTCTAATTTTGCATAACAAATTACTAATTATTCCTTTTGATTTAAGAAAATTAACTATAAATGCTACTAGGGCTATAAAAATAAATATTCCAATTATATATTTTGTACTATTTTGAACAATAGTATTTCTAAACTCATATATTTTATATATATAAGCATTTTTATCAATGCACTCGCCTAAATTATCAATAAATATTGGTATAATAAAAAAGAAAGAAATAATAATAAATAAAATTAGCATTGAAATCATTAATGTAGGATATACTGAAGCTGATATAAGCTTCTTTTTGATAAGACCTTTCTTCTTCGTATACTTAATTAACGAAAACAATACTTGTGAAAGTCTTCCACTTTTTTCTCCAACTGCTATAAGACCTACATATATTTTAGGATATATCTTAGGAAACCTCTTCATTCCATCAGAAAGACAAAGTCCTTTTAAAATATCATTTTCAATTGAAATTAAACTTTTCTTGTAAGCTTTATTTAGTGGTAAATCTTCAATGACCTTAATAGCTTTTGCTATATCAACGCCTTCATAATATAAATTATATAGATTCTCAGTAATTAATAATAAATTCTCGTAATTTACCTTCATTTAGTTCCTCCTCTTCTATAAAATTTATATAATCAAAATAATCAATCTTACCTTGTAAGACTAATTCATTTAAACTACTTAGCATCTCAAAATTATTTAATAAGCTTTTATCCTCTACTAAACCAGTTAATCTCTCCTTAATCTCACTATCAATATATATTACAGTTGATATCATCTTTCTAGAAATATAGCCATTACCTTTACATAAACTACATCCTGATTTTTTATATAATGTAACCTTTGTACCTTTATAATTTACTTTGCAGTATTTTTGTTTACACTTATCACATAAAATATTTACAAGTCTTTGTGAAATAATTCCTTTAACTGCTTCTTTTAAAAGGTAGCTTTCAACTCCCATATCTATTAATCTAAAATAAACCTCTCTTGGAGATTTTGCATGAATGGTAGAATATACCTTATGCCCAGTTATAGCTGCTCTTATGGCTATTTTAGCTGTCTCTTCATCTCGTATCTCGCCAATCATTAGTACATCTGGGTCTTGCCTTAAACACCCCTTTAACCCCTCACAAAATGTAATTCCCTTTTTCTCATTTAGTTCTATCTGATTAATCCCCTTAATCTGTACCTCTACAGGATCCTCAAGTGTAATAATATTAATTTTATTACCCTTTATTTTATTTAATATGCTATAAATCGTTGTAGATTTTCCAGAGCCTGTAGGTCCATTTATAATTAATATTCCACTATTTAAGTTAATTATTTTTTGTATTTTAATTAGTTGACTACTTGAAAAATTAAGTCCATCTAAAGAAGAATTAAATTTCTCATCATACATTACCCTTATAACTAGCTTTTCTCCAAATATAACTGGCATTGTAGATAATCTACAATTATATACCTTTTTATTAATAATAAATTTAACTTTTCCATCTTGAGCCCTCTTTTTCTCAGTTATATCCATTTGTGCCTGTATCTTTAATCTAGATAATACAAGATTATATTCCTCCACCTTAAGCTTCATATAAATAATCATACTTCCACTAATTCTAAATCTTACTATGACTTCATCCTCAAATGGCTCAAAATGAATATCACTAGCATTATCTAAAATAGCTTCTCTTAATATCCTATCCTCAATTGAATTTTCATCATAAAATAATAATTTCATTAGCATCACCCTCTAATAACTATTATTTCCAAGTACAGCATTTTTTATTCAATAATAAAAAAATCGTGCAATTTTTTGCACGACATTATTTTACAAATGTAACCTCATAATTAAATTCCTTTACTATACTTATTTCCCCATCCTTAGTAGATTTATATACTTTTTCTACATATTCATCTTCATCTTTACCAATAAATAAAATTTCATTTTCTTCTGACAGCATAATTTCTTTCTTTACAATTACCTTCTTAGGAAATCCATATACTAATCTATTAATTTGTCCATTTGATATTCTATATAAAGAATCATCTGCTGTAACTAGCTGTCCTAAAAAATAATAATCTTTATCTATTTTTACTATATCATATATATTAAAAATACTATCAGATAAAATAATTTTCTCTTTTGTATTTATATTAAAACTTATTAGACTTTTTCCCATATCTGTTGATATGCAATAAATAATCTCATCATCAATTCTCTGCAAAAATTCGACTATACCTTCCTTAATTGGAATTAAACATTGTTCAGAACCACTCTGTAAATCATATAAAAAAATTCCATTCTTTTCTTCTTCTTGATTTACTCCATAAAATATAAACGAATTTCCATCATACCATTTAACATACTCACCAGAAATAACAGCCTTATTAATAATATTTATACTATCTTTATCTTTAAGTGAATATACCTGTACTCTTTTCCCCTCACTAGTATTTCTAAAAAACAAAACATTTTCTCCACCAGGTGAAACCTTAAAATTGTAATCACCGACTTGCAATACATTATCTAATACAAATCTTTGATTGTGAAAACATGCTACATATTTCCCATCACTTTCTCCTATATAGCTTCCAGAATTATAATCATAAGAAGCAACTGTATCAACACTTTCACTCTCTTTATATTCCCCTGCCAAAAAATTTATATTTTTATACTTCCCATTAATATTTGCTTTAACTGCGCCCTTTTTTAATATCTGAATATCTGTAAATTGAACTTCGCCTACAGGTTCTTTTGATACACTTTCTTCACTACTACATGAAACTAAAGAAAAAGGAAGCAGCATAAGTAGTACAATAAACAACCTATACATTCAAATTCTCCCTACTAAAAAATAGTCTAACAAAGTTTATAATACTCTCACTTTAAAAATATTACAATAGTATTATCTTAACTTAATATATTTTTAATGTTATACTTTAAGTATACTAAGCCGAAGGGAGAATGAATATATGGCCTTTGATGGTGTATTTTTACATAACTTAATAAATGAAATTAGAGATAACTTAATTGATGGAAAAATTGATAAAATCAATCAACCAGAAAAAGATGAAATTATTATTACAGTCAGAAAAAATAGAATTAATACAAAATTATTACTTTCATCTTCGCCTAACTTTCCAAGAATTCATTTCACAGAAATAAATAAAGAAAATCCTTTAAAAGCACCTATGTTTTTGATGGTACTTAGAAAGTATTTAATAGGTGGAAAAATAACTGATATCTATCAAAAGGATGCTGACAGAATAGCAGTAATAACGGTTGAAGCATCGGATGAACTAGGTTTTAATAGCGAATACTCTTTAATCGTTGAAATTATGGGTAGACACTCAAATATTACTTTAGTTAGAAACCGAGATAATAAAATAATGGATTCAATAAAACACATATCTATGGATATGAATAGCTACAGAGTACTTTATCCTGGAATAGAATATGTTTATCCACCAAAGAGTAATAAATTAAATCCTTATGATTTCACTATTGATGATTTAAATGATTATATTTCAAATAATAATATTGAATATGATGAAAACTTTTTATTTAATACCTTTACTGGATTTTCAAAGCCACTATCAAAAAGTGTCTTTGTTAACTTAATAAAGGATGCAGAAAATAAAAATATGACAATTTTAAATTTCTGCAAGAATATAGATAAAAATAATGAATATAAAATATATTTAAATAATGGAATATTTAAGGATTTCCATTCACAAAATATATATGATGACTGTGAATTTACTCAATTTGACTCTCCATCATCTATGCTTGATAAATTCTACAGCACTAAGGATAAACAAGAAAGACTTATTAATAAATCTGCTAATCTTCAAAAGCTTATAAATACAAATATTGACCGCTGTAATAAAAAAGAGAAGATTTTAAATAATACTTTAAAGGATTGCACCAAAAAAGAAAGCTACAAAATAAAAGGAGATTTATTAACATCTTTCATCTATATGATTAAACAAGGTGAAAGATCCATTACACTAAATAATTTCTACAGTGAAACAAATGAAGAAATAACTATAAAACTAGATGAAGCTAAATCACCTTCTGAAAATATACAGTTCTACTATAAAAAGTATAATAAATTAAAAAAATCAGAAGAAATGGCACTTGAACAATTAGAAAGCAATTCAGAAGAAATAAAATATCTTCAATCAGTATTAACTAGTTTAATAAATGTCGAGAACTATAATGAAATTGACGATATAAAAAAGGAACTTATTGAAACTGGCTACATAAAGTATAAAAAAACAACAAACAAAAAAGAAAAATCAAAAGAAAGTAAGCCATATCACTTCATTTCATCTACAGGAATTGATATTTATGTAGGTAAAAATAATATTCAAAATGATTATCTAAGTTTAAAATTTGCAAACAAAAATGATACCTGGCTTCACACAAAGGATATTCCAGGTTCTCATGTTATAATAAAAAGCACTAATATTGATGATACAACTTTAGAAGAGGCTTCAATAATAGCTGCCTATTACAGTAAAAATAAAAATAACTCAAAAGTTCCTGTTGACTATACTTTAGTCAAGAACCTAAGAAAGCCTAATGGTGCAAAGCCTGGAATGGTTATCTATTATACTAATAAAACCATTTTAGCTGACCCACAAAAATTTGAAACCTTAAATATAACTAAAGAAAGTAAATAAAAATTACCCTTTACTAAATAAAATCTAGTAAAGGGTAATTCTCTTTATGAATTTCTGATTATCTCTTGCAAAACAGTGTTTCCTTGATTCTTAATCAGATCATTTTTCATATACTGATAATAATAGCATTTTAATTTACCATTATATAGTTTTCTGTTCTTTTCAGCTTTCATATCTATTATCTTTTCAAACTGCTCATAAGAAGTTAATATATTAAATTCCCATTTATTATGCTGCTCCATGACTGATTTAAACTTCTTATATAGCTTCTCTATCTCTTCTTTTTCTCCAAGTCTTTCACCGTAAGGAGGATTAGTTATAACAAATCCATACTCCTCACTTTCCTTAAAGTCTCTTGCGTCCCTTTTTTCAAATTGAATAAAATCTTTAACTCCAGCTTTATATGCATTATTTTCAGCAGTTCTTAATACCCATGTATCTATATCATATCCGTATAGCTTTAATGGATAATTCTTTTGAGCCCTTTTTGCTCCTTCCCTTACCTGCTTAAATATATAGTCTGGAATACTAGGCCAGCTTTCACAAGCAAATTCCCTATTTAATCCAGGTGCAATGTTATTCATTATCATAGCTGCTTCTATAAGTATTGTTCCAGAACCACAGAAAGGGTCTACAAGCTTATATTCCTTTTGATATCTTGACTGAAGAACAATAGCAGCTGCTAATGTTTCTTTTAGTGGTGCAGCGCCAGAGTTTTCCCTATATCCTCTTTTATGAAGACCTTGTCCTGATGTATCAATAGTTAGTGTAACCTTATCTTTAAGGATTGCTACCTCAATCTTATATACTGGACCATTTTCCTTAAACTCACTTATACCATAAGCTTCACTCATACTAGTAATAATAGCCTTCTTAACTATTGACTGACAATCTGGAACGCTATGCAATAATGATTTTACTGATTTTCCTGTAACATGCATAACTCCATTTACTGGTATAATTTTACTCCAATTTACCTTCTTAGTACCTTGAAATAATTCCTCAAAAGTTTTTGCCTCAAATTCAGCCATTTTAATAAGTACTCTATCTGCTGTTCTTAAATGAATATTTGCTATTGCTATATCCATTTCATCTCCTGTAAAGCATACCTTACTTGTATCCGTCTTTACATCTTCATATCCTAAAGCCCTTAGCTCTTTTGCAAGTATACCCTCTAAACCAAATGTTGCTGTTGCAATCAAATTATACTCCATTTTCTCCTCCTATACTTTACTTTTCATATATTATAACAGAATCTTCATTATCAACTTCACTTATATTAACCTTAATTATTTCATCTGCTGATGTAGGAATATTCTTACCTATATAATCTGCTCTTATTGGAAGCTCCTTATGCCCTCTATCTATTAAAACAGCAAGCTGTATTGACTTTGGTCTCCCATTATCAATTATTGCTTCCATTGCTGCCCTTACTGTCCTACAAGTAAAAAGAACATCATCAACAATTATTACTATCTTATCCTTAACATCAATATCTAACTTTATACCTTTTATCTTAGGAAACTCTTCACCAATATCATCTCTATATGGCGTTACATTTAAACTTCCAACCTTTAATTCTACTTTCTCGATTGACTCAATTTGCTTTGCAATTCTAAGTGCTAAAGGATACCCTCTGCGTTCCACTCCAATTAGAACTACATCCTCAACTCCCTTATTTCTTTCAATTATTTCATGCGATATTCTAATTAAACTTCTTTTTATTGCTTTTTCATCTAAAAGACTAGCCTTTAATTTCATATCTGCCACCTACTTTTTCTTTCCTTAACCTTTCTAAAAAATCGCTATAATTCTTTGGTAATTCTGAAGTAAATTCCATGTACTCCTTAGTTCTTGGATGAATAAAACCAAGAGTTTTAGCATGTAAAAGCTGTCCATCAGAATTATATTTAGACTTTTTAAATCCATAAGTCATATCTCCAACAAGCGGATGCCCAAGTGATGCCATATGTACTCTTATTTGGTGTGTTCTACCTGTTTCTAATATGCACTTCACAAGTGTTGCACTCTTAAATCTCTCAATAACTTCATAATGAGTAACTGCTCTCTTTCCACCTTCAACTATAGCTACCTTTAATCTATTATTCTTACTTCTTCCAAGTGGTCTATCTACGGTTCCTGAATCCTTTGAAATTATGCCCTCAACTAATGCATAATATTCTCTTTTCATTGAATGTTCTTTTAATTGCTCAGATAAAAATACATGTGCTTCATCATTTTTAGCTACTACCAAAATTCCAGTAGTATCCTTATCTATTCTATGAACAATTCCTGGTCTTATTACTCCATTAATTGATGATAAATCCTTACAATGATACAATAATGCATTTACTAATGTCTTAGAATAATTTCCTGGTGCTGGATGTACCACCATTGATTTAGGCTTATTCACTACTATAATATCGGAATCCTCATATACTATATCAAGCGGTATATTTTCAGGTTCCAATGCTAAAAGCTCCGGCTCTGGTATATTAACCTCCACCACATCATTATTTTTTAATTTATAATTACTTTTTATACATTTATCATTAACCTTAACATTACCACTTTCAATCAATCCTTGTATATTAGAACGAGATTTTTCACTATATATTTCATTTAAATACTTATCAATTCTAATTCCTGAATTTTGTTCTGATATAAAAAAATTATCCATTCATATACTCCTATCATTTCTAATAAACATATTATATCAAATAAAAAAAAATAAAGCTATTGCAAAAAACTGCAATAGCCTATATTAAAAATAATTATTTATTCTTTACTTGCAAAAAAACTTCTGATTTCATCAATTTCATCTTGACCAATAGTATCTTCAATAACTTTTATACTATCATCATTAAATACAATAGTATCTTGTTCTCTATCTTCTTGTACCTTTTGTTCTTCTTCAATAACATTTTCTTCTTGTACCTCTTCTTCAACATCTGGTACTGTAACATCATATTGTACTTCTTCTTTGATATCAGCTACCTCATTAGTATCTTGCTCTATATTATCAAAAGATATAGTTGCTACTTCTTCCTGAGCTATATCAACTGTATCATAAGTATCGTCTTGATATGCTTCTTCAGAATATTCATCTACTACTTGTGTACTTTCATGTCTATCTGCAAAGTTTGGTACAGAATATACATCATCTTCTTCAGCTTCATCAAGTGGTGTTGCTATTGAAAAAGATTTTGTAACATCCTTTTCTAAGTCGTTAAAAGTTTCAAGCTGAGTATTTATAAAGTTTCTGAATTTTGCTCTAAACTTAATAAACTCTTGCTTTACTGCTTCATATTCATCATTAATTTGCACTACATCTTTATGAGCCTTATCTAGTATCTTTTGAGCTGTTTCATTAGCATTTTTCACTAAAATTTCAGCTTCTTTTTCAGAAGACGTCTTAGCTTGATCAGCTGCATTTTGAGCTAATAATAATGTATTTTGAATAGTGCTTTCAATCTTTGAATAATGATCAATTTTATCTAAGCTAACTGATAACTGCTCTTTTAATGATGCATTTTCTTTATATAAAGCTTCATAATTTTCAATTACTTCGTCTAAAAAGTCATCAACTTCTTCTGGACAATATCCTCTCATAATTTTTTTGAACTCTTTATTGTTAATATCCATTGGTGTAAGTGTTAATTTCATAATATTTATTCACCTCTAAAATTAAGTATATTTTTTTATTATTATTTTTACTTTACCACTTTTGCTATTTCCAACCACATCACCTATAATGTATTTTCCATACCCTCTAATTGTAATACAAGTATCAGATAGTACTTCAATACTCTTATCCTTTACTATTGCATATGAAACCAGTACCTTTCCTTGCTCTATTAATTCTTGTGCCTTTGCCCTTGAAAGATGCGTGATTTTAGATACAACCGAATCTATTCTAAGTGATGGAACCAATATCAATTCTTCTTCAAACTCTACCTTTGGCATTGAAAATCTATCTAATACAACACTTACTAGACACTTTGCTCTTTTAACAACCTTTAAATTCATTAATATGAACTCTGTAATCTCTTCACATACTGGTACATAACATCTGTCACCTACTACTAATAAGTCACCCATTTTTTCTCGCTTTATACCAAGTGACAGCAAAGCTCCTAAATAATCTCTATGAACTAATTTTTGAAATTTTGATTTATTCTCAATAGTTATAATATCATAAGGATATTTTTGCTTGGAATAATTATTAAATGATATCATTCTTCTTTCTGCCATATCAAATAATCCATCCGCTTCAACACAAAAATCCTTTGAATTAAATAACCTTAAAAATTCCTGCCAAATATTAGGTGTATAAAAAGAATTTCCAAATGTTACTATTCCTCTGTTATATGCAAATACATATTTATTGTAAAGACTAGAAACTAAGTTTTTCTCTTCAACATTAAACTGATTTAGTAGGTCTTTTTTTTGCATAGATATTATTTAGTCCATCCAAATAATGCCTTTGAAGTAACATCTTCCTTTACATCATTAGAAACATCTACACTTGATGGTGTTAATAAACAAACTCCTGCTTCTATTTGTTGTAAATCTCCATTTAATACATAAGAAGCACCACTTACAAAATCTATTAGTCTTCTAGCAACTTTATTTTCTAATCCTGTAGTGTTTATTACAACTATCTTACCATTCTTTAAAGCATCACATATATCAGGTGAATCATCAAAAGAAGTAGGTTTAATAATAGTTACCATTGTTGATGGTATTGCTACATTGGGTTGTAAGTTTATAACCTTACCAGTATTTCTTTTTTCTTTTGATTGAGGCACTTTAGGCATTTCAAATTTTTCTTCTACTTCTTCTTGTTCTGTGCTTTCTTCTTCATCCATTGATTCGTAATCGTCAAATTCTTCCTCATACTCCCCAATACCTAACATTGTTTTCATTTTTGTTAATACATTACTCATTTATACTTCCTCCTAAATTATAATTTCTTGGACCAAAGATTCCCTCTCCTATCCTAATTAAATTCGAACCTTCTTCTATTGCAACTTTATAATCATGTGTCATCCCCATGGATAAAATTTTCATATATATATTATTATACTTATTTTTTTGAAGCATATCAAATATTTTTTTTAATTCTTTAAAATACTTTCTGTTACTTTCATCTGTTCCCTTAGGTAATATAGTCATTAAGCCTTGAACCTTAACAAATTTACATTTCTCAATTTCATTGATAGCATCTTGTAACTCTTCAACTAAAAAGCCCCCTTTAGACTCTTCTCTTCCAATATTTACTTGAATTAAAACATTTGCCACTTCATTGTGTTTACCAAAATCCTTTTCTATTTGTGCTAAAAGCTTTAAACTAGACAATGAATGAATAAGCTCTACCTTTCCCACAAGATATTTAACTTTATTGGTTTGTAAATTACCAATCATATGCCATCTAACATCTTTATGAAATTCTTCACTTTTCCTTACAATTTCCTGAACCTTATTTTCTCCAAAATCTCTTAATCCACAACTGTAAGCTTCCTCCATTTCTTCAATACTCTTTGTTTTTGATACTGCTAAAAGCTTAACATCCTTAGGTATTTCATTTAATACTTTATTAATATTATCACAAATACTCATAATTTTCCTCCTTAATTTCTATTTTCCTTCATATTGCTTTGCAAAAGAAAAACTTTGACTCTCATATGCCTTTAAAACTATTTCTTCTTTTTTCTCAACACTTACTTCTAAACCTCTATACATTAGTTTTTTTATGTATCCACTATCATCAAGTGCCTGAATTTCAAGCATATCTGGATCTCCTATCACATAAAAATTGAATGTAGGATATTCTTCACTACCATCTTGAAACATAATAAATGCCCAATAACATCTAATTCCAGTATTAGGTATTATTCTATGATTATTTAAAGCAATTGCTTCTGCCCCTGAATACTTTAAATAGTTAATTACATTTTCAATATCTTGGTCATGTAATATTTTATTTTTCCTATCTATTGCTGTATCATTCTCATTAGTAGCACCATCATTTATTCTAACAACTATTCCTGGTCCCTTTACTTCATTTATACCAGTTATCATTCCATATTCTTTAAGCAATAATTTCATATCATTAACTAATATTTCGCTTTTTTTATCATCAGCTTCTGACCTATCATAACTAGCAATCTTTTGTTTCAATTCTATATTTTCTTCAGAAAGTTGACTTATTTGTTTTCTAAGTGCATTCCTTTCATCTTGCATATTTTTATATTCATTGGCATTCATAGTCTTTATTGTTGACTCTTTATCACTGACATTTACTATAATCAAATAACCAACTAATATTGAAGCAATTAAAATAGTAAAACTATATTTTTTTATCTTCACTAGCTTCACCTCTATGCCTTTTTCTTATATTGGCTATAATTAATCTTCTAATTTCTGCAAAATTATTAAATATTCTTTCTCCAAACACTATTACTGCTGCCATATACATTGGAATACCCAATTTATCACCTAAATAAGCAAGTGCCACAGCAAGTATAGAGTTTCCAAAAAAACCTAGGACAAAAATATCTGTATGATATGTTTTACTTAAATTAGCTTTTATAGCTCCAAAAACCGAATCAAGACATGCAAGAATAGCAACTGATAAATAAGGTGCTAATGAACTAGGTAAATTCACATCAAAAACAAAACCAATAATTACTCCTATTAATAATCCTATTGTTGCAATCATTTATTTTCCTCCACTTGTTCCTTTTCTTCAACATTTGTTAGATAATCATTACGCAAAGCTTGTGTAGTCTTTTCTATTACAATATCATCTTCTTCACTAACATTAACATTATAATATGAATAATTTCCATAATTGAATGATTGAAATTCAAGTCCAACCTTCATTTTAGTTGTATCTCCAATTGCAAGAATTTCAATTGGTTCTATCGGATTAACCTTACCTACAGCTCCAATCCAAATACTATTTCCAGATACTTTAACTCCAGTTTGAGGTGTAATCCTATACCCATTTATAGAAATTGCCTCTGCCTTTGAAAACCATAATGTATTTATTAAATCTACGATATCTGTATCATTTAATATACCAGTACTCTCTAATGAATTATCAAACATAGTAGATTTTAATGAAATATTAATTTTAATTCCAGGACCTGTGACAGGCAATATTCCAAGCTGCATTCTTGCTATATCTAATTGCTTCTTAGTTTCTAATTCAACCTTACCCTCTTCGACTGCACTTATTTCAAGTTCTTTTAATCTTTTATTTAATTCCACATTACTTCTTGATAATTCTTCTTTTTCTTTTCTTAATGCTTCTACTTCACTGGAAATTTCAATTCCACTATAATCTACATTGTTATTTGTCTCACTAATTGATAATTGTTTAAATTGATATGCTAATAAAAAACCCAAAATAGCACAGACCAATGCAACATAAATTTGTGATGACTGCTTTTTCATCTCTAGCCTCCTGTTTATTTAAAATCTGGTGTTCCTTCAAACCCAACCTTAATATAACTTGTTACTCTACCACTTTTATATATTTGTATAGCATCACTCATCTTTTTTCTTATATCCTGGTCATTTCCTAAATATACTTTTATATTACCTAATCCAACCTGTATATCGGATAAATTGGTCAAATCTAAGCTAGTAATTTTGAAATTTTCGTTATTTTCTATAATCTTTTCCTGCTCTCTATAAAATTCATCAAGCAAACTAGATACTCTTGTATCATCAGAAATAATATCTCCTAATTCCTTATCCTCTGTATTAAATCCTTTTAATTCTACTAAATTGTTATTTTCAAGTTCATCAACTCTCTCAAGTAATACTAATTTATCACTAATTATACTATATGTAGAAACGTCCTCTGATTGATAATATAATCCTTTTGCCTCTTTTATTTCTATAGTTAATGTTTTGGGTAAATTTCTTGTAATTTCAACATCACTTACATATGGATTCTTCATGATTATATTTTTAATTTCATCCTTGCTTATTAAAAGTATATTATTCCCAATAAGATAATCTGTCTTTTGCTCAACAAATTTTCCCGTTATTATTGTATCTCCTGTTATTTCTATATTACTTATAGAAAATATACCCGATTTCCAAACTACTAAAACTAATATTATAATAAATAAAATTGTCAAATAAATTGTTCTTTTTATCATTCTTTTTTTTCTGGCTTTTTGAATATATACATTATTACTTTTACTCATAAAAAACTCCAAATTCTATATAATATAATAATATTACCACTTAACTCTTCATATTTCACTATATTAATTATTATTTTTTTATTAACAATATAAAAAGCAGTAAGTAGTCGAATTACTAAAATAATCTCAGTTACTCACTGCTCTTTATAAACAATTTATTTATATTATAGTCTGCTCTTCAACATTTTTTTGCCTTGAAATATTTAAAAGAATTCCCATCGCTGATAATGTAATTAATAATGATGTTCCACCATAGCTAATAAAGGGCAAAGGCACTCCTGTAACTGGCATACTACCTGTTACAACAGCTATATTTATTATTGCTTGAAACGCTATTACACTAGTTATTCCAGTAGCCATTAATTTACCTAACATATCTTTTGCATCAAATGCTGTTTTAATACCTCTCCATATTAACAAAAGAAATAATAATATTATAACAAAACAACCTATAAATCCCAATTCTTCACCAATTATAGAAAATATAAAATCATTATGTGGCTCTGGCATATACATTGTCTTTTGCCTTGATTGCCCAAGTCCAAGACCTGAAAATCCACCTGCTCCAAGTGCATAAAATGATTGAACTAATTGATATCCCTCATCTGCTGCACTTTGAAAAGGGTCTGTAAAATTCATTAATCTTTTCATTCTATATGGCTCTAAAACTGCAAGTGCTGCAATTCCTGCAAGTAAAACTGGAAAAACATATCCAAACAAATGCTTAATCTTAGCCCCAGCACAAAATAGCATTACAAATGCAACTGCCACTATTACTACTGTAATACTTAAATTCTTTTGAATAATTACAAGTAATGCATAAAAAAATGCAAAGCCAAGTGGTACTAAAACACCTTTTTTAAACTCCTTTATTTGTTCACCTTTTCCTGCAAGTATTACTGCTAAAAGTATAACTAAAACATATTTTGCAAGTTCTGATGGTTGAAATGATAGTGGTCCTAACATTATCCATCTTTGAGCTCCTTTTACTGCTGGAAAAACCTTAACTAAAAGTAATAATGGAGCTGTTACAAAATAAGCTATCCATGCAATTTTTTTTAACTTATGATAATCTATACTCATTGTTACAGCCATAGCTATAAGCCCCAAAACAGTAGCTAACAATTGCTTCTTTAAGTAACTTGTGCTACTTCCAGTTTCATTCATAGAATAATAAGAACTTGCTGAATATACCATGATTATCCCTACCGCTAGTAATACTAAAATTGTATAAAATAATATATAATCAATGCTTTTCATCTTAACCTTTTTTTTCTTTTTAGGATTAATCATACTTTAATTACTCCTCCAATACGCTTTACTAAACAATGTTTCTTTAATTATCATTTCCATAAAAAATTAATTTTATACATATATTCCTATTATTATAACATTTTTAATTTTTCGACAATTTCTTCATACTTTATTCCTCTTGATGCTTTAACCAAAATCACATCATTTTCTTCTATATGATTAGAAATATCCTTTATTAATTCTTCCTTTGTTTCATATATAATAATGCTATCCTTACTATAACCTTCTTTATATGCATCCTTATACGCACCAGTTACAACCAATAAATCAGCCTTATCCTTTGCATATGCTCCAACCTCTGTATGAGCCTTATTACTCTCTTCTCCAAGCTCATTCATAGTACCAAGAATAGCAACTTTTCTACCAATACTTGAATTATTAAGTACATCAAGTGCTGCCTTCATTGAATCTGGACTTGCATTATAACAGTCATTTATTATAGTGAATTTATCATTCTTTATAAACTCAAGTCTCATAGACGTATTTTCAATATTTGCAAGCCCCTTTTTCATTTCCTCAACATTCACTCCAAGTTCTAATGCTGCCCCTATTCCAAGCATTGCATTTAAAACATTGTGCTGACCTACCATATTTAATGTAAACTCTTGCTTAGCACCATTTATATTTACAGAAAATATTGTTGTATCCTCAAAAAGCCTGATATCATAAGCTGTAAGTTCTGCTTCAGTATTAATTCCAGTCTTTACAACTTTATAATTCGAGCTACTTACCTTATTTAGATATTTATCCTCACTATTAACTATCAAAGTGTTTTTATCTGTAAAGAAATCTGTAATCTCCATTTTTGCTTTAAATATATTATCCTGAGTTTTTAAATTTTCTATATGCGAAATACCTATATTAGTTATTAATGCAATATCTGGTCTTGCACAGTTAGCTAATGTATGTATTTCCATAAGATTGCTCATTCCAAGTTCTAATACAGCCACATCATATGAAGAATCTAACTGTAATATCATAAGAGGTAACCCAATATTATTATTAAAGTTTCCCTTTGTCTTAAATACCTTATATTTTTCGCTTAAAAGTGCTGCTGTAATATCCTTAGTTGATGTTTTTCCAGTTGAACCTGTAATTCCTATCACCTTAATTCCTAATTTTTCTCTATAAAATTTAGCAAGTGATAATAGTGCCTTATTTCCATTTTTTACTTTAATTACAACGCCCATGTCTTTAATCTCTAAATAATTAAAAACATCTTCATCAACAATCGCTATAGTAGCTCCTTTTTCAAAAGCTTGCTTAACATAATTATTACCATTAAAATTTTCTCCTTTTAATGCTAAAAATATATTTCCTTTTTGAATTTTTCTTGTATCAATAGATACCTCATTAAATTTCTTATTCGGAGAATCTTGTATTACTATACCATTTACTGCTTCTAATAATTCATCAAAACTTATTTCCAAATCATACACCTCTTTATCTTTCACTCAAAATTTCTTCAATTACTTCTCTCTCATCAAAATGAATTTTATTTGTTCCAATTATTTGATAGTCTTCATGTCCCTTACCTGCAATTACAATAACATCTCCATCAGTTGCTATATCAATTGCTCTTTTTATTGCTTCCTTTCTATTTTCAATAACCTCATAATTATCTTTTTTTACTCCTACAAGGATATCATTTATAATTGCCATAGGCTCTTCTGTTCTTGGATTATCAGATGTAATTATAGCAATATCTGATAACTCTGTACCAATGCCACCCATTTGAGGTCTCTTAACCTTATCTCTATCTCCTCCACAGCCAAATACAGAAATTAATCTTCCTTTAGTAAATCCTTTAGCTGTTTTTAATATATTATCAAGACCATCTGGTGTATGCGCATAATCAAGTATTATTGTATATGGAAGATTATACTTCTTTCCTGCTCTCTCACATCTTCCTGGAACTACAACCTCTAAAATACCTTTCTTAATACTTTCAAAGGATATTCCCATCTCCTTAGTAGCTGCTAAAGCACCAAGTGAATTGTATATGTTAAACTCTCCTGGAAGTCCTACTGTTATCTTTATCTCATTTGAATCAATATTTATATTATAACCTATATGATTACTTTCGCATACTTCATTATAGGCTTTATAGTCTCCAGCTTCTTTTATTGAATAACTTATTATATTGCTACTATTTTGCTCCTCAAGCTCTCTAATAGCACGTCTTCCGTATTCATCATCACTATTAATAATTTTAATTTTACTATTTTTAAACATTTTAAACTTTGCTTTATAGTAGTTTTCAAAGGTTTTATGAAAGTCTAAATGGTCTCTTGTTAAATTTGTAAAAATTCCAGCTTCAAATTCAATTCCATATACTCTATCAAGGGCTAATGAATGAGATGATACCTCCATTACACAATAAGTACATCCATTCTTTACCATTTCATTAAATAATTCTTGAAGTTCGAAGGATTCAGGTGTTGTTCTTTCTGTACTTAGCTTCTTAGAACCAATAAAATTTGCTATAGTCCCAATAAGACCAACTTTTTTACCTTCTTCTTCTAATATTCTTTTAATCATAAATGCTGTTGTGGTCTTTCCATTTGTTCCTGTAACTCCAATTATTTTCAATTTACTACTAGGATTGTCATAATAATTACTTCCGATTATAGCCAAGGCTTTTCTTGTATCCTTTACCTTTATTACTGTTATATTCTCTAAATCTACATCAATATCATTTTCACATACTATAACGGTTGCTCCCTTATCTTTTGCTTGAGAAGCATATTTGTGTCCATCTGATGCAAAACCTTTTATGCATACAAATAAATCACCTTTTCCTACCTTTCTACTGTCATAATTAACATTATTTATTTCAACATCAACACTGCCAGATAACACTGAATATTCTATATTTTCTAATAATCTTTCTAGCTTCATATTAATTCCTCCTAATCTTTCTGATCTGACTTTTCTAATTTTAAAGTTAAAGTTGTACCAGTTGTAATAAGTTCACCACTTGGTACACTCTGCTTAGATACTGTTCCTTCACCAACTATAGTATACTTTATACCTAAAGAATCTAATATTTTTTTAGCATTCTCAATAGGATATCCTAACATGGATGGCATTATTACACCATCTGTTTTTTCTTTATCAGTAGAAAGAGTTATCTTAGTTCCCTCTTTTACTGTATATCCTGGATAAGGCTTGCTACTAGTAACTACTTCACCACTTCCTTCTATATCACATAAAATATTATTATCCCTTAATACATTTTGAGCTTCAGTAACGCTTAATCCTCTTACATCTGGAATAATCACATTCTTTACTATAGCCTTATTATCTCCAAATTTGCTCTCATAATAATTAAATATCTGTTCAAACATTACCTTTGCAGTTGGCACAGCTACCTGACTTGCATAATAATATTCTCCACCCGGCTCATCCACTGTTACTAATAATGTTAATTGAGGATTATCTACGGGTACCATTCCCGCAAAAGATGAAATATATTTTCCTTGACCATAAACACCATTTATTACCTTTTGTGCTGTTCCTGTTTTTCCACCGATTCTATAACCTTCAATAAATGTAGCTCCTGCTGAACCATTAGTTACTACCTTTTCTAAATACTCTCTAAGCTGTGCTGTATTTTTTTCAGTAGCTACTGTTCTTTTATCCGCATTGAAGTTTTCATCTACAATCTCAACTCCATCCTCATCTTTATGAGCTATTTCTTTCATAACATGGGGTTGAATCCAAGTGCCTCCATTTGCCATTGCATTATATGCTGCCATATACTGTACGGAATTAACTGTATTTGTTTGACCAAAAGCAATTGTTGCTAGGTCAACAACCGACATATTATCTGGAATTTTCACAATACCCGCAGACTCTCCCGGCAAATCAATATTACAATTTTCTCCAAATCCAAGCTTTTTAATTGATTCATATAAATTTTCTTTTCCAATAGTCTCTCCAAGCATCATAAAACCAACATTACATGAATTTTGTATTATTTCACCAAATGTCTGTGCACCATGACCACTAGTGTTAGCACACCTTATTTGTCTTCCAGCAACATTTAAACTACCACCACAATAATAAGATTCATTTCCTGTTAGATAATTCCCATCCATTGCAGTAATTGCTGTCATTACCTTGAATATTGAACCTGGTTCAAAAGTATCATTTACAAGTCTATTTCTCCACATTTTATTTATCTTATCTGTTTTAGTTTTTCCCTCAAAATTTTCATAACCTGAATATGGATCATTAGGATTAAAATCAGGCTTATTAGCCATTGCTAATACTTCTCCTGTTTTTGGATCCATTACAAGTATTGAAACTGCTTTTGCTTTTTGCTCTTCATAGGTAGCCTGTGCTGCCTGCTCTGCAAAATACTGTATATTGGTATCAATAGTTAAATATAAATCTTTACCATCAACTGGAGCTGTATACTGTGAAATAGTGTAAGGCAAATCTGAACTAGCTGCATCTGATTCTGCTATTTTCATACCAGGAACCCCTGCTAATTGTTTATTATAAACAAGTTCTACCCCTGTTAATCCTTCACCATCAACATTGGTTGTTCCAAGCACATGAGCTAAAAAATTATCGTTTGTATAAATTCTTTTTGTATCTGGTGAAATAATAAGCCCTACAATCCCAGTTTTCTCTTTTAATTCCTTAACTTTATCTGCAACTTCCTTTTCTACTCTTCTAATTAATATAGCTGAACCAGCATTTTCTCCATTTGAAAGCTTAGTATCTAGTTTTTTCTGTACATCATCAACTTCCATTCCTACTGCCTCAGCTATCAATGGTGCTATATCAGAAGTGGTATTGTAGGACGAACTACTATCTAAATACTTTCTAATACTTGTCAAATCTAAATCAATTCTATAAACATCTGCTGATACTGCTAATTCCTCTCCATTTCTATCAAGAATCCTTCCTCTTTTAGCAGAAATTCTAACTTCACTTGTCCATTGTTCATTTGCCATAGCTGCATATTCAGGTCCTTTAACCATCATTACATAAGCAAGTCTTATCGTTAATGCTGTAAATACAATTGTAATTACAAGAAGTACCCATTTTATTCTTCTGTTTGCTAACGCTTTATCTTTCATCCTATTACGTCCCATAACTTTTTTATATGCCTCCATTATATATTTGTCTAAAATCAATATATGGATGTGCTAAAAACTCTAATTTAGCACATCCATTATTTTATCTAATAGTGATTTATCTTCTTTTTTATTTTCTGCTTCCTCGTCCTCAGCGTCTAGTGATTCAAAATAATTTTGAGATAAATCTATATTTACGCTATCTTTTTTAGTTGCTATTTTCATACCATATTTATCTTCAGCATTAGTTTTTATACCATTTAAGGAATATTGATTAAGCATTGATACTCTCATTGATTGACTATCCTCATTTACTGCCTTTATCTGATTTTTTATCTCCGTAACATTTCTTTGAAGACCGTAAACATATACTTGCATTCCAATTATTAATATTCCTAAAGCAAACATTCCTATAATAAATTTATTAATTACTGCTCTTCTCTCAGCCTTTCTTTTAGAAATTTTTTTCTTAAGCTCTCTTCTTTTTCTTTTTTGCTCTTCTTGCTCTCTATATTTTCTTTCTCTTTCTTCCCGCTCTTTAATATTAGGTTTTATTACAACATTCCCTTTAACTTCATATTCTACTTCTCTCACTATCATAATTATTCACTTCCTTACTAAATTATACCCTTATATTTTTTCAACGACTCTAAGCTTTGCACTTCTACTTCTTGGATTTTCATTTACTTCTTCTGCTGTTGGCTCAATAGCTTTTCTGCTAATCAGTTTTACAACTGGTTTTTTACCGCAGACACAAATCGGAAATTCTTTCGGACAATTGCAAGGATTCGCTAATTCTCTAAACTTTAATTTTACTATTCTATCTTCTAAAGAATGGAATGTGATTATTGCCATTCTTCCCCCCGTATTTAATCTTTTCACACCATTTTCTATAGTACTTTCAAGAATTCCAAGCTCATTATTAACCTCTATTCTTATTGCTTGAAATGTTCTTTTTGCTGGATGTGGTCCCTCTCTCCTAGCTTTAGCTGGAATTGCTGCCTTTATAACTTCAACTAAATCTAAAGTAGTTTCTATAGGTCCATCTTTTCGCTTATTAATTATAAAATTTGCAATTCTTTTTGCAAACTTCTCTTCACCATAATTTTTTATAACCTTAAATAATTCATCTTCTGTATAATCATTAACTACATTATAAGCTGAAAATTCATTATTTTTATTCATACGCATATCTAATGGTGCATCATTCATATAACTAAATCCTCTATCTGCTTCGTCAAGCTGATAAGAAGATACTCCAAGATCTAATAATATCCCATCTACTTTAGGAATTGATAAGTTTTCAAGTATGTCATCAATATTTGAAAAGTTACTATGTACATATTTAACATTAGAATACTCCTTTAGTCTATCCTTTGCTGCCTCTAATGCGTCTGTATCTTGGTCAATGCCAATTAACATTCCTTTCTCTTTTGATAACCTCTTTAAAATCTGACTCGAGTGCCCCGCCCCACCTAATGTTCCATCTACATATATACCATTTTCTTTAATATTCAGTCCTTCCATACACTCATTCAGAAGAACCGAGACATGCTTGAATTCCATACTCCAATCTCCTTACTCCAAATTTATATGTATAATAAGTCCCCTTCTACTTACAATTTTTTTACTTTACTGTATTGTAAATAAATGGTAACAGTTTACCCTCTTATTATATTTTATAATATTCTCGTAATACTTGCAACTACCTAACTTCACTTATAAGCATATTATTTAATTCTTTCGATAAAAATTTTATTTTTCCTTTTTTATGCCAATAAATTAAAAAACGTAGCCAATAATTTTTATTAGCTACGTTTAATATAAACTATACGTTAAATCTAAAATTAACTACATCTCCATCTTGCATTATGTATTCTTTACCTTCTAGTCTAAATAAGCCCTTCTCTTTTGCTTTAGCTTCAGAACCACATTCAACTAAATCATCATAACTTACAATCTCAGCTCTAATAAATCCTCTTTCAATATCCGAATGAATTTTACCTGCTGCCTGTGGTGCTTTAGTTCCTATTTTTATTGTCCACGCTCTAACTTCTTGAACACCAGCTGTTAAAAAGCTCATAAGACCAAGAAGCTTATATGAAGCTTGTATTAATTTATCAAGTCCTGATTCTTCAAGACCATATTCTTGAAGCATCTCATTTTTTTCATCTTCTTCAAGACCAGATAAATCTTCTTCAAGTTTTGCACAAACAACCATTACACCTGAATTTTCCTTTGTTGCATATTCTTGAACCTTCTTAACATATTCATTCTCAATATTTCCACTCATTAAATCATCTTCACTAATATTACATGCATATAATACAGGTTTACTAGTTATTAAAAATAATTGCTTTATAAACTCAGCTTCTTCATCAGTTGTTTCTAAAGTTCTAACTGGAAGATTTGCTTCTAATTGAGCTTTAATTCTCTCCATTACTCCATATTCAAACTTAGCAGTCTTATCACCTGATCTTACAAGCTTAAGAGTCTTTTCCATTCTTCTTTCTAATACTTCTAAATCTGAGAATATAAGCTCTAAGTTAATTGTTTCTATATCTCTTATAGGATCAACACTTCCTTCAACATGTACTACATTTCCATCATCAAAACACCTAACCACATGAACTATTGCAGCAACTTCTCTTATATGTGATAAGAATTTATTTCCAAGACCTTCACCCTTAGATGCACCCTTTACAAGTCCAGCTATATCATAAAATTCAATAGCTGTATATACTTTTTTCTTAGCAGAATACATATTTTCTAACACATCTAATCTTTTATCAGGTACAGATACTACTCCAACATTGGGTTCTATTGTACAGAATGGATAGTTAGCTGATTCTGCTCCAGCCTTTGTTATAGCATTAAATAAAGTACTTTTACCTACATTAGGTAACCCTACAATTCCTAGTTTCATATGTTTATATCTCCTTTATTCTAAAGTTTAAACCTTTATATTTTTTCCACCAAAATTTATAGTTATTTTCTAATACAATTAATAATTTTATCATAGGCTTTATTCTTTTACAACTATTTATAACAACCAAAAAATGCTCCGTTTCTTGAATAAATTTAATAAAATAAGTAAACACTAGCTTTAGAGGTGATGCTATTTTGATTAAAAAAATTTTTATTATTTTATTTTCTTTTTTATTGATATCTAACCCTATCTTTACTTTTTCAGCTTCAGATAATGAGGAATTAAACTGGTACTATGTCCCTTGCAAAAATCATGAAATACCAAAAGGAGCTAAGGAATCAGCTTCTTTTATAAAAGACTATGATGCCTTTTATCTAGGAGATACCTCTAAAAAAGTCATATATTTGACATTTGATGAGGGTTATGAAAACGGTAACACTTTAAAGATATTGGATATTCTTAAGGAATTAGATATCAAAGCTGCCTTCTTTGTAGTAAAACCTTATATCGATACAAATCCTGATATAGTAAAAAGAATGGTCATAGACGGACACTTAGTATGCAATCATTCTAACCATCACCCCTCTATGCCTTCAATAAACGATGAAACTAAATTTAAGGACGAATTTACTTCAGTTGAACAGTCTTTTAAAAGCTTAACTGGTACTGATATGCCAAAGTTCTTTAGACCACCAATGGGTAAATATTCTAAAAACTCTTTAAAAATGACTAAAGAGTTAGGATATAAAACTGTTTTTTGGAGCTTTGCTTATAAGGATTGGCTTGTAGATGAACAGCCCTCTGAAAGTTATGCTATAGATAAGATTAAATCTAATGTCCATAATGGTGAAATAATGCTACTACATGCAGTATCTGATACTAATACTAAAATATTAAAGGAAGTTTTATCCTCACTTCAAGCTGAAGGTTATGAATTTAAAACTTTAAATGAAATAGAGTAAATAAAAGGCCTATTAGATTTTGTCTAATAAGCCTTATTGATGTTCTCTTGAATTTTTTGTTTTCTTTCTATAGATAGTTTTTCAATATTTTTCAATTCTTCTTCTATCTTATTAACATAGCTTTCATTCTTTATTGAAGCTAGATTTATTCTAACATTAACTATTGCACATTCTATTGCAGCATTTAGAAGTATTGCAGCACAAGATGCATCTGATAATAACATCTTATTTCCATACTTAACTGCGATATCTATATTGTCATAAAATGCATAGCTTTCTTTTGCCAAATCATAAGGTGCCTTAATAGCTCCTAGTGTTTTCTCTGCAATTTCTTTTTGTCTTTTTGCCTTTTCCTCCTCTGTATCCTTAGGAAGTTTATAGCAATCCATTAATTTATTAAAATACTCTCTGTCATTTTCCATAAGAATCATGGCTCTTTTGATAAATTTTGAAGAAGCTTCCTTAAAATCTAACACAGTTTTTTGAACTTCAATATCTTGCTTTTCAAAGCTCTTCTTATTAACAGTTAATGAGTATACCATTGAGTTTAAACTAGCTGCTAGTGCTGATACTAGTCCTGCTACACTTCCGCCTCCTGGTGATGCTAAATCAGATGCTAAATCCTCTAAAAAATTGTCTATTTTATATTCTTTAAATTCCATATTCTACTCCTTTAGATTTTCATATAATTTTATAATTTTATTTATTATTACCTCTTTACTAAATCTTGACTTGGAATCCTCTCGTATTTTATCCGAATCAAATCTATCAATTTCATTTACAAGTCTCTTTAATCCCTCTTCAAACGCTTTATCACTGCGATTTTCAACGATTATTCCATTAATCTCATTTATTATATCCTCAGCCCCACCATTTTTTGTTCCAAGTACAGGCTTTCCAAGTGCATTAGCCTCTATATATACCATTCCAAAAGTTTCATGCTCAGAAGCTAATACAAATGCATCACAGTCATTCATATGTTGTACAACCTCTTCTCTTGAAAGTGCACCAAGCAATTTAATTTGATTTTCCATATTCAAGGATTTTATAAGTTCAGCTAACTCTTCTCTTAAAACCCCATCTCCACCTATTTTAAGATTAATATTCTTACCTCTAAAACAGTTTGAAAAGCTTCTAATCAGTCTATCCATTCCTTTTCCTTCAACAAGATATGCTAAAGAAAATAATTCTATAGTATCCGTCCTTTGCTTATTTTTAGGCTTAAAAATATCATAATCTAGCATATTATGTATAACCAAAATATCGTTATCTGTATAATTTTGCAATTCCTGCTTTAATGAATTTCCAACACATATCAGCTTATCTGAACTGTCATAAGCCCTTTTAATCCATTTTTCATAAGACTTCTTAACATACATACTATCTCTCAAAGAACTGTGCTCTGTTAATACAAATGGAATGTTATATTTCTTAGCAACATATGCTGCTGAAATACCTCCCCAAAAGGCAGAATGAGCATGGATAACATCAACCTTACCCTCTTTTTTAAGTATTTCAAGATATAGCTTTTCCATTCTCTTATTAAATAACTTAAACATATTGCTATTTTTAGGAAGATAATTATAGTCCTTATACCTATAAGTTCTAAGTCCATCTTCTATTTCAAAATTTATACCTCGTTTATCCTTGATTCTAAAAAGTTTTGTTATAGGCCAAATCTCATTATATGCAACTGTTACCTTGCAACCTTTTTCTTGAAGTGCAATAAACTGCTCTTTAAAAAAGCTTCCATGGACTTTATTTTCCTTATGTGAATACCAAGATGGTACTACCATAACATGCATAATTATCCCTCCAATATTTTATTTAGTCTATCTATAATATTAGACCACTCATATCTATAGTCTGGCATACTATGCAACTTATTCTTGTTAGAAGCTAAAATCTTAATTAATGCTTTTTCTATTTCTTCTTCTTTATTATCTACACAAATACATTTCTCGTTATTTTCAACAAGCTTTTTAATCGGGTCTTTATCATCACCATAAATAACTAATATTTTACCAGTAGCTCCAAAATACTCATATATTTTTGCAGGTATTTGTTTAGAATTTTTATTTCCAAATAACAATAAAATATCTGAATTAAGCATATATTTTATAGCTTCATTAAATGGTATTCTGCCATTTACCTGTGCTACTTCTAAGCTTTCTAGCTTTTCCTTCGCTTCTGCATCATCAATATTTCCAAAAAACATTATATTTAGCTTTTCATATAATTTTCTATCAGACTCTTTTAATGATTCCACAGACCTTATAAAAGGTCTAATATCTCTAAGCTCAGAAAAAATCTCACCTGTATAAATTATATTTATCTTATCTTCATTGATTTTTTCTGGAACTTCATCCTCAGATAGATTTTCAAAGAATATCTTATCAAATCCTCTTGTTATAATACTAGCCTTATCAGGTGAAATATTATATTCATCAATATAATCTTGTCTATTAGCCTCAGTAACAAATATGTGTCTATCAGATAAAGCTATTACTTGCTTTTCCATTCTTTTTTCTATAGTTTTCTTTATTATATTAGATTTTTTTCTTGTAGAATCCTTAAGCCATGGGTCACTCCAATAAGTTATCCATGGTATGGATTTATATTGTTTCTTTATATATAATGCACATAAATGTGATGATGGTGGTTCATGCATCGATATTATAACATCTATTTTTTCCTCTTCTACTATTTTCTTACCAACCTTAGCAGCATTTTTAGCCCACCCCTTATACATATCTGGGATAACTAATGCATTTTTGATACTTCTTAGTAATTTTATCTTCTTTACATTAACAGGCTTTGATTCTGTCTTATCAGAACCTGGATGTTTTCTAAGCATCAATTTCTTAAATACTATTCCACCCTCTATTAAATTTACCTTAATATCTGGTGATATTAATTTAGATAAGCCTTCGTCATAATATATAGAGTCCTTAGGAAAATCAACAGTTAATAAATGTACTTCATTGCCATTAATACTACTTAGCTTATTTAAATATTGAAGCGTCTCAATGGCTGCCGAATTATTAATAAATGGCGAATAACAAGCAATAAATAATATTTTCATTTCCCTATTTCCTCCTTTTTAACACATAAGATATAATTTCATCAAATTCGTTTACTTTTACTAATTTTATAACTACAAAATAAATTATAAAAGCTACTATAACTCCAAGCATCATTGCCATTATATAATTTAAGTTTACTGTAAAATTCTTAATTACATATATAAATAGTGCCATAATTATTGTTGCAAATACAATCTTAAATAGTTTTGTCAAAAGATTTTTAATATCAATACTTCCTTGAAGCTTAACAATATTTATAAGCAATAACACCGCTGTAACTGCCATTGCAATTGATGAAGCTATTGATATTCCTATAACTCCAAAATATTTAGAAAGCACGATACTAAATATTATATTTATAGCCACACCAATACAACCATTCTTCGCTGTTATTTTTGTGCATCCCATAGAAAATAATGTTGAATTAAGTAAATCCCTTATTCCTGTAAAAAATAATCCAAAAGAATATCCAAATAATATTATACTAGTCTGATATGCATTTTGAGATGTATAATTTCCTCTACAATATATAAGTTTAACCACATCAAAACCATAATATAATAACCCTACAGTAATTGGTATTAAAAGTAATGATAAATATATTACACTCTTAGACAAAATACTTATAAATTCCTTTGACTTACCCTCATTTATTCTATTAGCTAAAACAGGATAAACCACATTAGTTACAGAAGTCGTTATTAATGTAGTAACTACTGTTATAAGTAGCTGTGCATTATTAAGAACAAATGGTGCATCAAAGGTTGATGCAATTCTTTTATCAACCATCATATTGATTGAATTTGCACCCGAAGCTACCATTACAGGAATAATTAATATGATAACCTTCTTTAACCTCTTATCCTTAAAATCAATCAAAAATTTGTATCTATAACCATGCTTATATAGTGATGGAAGCTGTACAAGTATCCTTAATATATTTCCTATAACATTTGTAACTGCCAATCCATAAATATTATAATCCTTTATAAAAATCATATATAATATCATTGGCAGATTAAAAAATAAGCCTAATAAAGATGGTACAATAAAATCCTCATTAACCTGAAGAATTGCTGTAAAACAAGCATTTACTGATAGAAAAACAATATTTATTAATAATATTCTCGTTAGCTCCACTGCTAAGTGTGTTGTTTCCTCATTGCTATCTGAAATAAGATTTACTATCTTATCTGGAAAACACATAGAAATTATAAAAATAAATGCTGATATTATTATAAGTATATTGATTACATTATTTGCAAACTTATTCATTTCTTCTCTACCATTCTCAGCCCTTACCTTGCTTAACATAGGTAAAAAGGTAGTTGAAATAGCAAGCCCAATAATAACAAAAATCGTATCGGGTATAGTTAATGCAAGGGCATGTGCATTAGTTTCAGCTGTAGCACCGAACTTACTTGCAATTAGCATATCTCTAAACAAGCCAATAACCTTGCTTATAAGGGCCACAAGCATAACTATAAAGGTTGACTTTATTAAGTAATTTTTTTTCATTTTATTTACTTCCTAATACCCTCCATAAAAATTTAGGAATAGCCCCCAGTCTTTTTATTCTCCATGGTTCCTTCACTACCCTATACAGCCATTCAAGACCACATTTTATCATCCACTTTGGAGCCCTTTTTATATTTCCTGAAAAAACATCAAAGCTTCCACCAACTCCCATAAAAATCTTACATGGAAGTTCATTTATATGTTCTTCAATAAACTGTTCCTGTCTTGGTGAACCCATTGCAACAAAAATTACATCTGCCTTTGATTTTATAACATCATTTACAATATCACTACAGTTATTTATATCAAAATAACCATTATGACTTCCTACAATCTTTATTCCTTCAAAATCGCCAATAATTTTAACAATACAATCTTTTAATATCTCTTCCTTAGCTCCTAAAAGATAAACAGATTTCTCTTCTCTAACGCATTTTTCTAGTATCTCTTTCATTATTTCAATACCTGCAATTTTTTCCTTTACTGGCTGTTTTACAAGCTTTGCAGCTAACACTGTACCCACACCATCTGGAATTATTATTGAATATTCAGCCTGAAAATTCTTATGAAGCAATTCATTATTCAATCCGTTATATAAAATCTCTGGGTTTCCAGAAACTATATTCACTCGTTCTCTTTTATTAATTTCTTCAATTAATTCTGTCTTGCTTTTATTAAATACTTGATATCCTAATATATTTGAATACATACAATTTCCCCTTAAATTTATCTACTTGATAAACATTCTCTCTAAATCCTTAACTATCTCATCCTCAGGATTTAATTTCTTAGCAAGTTCATAATGAAGCTTTGCCTCTTCCTCATCACCAATATTTAAATAGCACATAACAAGATTTGTGCATATTTCAACATCCTTTGAAACCTCAAATGCTTTTCTAAAATATTCTATAGCCTTTTTGTAATCACCTAGACAAGCATAATTAATTCCAAATTCATTAACAACCTCTAAAATCCCTGATTCAATTTCTATACTATCCTCAAGATAGCACAATGCCTTTTCGTAGTTTTGAAGCTTTCTATATGCTACTGCAATATAATAATAAATAAGCGGATTTTTACTAAACTTATCTAGTAATGGCAATAACATTTTTATAGTTTTATCTGGCTTAGTATCTAAATACTCTATGGCTTTTTCATAGGTTGCAATATTTTCAATATCCTCTGCTATTTGAGCTATCTCTTCAGTCTTCTCTCCACCTCTATTATAGTATTCATTAAGTGCTGCCCTACTTCCTAAATAATCATCCTTTGACTTTAAGTATAATGCTTTATATAAATAAGGCTCCTTCATATCTTCAAATTCATTTATTCCAAATTCAATATCAGATAATAATATATCAGAAAAAGCACTGTCCCTTTCTCTAATAGCATTACCTACTAAAAGTAGCTTTTCAAAATATTCTTCATTATAAGTAACTTTAAACAATCCTTTTAATAGCAAATATGCATCCTCATAATTTTCTTCTTTAATTCTATCCGCTACTAGATTTTTACCACAAACTTCACTTTGCTTTATATTATTAAAAACAATAATATAATCATCTAGATATCTAAAATTATCATCTGCACCAAGTGCAATTAACATTCCTTCAACAAAATAATATATAGGTAGATTATTAATCGAAATATTATTATTCACAGTAGATGCTACATATTTTGAGCTGATTGGTAAATATAAATCATCAGACTTTATTTCAACATTCTCAGGTGCATCAATACACTTTTTAAATTTTTGCCAATCAATTTCTAAAAACAATAGCTTACTTAATTTTTCTTTAAACAAACTTTTATAATCCATATCTAATCTCCTAACATTCTATATCTTTTTTATTATACCTTAATTCGTATAAATTCTCTATAAATTTAATATAAAAAAAGTAGTTCTAACTAAAAAGTTAAAACTACTGTTAAATTCATATTATAAATTACATATTTGATTCTATTAATTTAACTACTGTTTCCTTGAATCCCTTACTTAACTCTTCAGCATTTTCAAGACTGCTTCCTTTAACTGCTGTATAAATCTTCATCTTTGGTTCTGTTCCTGAAGGTCTTACAACGAATGAAGAACCGTCTTCTAAAATGTACTTTAATACATTTGATTTTGGAAGATTAATCTTCTTTTCTTGAGCATTTACGCAATCATCTTCTATGCTTAACTTATAGTCATATCTTGTAACAACTTTAACTCCATTAACCTCAGCAAGCTTGTTGTTTCTTAAAGAATCTATACAAGAAGCTATCTTTTCTTGACCTTCCTTTCCTTCAAGTTCAATTGAAACTAATTCTTCTTTATAGAAACCATGCTTCTTATAAAGGTCTATTAATGCTTCGTAAAGACTTAATCCCTTTTCTTTATAGTATAGAGTCATTTCAGCAATAAGCATTGATGCTATAACTGCATCCTTATCTCTTACGAAGTCACCAGCTAAATATCCATAGCTTTCTTCAAATCCGAACAAATAAGTCTTATCCTTATTAACTTCAAATTCATGAATCTTTTCACCAATATACTTAAATCCTGTTAATACATCCATAAGTTCAACACCATAGCTTTCAGCTATTTTAGCTGCACCTTCTGTTGTAACTATTGTCTTGATAACAACACCATTTGATGGTAATTTTCCTGTTTCCTTCATAGCTCCAAGAACATAATCAGTTAATAATAATCCTGTTTGGTTACCTGTTAATACTTTGTACTCACCATTTCCAAGATTAACAACAACACCTATTCTATCACTATCTGGGTCTGTACCAAATATTATATCTGGTGTTTCATTTTTAGCCATTTCAAGAGCTAATTCAAATACTTGTGGCATTTCAGGATTTGGATATGGAGCTGTTGGGAAATCACCATTTGGCATTTCTTGCTCTTTTACTACCTTAACTCCTTCATATCCTAATTCACTTAATACTCTTCTTACTGGAATATTTCCACTTCCATGAATTGGTGTATATATTATTTTTAAGTCCTTAGCTTTTTCAGCTACTAACTCTTTTCTTATAGTTAACCCCTTAACTTTTTCTATGTATGCTTTATCTACATCTTCACCAATATAAACTAATAATCCCTTATTAACTGCTTCCTCTTCGCTTATTGTCTTTATCATAGCAAAATCACTTATAGCATTAACGCAAGCTATTACCTTACCAGCTTTATCATCTGTTACTTGGCCACCGAATTCATCATAAACCTTATAACCATTGTACTTCTTTGGGTTATGTGATGCTGTAACAACTATACCACCTTGGCAATTTAAATGTCTTACTGTAAAAGACAATACTGGTGTAGGTCTTAAGCTTTCAAATAAAAATACCTTAACTCCATTAGCACATAATGTTAATGCAGCAGCTTTAGCAAATTCATCAGACAAATTTCTAGAATCATAAGCTATAGCAACTTGTGGGTTTGTAAAATTTTGATTTAAATAATCTGCAAATCCTTGAGTTGCTTGTGATACTGTATAGATATTCATTCTATTGCTTCCAGCACCCATAACTCCTCTTAATCCACCTGTTCCAAATTCTAAGTCCTTATAAAATCTGTCTTCGATTTCCTTTTCATCTGTTATACTTCTTAATTCATTTTTTATGTCTTCATTTATTATTTCAGAGTTTAACCACGCTTGATATTTTTCTTTATACAAAATTACATCCTCCTCGCAAAACGATATCTATTATCTATTATACAACACTTTTTTACTTTTACAATACAAAATTTGTTTTCAAATTAATGCTCTCACTCTCAACATTAGTTGTTATTCCAGGTCCTGTTCTTGGATAAAACTTAGTAAATACAAAATCTGCTGAAATTATGCCTATAATAATTATACATAATACTACTCTTATACTCTTTTTTATCTTCAAATAATGCTCATCTAAAAATGGTGCTAATAAATAAACTCCAAGAATCCCACCAAATCCAAAAAATAATGAGCACTCCAAACAAACTCTCCCATTTATATTCAAAAAGTCATTAGTATAGTCCCAATACCTTAGACCATAAAAAGTCTCTATATACCATGAAGTAACATACTCTATGCTTGTACATAAAATCATAATAATAATAAATGCTGCCATAGGATTTGAAAGCACCTTCTTAAAGACATTTATTCTAGTCATCAAAACTACTAAAACTGCACCAAATCCATATATAGGAAGGTATGGTCCATATAAAGTCCCACGATTTACTAGAATCCCATCTCTAAATAAAAATAAAAGAACTTCCCATAACCATCCCAAAAAGGCAAATGTAAAGAAAAACATAATAATTATGGTGATACTATATTTTCTATCATATTTTTTACCTTCAAGTAATTTATCTTCTATTTTCTTTACATACTCATTATCAATATCTAAGTTAATTAAATTTTCTTCAGCAAACCATTCAGCCTTTTCTTTATTAGCTAAAATATATTCTTCTCTTATTTTGATATAAATTTCTGTTTCAGATGCCTTATAATAAGGATTGGCATATAGTATACCTACCAAACCAAATGTAATTATCTGAAGAATTGACCAACCTATAAATGATAAATCAAATAAAAATGCCTTAAATTTATATCCCTTCATCATATTTTTTGAAAGCCTAATAGCTTCCATTGGTTTGATATCAGGATTTTCAGCAACTATGTAAGGAACCATCATATATGAATATCTTGAAATTATTCCTCCAATTATAGTAAGAGTCCATAAATATTGAAAAACTCTTTTTACAAATATGCATTTTACAGTAGACAGATATCTGCCCTTTTTAAAAGCAGATAGCATAACCTTTATTCTCGTTTCTTTTCCATTTCTATTCTCTAAAAATAATCTACACTCTCCAACTTCTATTGAGTATACTATAAAAATTTTAATGATTATTGCAAGTATTGCCGAAATAATTAGCATTGTCTCAATAGAAATTTCTTTATCACTATTTTTAGTAATTGAATATATAAAATTACATAATTGCTCATTATCAGTAACTATTGCATCTACCACTTGATAGATACATTTTACCAATATACTATCATCCCTTATATTATTATTTAAATCATTACTAGTTGTACTAAACGCTGAATTTATCCATAAACTATAATCATCTTCATCATTATTTTCTTCATTACTAGTTAAAACACTGTAATTTTGAAAGGTTTCATATGATTGCATTGTTATCTTATAGCCATTAAATAAAACTGCCATCATTAAGCAAATAAATACCAAACTCCAATAGTTTTTTCGTATATGCTTTTTACCATCTTTCTTTATTTGTTTAATACTAATCATTAATTTTCCCCTATAATGTATTTTCACTCTGCACTTCTATGTTATTCTCTTTAAATAATTTTGCAGTAACTCCCATTTGAGAAATCTTCTTTCCTGTAAATGTCCCATCATATATGTATGATGAACCACATGATGGACTACCATCCTTTAAAATTGCTTTATCAGCATTAACCAGTTTAGCAATCTTTAATGCCTCCATTGCACCCTTATTATAATTCTTTGAAACATCAATACCATCTTTATTTATAACTGCATATCCCTTTATTTCTGCAGGTGTCCTAGGCGTAGTAAGTCCTCCAAGCTGTTCTGGACAAACTGGTAATGCTTTTCCTTCTTTAACTAACTGTACACATTTTTCATTAATATTATTTTTTCCATTATATTTGCAATTTACACCACATAAACATGCACTAATAATATACATAACTTTCCCCTTACTTAAGTTCAACTATAGTCGCACCATCGCCACCTTCACCATACTGTCCAAGCCTAAATGACTTTACATGAGGGTGCTTTCTTAACATTTTAGTTATTTCTGTTCTAAGTACTCCAGTTCCTCTTCCATGAACTATTGTAACCTCACCTAAATTAGATAGGTATGCTTCATCTAAATACTTATCAACTCTATAACAAGCTTCCTGTCCATCAAGCCCTCTTAAATCTATCTTACTTTCAACAGACTTAGTATTTAACTTTAATTCTCTTTTTTGTATTTTTCTAATTTGCTTTGTCTCACTTGCTTCTACTAATCTTAAATCTGAAAGTTTGACACTAATTTTCATAATTCCAGCTTCAACCTGAACTTCATTTTTATTATCAGGCTTTGAAACTATTATTACCTTTTGGTTTAATGAAGGTAAAAACGCCTCCATTCCAAGCGATACCTTTTCTATAGGCTTGCCATTGTTTTCTCTTGCTTTTATAATTGCCCTTTCTTTTTCTTCTAAGGAATCTCTAAGCTTCTTTCTTTCTTCTTCAAGTCTCTTTCTTCCTCCGCCACTTATGCCTAACTTTTCTAACTCTCTCATAGTCTTTAATATATCATCTGCTTCATCCTTAGCATTTGCTATAATATCCTTAGCTTCTTTTCTAGCATCATTGTAAGCCTTGTCTTTAACCTGCTCTAATCTCTTAAGCTTTTCTTCATAACTTTGTTTTAGCTTTTTAGCTTCTTTTCTTATTTTTTCAGCTTCCCTTGCTTCAGTATTTGCAATTATACTCTTTTCTTGAAGATCTTTTATTAAATCTTCAAATTGTAAATTATCCTTTGATATATTAGCCTTTGCTCTTTCAATTATATAATCATCAAGTCCTATTCTTCTGCTTATTTCAAAAGCATTAGACTTTCCTGGTATACCAATTAAAAGTCTATATGTGGGTCTTAAGGTCTTTACATCAAATTCTACTGATGCATTTTCAACACCTGGTGTTCTAAGTGCATATCCCTTAAGCTCACTATAATGAGTTGTTAATAATATCTTACATCTACGTTCTTTCAATGTCTCAATTATTGCAATTGCAAGTGCTGCTCCCTCTGTAGGATCAGTTCCTGCCCCTAACTCATCAAAAAGCACTAATGATTCTTCATCAGCTCTTTCCATTATTTTAACTATATTTTTCATATGAGATGAAAATGTTGATAGACTCTGTTCTATGCTCTGTTCATCACCAATATCTGCAAAAATTTCTCTATAAAAACTTACTGACGATTCTTCTTTAGTTGGAATTAATAATCCACTTAAAGCCATCAAGTGAAGTAGTCCTACTGTCTTTAATGTTACAGTCTTACCACCAGTATTAGGACCTGTTATCATTAATGTTGTAAAATTTTCTCCTAAAAAAATATCTGATGGAACTACTACATCCGGATCAATTAGAGGATGCCTTGCATTTACTAAATCAAATGTCTTATCCTCCCTTACCTCAGGAAGCATTCCATTTATACTAAGTGAATACTTACCCTTTGCAAATATAAAATCAATCTCTGTAAGCATATTTATATTTGAAGTCAAGTTTTGAATATCTTGCTTTACCATCTGTGATAAAACTGTAATAATTCTCTCTATTTCAGCAATCTCTTTAAGCTTTAATTCTTTAATATCATTATTTAAGTTAACAAGACTCATAGGTTCAATGAATAAAGTCGCTCCTGTTGCACTTTGGTCATGCACAAGCCCTGGCACCTGACCCTTATATTCTGCTTTAACAGGAACTACATATCTATCCCCCCTCATTGTATAAATTGCATCTTGAAGATACTTTGAATTTTTCTTTACAATTGCATTAATTTTTTCTCTTACAGACGCATTCATATCTTTTAAGTTTCGTCTTATATTATATAAAGTATTGCTTGCCTTATCAGATACTTCTTCCTCTGAAACTATAGACTTTTCAATCTCAGATTGCAATCTCTTATTAGGAACTAATATAGATGCTAAATCTTGAAGTATAGGAAAGCTCTCTTCTTCATCTGAAGGTGTTAAATATTCCTTAATGTTTTCTGTAGTTTTTAACATATTTCCTATGTAAAGAAGCTGTCCTAAAGACAATACTCCTCCTTTTTTAGCTCTTTCAAGAGCTTCCTTTATATCAATTATTCCTTGAAATGGAGGTCTTCCTTTTTTAATTAATAAATCTACTGCTTCCTGAGTTTCATCAAGTGCTTTTCTAACTTCATATACAGAATCATAAGGTTTTAATTGATTTACCTTTTCTTTTCCTCCATTTGTAAGTGCATACTTTCTTACTCTATCTTTTATTTTTGTAAACTCTAAGGTTTTTAATACCTTGCTATTCATTATTCCACTCCTCTTCTATAGTGTCCCTTTGTATATAATTCACCATTAAATTCAGTTTTATTTATAAGCATATTAACTACTTTTTTAACTTCATCATAACTTTCGTCCTTAAAATCAACTCTGAAATTATTTATACCAATTTTCTTTAATTCTTCTACCTCATCAAATAAATAAGTTGGTACACTATTTAATATATGACTTCTGCAAAAATCATCTGTTATTACTCTAAATCTTTGGTTCTTTCTATCAATTAAAGTATATTCAGACTTTAAACACTCACCCTTACATTCATTATTTTTAGACTTTCCTCCAAATACACATCCAATAGGGCAATATTCACTTACCATAGCCTCTGCCTTGCCATATATATTTAAACATATTCCATCTATTTTAGATTTGACTATATCTTTTATTTCTTTTTTATTTAACTCTACACTTAAAGATACCATATCTATATCTTCTCTGTAAAATTCTAATGCCTTTGAATTAAATACATTAAGTTTATAATCACCAATAATGTATAATTCATCCTTATACCTCTTTATTATTCCAGCATTACTAGTTATTATTCCCTTAATATTATTTTTTATTCTTTCAATTACTTGAATTATTTTATTAAATTCACCCTTAATAATTTCTGGAAGCAAAAGATACACATCCTTAATATCTTCCTCTCTTATTTTGTCCTTATCCCGTCTAAATATATCTACAGCAATATTATCTACTTCTAATTCCCTTAGTGCCCTTAACTGCTCTCTTGTACTACAAGTATATATATAACCTATATTCTTAGTTTGCTTTATACTTTTGTATTCTTCTATCTCTTCTTTATCTCTTTTTCTTCTATATTTTGAAACTTGATATTTAGTAATATCATCAAAAATCTGTCTTCTAAGTGCATTTAAAGAAGAAACTGTTACAAAGCCTTCATCAAAAGAATTAAAATATATTTCATGAAGTTTAAACTGGCAATCAGTTTTTTCAAGTGAAGATATTATTCTATCCTTTGAAATCGGTGATTTTAATGCTTTTTGAACCTCATCACCATAAGAAACAAACTCTTTTCCATTATAATTAACCTTTAAACAAAGCTTTTCTCCAAGCTTAAAATCAAGACTTCCCTTTAATAAAATTTTCTTATAATATGGCTTTATAGTTTCAGATAAACTATCAAAAAGTGCCTTGCTAGATGTTCTATATAAGACATCACCTTTTTTATAGCCTTTAGGAAATAGCTTTACCATATCTCCTCTTTTAGCCTCTTTAACCTCATTATTATTAAGTATTATTTTACTTAAAGTAAAGCCTTCATCCTTGTATCTTATGCCATCTCCTACCTGTATATCTTCCTTTAATACAATACTTCCATCACTAAGTACTGTCCCTATATCAACTCCTGTATTTTTAGCATAATTATAGCTCATCATATCTTTTCCATTATTTTTTCTAAGGTAAGCATTTGAAAAACCACTTCTATTAAATAACTGCATAAGACTTCTCTTAGATTCTGCTACATCAAACTTATAATTTAATAATTCTTTATCTAAAGCCTTCCTATAATTATTAACAACTCCTGCTACATACTCAGGTCTTTTCATTCTTCCTTCTATTTTCAAAGAATATGCCCTGCTTTCTATAATCTCCCTTATATCATCTACCATACACATATCCTTAGGACTTAATAAATATCCCGATTTTCTTCTTCCATTTTTATCTTCTAAAGTATATTCCATCCTACAAGGCTGAGCACATCTTCCTCTGTTTCCGCTTCTTCCACCGATTAATGAGCTCATAAGACACTTTCCTGAATAGCATACACAAAGTGCTCCATGAATAAACATTTCTGTTTCTATTTCTAAATCCTTAGCAATGTATCTTATTTCATCAATCGATAATTCTCTTGATACAACAATTCTTTCAAAGCCTTTATTTTTAAAGTATAATGCACCCTCAGCATTATGAATAGTCATCTGTGTTGAAGCATGAATTTCAAACCTTGGATACTTTGCTTTTATAAGGCTAACTAAACCTAAATCCTGAATTATTAAAGCATCTACTCCTATTTCATATAGATATCCAACATACTTTATTGCTTCCTTTAATTCTATCTCCTTTAATAAAGTATTCATAGTAACATACACCATTACATCATAGCTATGACAATAATCTACTGCTTCTTTCATCTTGTCATTATCAAAATTAGATGCATATGCTCTTGCAGAAAATTTACTTCCTCCAAGATAAACTGCATCTGCCCCATTATTTACTGCTGAAATAAGACTTTCCATACTTCCAGCAGGTGCAAGTAATTCTATCTTCTTCATAATTTAACTCTCCTACAAAAAATAAAGGTGTCAATAATAGACACCTTGAAATAATTATTCCCTAATTAATGGATTTTTATGCTTTTTTAACTTTGCAATTTCTACTTGTGCCTCCATCAATTTATTCTCCAAATCCAAATTCTTATACTTAGCAGTCTTCAACTCACGATTTTCATCCTTTTTTCCAATTATATTTTGAGCTATATTTTTTTTCAATTCTTCATTCTTATTTGCTAAATCCTTATTCTTACTAGCTAAATCTTCATTTTTGTTTTTAAGCTCCTCATTCTTATTTTTTAGTTCTTCATTTTTGCTTTTCAGTTCTTCATTCTTACTTTTCAAAATTTCATTTTCTAGCTTTACTCTTTTAGTCTCATCCTTTGACTTTTGAAATTCATCTTGAGTTTGCTTTAACTTTAAAGTAGTTTCTTTTTCTAACTTCTCATACTTCTTCTTATCTTCATCTGCCTTTTTTTCAAGTTCTTGACTTTTCTTTATATACTCATCTAGACTCCTCTTTGCTTCTTCAAACCTAATCTCACCATTAATTATAAGTTCTTCATACTTATTCTTATCTTCATCTGCCTTTTTCTCAAGTTCTTGACTCTTTTTGATGTACTCATCTAAACTCTTCTTTGTTTCTTCAAGCTTGCTCTCACTAAGTCTTATTATATTTTCATACTTCTTCTTATCTTCATCTGCTTTTTTCTCAAGTTCTTGACATTTTTTGATATACCTATCTAAGCTTCTCTTCGTTTCTTCAAGGTTAATCTCATTACGACTTATTATATTTTCATACTTATTTTTGTCTTCATTCACTTTTTTCTCAAGTTCTTGATATTTTTTGATATACTCATCTAGGCTCTTCTTTGTCTCTTCAAGCTTGAGTTCATTTTCTTTTGCTTCTTTATTAAGATTTATATAATTCTTATCTGCCTTATATAATTCATCTGCTATATTAAGAGCAACGAGTGCTGATGCTTCTTCATTGTTTAATCTGTTATTTTTAGTTTTTACTTCATTAATTTTATCATCTACATATGTGCCTAATTTTAATAAATATTCTTCATTTTCTCTACCAACCAAATTATAAGTCTTTCCATTTATCTTCACTTCTACCTTAACCATTTTTAGACACACCTCTCTCATTTTCACTCTATACCTACAATTATAGGTTAAAAACACTAATAAAACAATATTTTTTATTATATTCTTATATAATAAAGCAAAAAATAGGGGAAACTTGCAAGTCCCCCCCGATTTTTATCTAAGTTGTGCACCTAATTTACTTTCAAGTGCCTTTAATATTTTATCATGAACCTTATTTACATCTTCATCTTTAAGCGACTTCTTTGAATCTCTATAAACTATAGCATAAGCCATACTCTTCTTACCTTCACCTGTCTGCTTACCTTTATATATATCAAATAAAGTCACACTTTCAACTAATGAAGAACCTGTTTTTCTTATTATTTCTTCAATATCTCCAGCTAAAACCTCATCATCAACTAGTATTGCTATATCTCTTGTTGCTGCTGGGAACTTAGCAATTGGAGTATATTTTCTTTCTATATTAGCAGCTTCATATAAAGCATTCAAATTAACCTCTGCAACATACATTGGTGTATCAACCGCATATTCATCCTGAACATCTGGATGTATCTCTCCAAATACTGCGACCTTATTTCCTCTCAACATTAAGCTCGCTGTCTTTCCTGGATGAAAAGCTGAATTTTCAGTTTCACGCACATATTTTGCTTTAGTAATTCCAAGTCTATCTAATAGATTTTCTATAATTCCTTTCAAATCTAAAAAGTCACAATCTCCATACATTCCAATAGATAATACCTTTTGCTCTACTGGAAGCTTTTCACCCTCTTCTACTAAATAAACTCTTCCAACTTCAAATAATCTTGCATAATCATTATTTCTTGAGTAATTTCTAGAAAGTGACTGTATCATTGATGGTAATGTAGAAGTTCTCATTACTGAGTAATCTTCTCCAAGCGGATTTTTAATCTTGACCATATTTCTAAGTGCTGAATCCTCAGGAAGATTTATTCTGTCACATACCTTAGGAGATACAAAAGAATATGCTATTGATTGATTTAAACCTGAAGAAATCATTGTATCTATTACAAGCTTTCTTAGAATCATATCTCTACTCATATTATTCTTTAGAGGCACTTCATCATATATTGTATTTGGAACTTCAGAATATCCATAAATTCTTGCAACTTCCTCAGCTATATCTTGCTTTATTCCAATATCTATTCTAAATGTTGGTACAGTAATCTTTAAAGTATCACCTGAAAGTTCAGTCGGCATATCTAATGAATCTAATATTTTCTTCATTTCTTCATTTTGAATATCTGTTCCAAGGAATTTATTTATCCAATCACAAGATACTTCCATATACCCTATCTCTTTTTTCTCATTATATACATCTATTGTCCCATCAACAACTTCTCCTGCTTCAAGCTCACAAACTAGAGCACATGCTCTATCTATTGCTTCCTTTGCAAGATTAGGGTCTATGTCCTTTTCAAATCTTCCAGAACTTTCTGTTCTTAAAGCAAGCTTCTTAGAATTAACTCTTATATTAGTTCCATCAAAAGCTGCTGCTTCAAAAATAACTTCAGTTGTATCTTCCTTTATTTCAGAATTAAGTCCACCCATAATTCCAGCAAGTGCAATTGTTGTATCATTGTCCTTAATGCATATAAAACTTGAATCTAACTCTCTTTCAACCTCATCTAAAGTAGTAAACTTCTCATTATCCTTAGCTAAATCTACTACTATCTTATTTGACTTAATTTGTCTTGCATCAAAGGCATGCATAGGTTCACCAATTTCAAGCATAACAAAGTTTGTAATATCAACTATATTATTAATTGGTCTAACTCCTGCCTCAAGAAGTCTTTCTTGCATCCAGCTTGGAGATGGCTTAATCTTTACATTTCTAATCTTTCTAGACATATATCTCTTACAAAGATTTGTCTTAACTTCTACAGTTAATTCTTGATTAATATCTCCACCTGCTTTTGTTTCAAATGTCATATTAGGCATCTTATATGGAAGTTTTAAAGCAGCTGCTGTTTCTCTTGCCATACCAATCATACTTAAACAATCTGGTCTATTTGATGTTATATCAAAATCTAGTATTGCCTTATTTAATCCTAAATATTCTTTAATATCCATTCCAATAGGTGCATCAGCAGGTAATATCATAAGACCTACAATTTCTTTATCACCAGCAATTCCAAGTTCTTCTTCAGAACAGAACATTCCATTAGAAACTTGCCCTCTCATCTTTCCTTTCTTTATTTCTGTTCCATCAGCAAGTATTGCTTTATGAAGTGCAACTGGCACCTTATCATTTTCTTTCATATTAGTTGCAGCTGTAACTATTTGAATCTCTTCTGAACCTATATTTACTTGACAAACGCTTAATCTATCAGCATCAGGATGCTTTTCAATCTTATTTATCTGACATACTACAACATTCTTTATATTATCCCCTTGTATTATAACTTCTTCAAGCTGTGAACCAGTTAAAGTAAGTATATCTCCTAATTCCTTAGGACTAACATTTACATCTACATAATCTTTTATCCAATTATATGGTACTTTCATTTTTGTATTTCCTCCTCTAGAATTGATTTAAGAATCTCATGTCACTTTCATATAATAATCTTATATCATCTAGGCCATAGCTAAGCATAACCATTCTATCAACACCAAATCCAAATGCAAATCCACTATATTCCTCTGGGTCTATATTACAGTTTCTTAAAACTTGTGGATGAACCATACCACAACCTAACAATTCAATCCATCCTGAACCCTTACATACGCTACATCCCTTTCCTTGACACACAAAACAAGTAGCATCCATTTCAGCAGATGGTTCAGTGAATGGGAAGTGGTGAGGTCTGAATTTTGTCTTAACTTTGTCACCAAACATTTTTTTTGCAAATAATTCTAATGTTCCCTTTAAATCTGCAAATGTTACTCCCTTACCAATAACCAAACCTTCCATTTGATGGAATATTGGTGAATGAGTTGGATCCACTGAATCAGCTCTATACACTTTACCAGGAGAAATCATCTTTATTGGTGGTTTCTGTTTCTCCATTACTCTGATTTGAACTGGTGATGTTTGAGTTCTTAAAACTACATCATCATTTATGTAAAGTGTATCTTGCTCACTTCTTGCTGGATGATTCTTTGGTATATTTAATGCTTCGAAGTTATAATAGTCAAGCTCAACCTCCGGACCATCTTCTATCGAAAATCCCATGGAAACAAATATATCCTTCATTCTTTGAAGTGTTGTTTCAATCGGATGTCTCTTTCCTATTAAATTTTTCTTTCCTGGAAGAGTTACATCAATAATTTCATTTTGTAATTTTTTTTGTTTTTCCTCTTCTTTAGCCTTCTTTGTTACTTCTTCAATCTTATCCTCTAAAATTTTCTTAACATCATTAACAAGCTTACCAATTACAGGTCTTTCTTCCTTTGATACGTTTCCCATACTTCTAAGTATAGTTGTTAATTCACCTTTTTTACCTAGATACTTAACTTTAATTTCTTCAATTGTAGCACTCTTACTTTCTATTTCTTTAAGTGCAGCTTCTTTAATTTGATTTAGTTTTTCTTGCATTTTGTTTCTCCCTTCTCAAAGTATTTTAAACAAAAAAAACGCCCCTATAAAAGGGACGAAAAAATCGCGGTACCACCCTAATTAGCAAAAAATATTTTTGCTCACTTAGATAAATTTAACGATTTCCCGCTAGCTCCTACTATAATTTTCAAAGCTAGAGCTCCAGAGTGAACTTCAATACTTAAGTAAATAAAGAGGCTTTCAGTCCAATTGACCTCTTCTCCCTGAAAATCTTTCAGTATCTACTCTCTCTTTCAAAGCTTTTCAATATAATTAATGATTATACACATCTTTTTATCAAAAGTCAACCATTTGTTGCCTTACCTTTTCATACATAATAATGGATGCTGCAACTGATACATTTAGTGATTCAGCATTTCCTGGCATTGGAATTTTAACCTTTTTATCTGCTAATCTATAAATTTCATCACTCACTCCATTACCTTCATTTCCAACACAGATAATTATATTTCCAGTAAGCTTTTCCTCAAAAAAATTCTTATTACCTTCAAGTGAAGTTGCAACAAGAGAAAAACCTTTATCAATCAATCTTCTAAGTTCACTATTATCCTCTTCATCAATCACTATAGGAACATAAAAGATAGAGCCCATAGTAGCTCTTATAACCTTGTCATTATAAATATCAACTGTTCCCTTGGTCAATATAATACCATCTACATTAGCTGCATGGGCAGTTCTTATAATCGTCCCCATATTGCCAGGGTCTTGCACCTTATCGCAAAGCAGATAAAACTTGCCATCATCCTTAAAATTATGCCTCTTCATTTTAGCAACTGCAATTATTCCTTGTGGTTCTTCTGTTGATGATAGCTCCTTAATAATCTCCTTACTTGCATAATACACCTTTATATTATCAAAAGAATACTTTCTAAATCTATCTTCAATTATTTTATCTGCACTATCCTTTTCAAAAAATAAGCTTTCAATAGGAGTATTAGATTTAAAAGCTTCTTCAACAAGTCTTGAACCCTCTATTATATATTTTGAAAGCTTTTTTCTATTCTTTCTTTCCTTAAGCTTTCTAACTTCTTTAAATGTAGAATTATCTTTACTTTCTATAACAATCATAATAAACCTCATTAAAATTATTGGCGACCAAAATATACTTTTGGTCGCCAATAATATATTAAGCTAATTGATTTTTTGCAACTTGTACTAATTCAGCAAATGCTTTTGGATCGTTTATAGCTATTTCAGATAACATCTTTCTGTTTATATCAATTCCAGCTTTCTTTATTCCATTCATAAACTTAGAATATGAAAGATCGTTCATTCTTGTAGCTGCATTTATTCTTGCAATCCAAAGCTTTCTGTAATCTCTCTTCTTTAATCTTCTTCCTACATAAGCATTTCTTAATGCTCTGATTACAGATTCGTTAGCAGTTTTAAATAACTTACTCTTTCCACCGTAATATCCTTTTGCAAGTTTTAAAACTTTTTTATGATTTTTACGAGCATTAACAGCTCTCTTAACTCTTGCCATTTCTTAAACCTCCTGTGAATCTAAATTATAGGTATGGTAGTAATTTCTTCATTACTTTTTCTTGTGTAGTTGATACATATCCTGCTTTTCTAAGATTTCTCTTTCTCTTAGCACTCTTCTTTGTAAGAATGTGGCTTGTAAAAGCTTTTGATCTCTTTAATTTTCCTGTACCTGTTTTCTTAAATCTCTTTGCTGCACCTTTGTGGCTTTTCATTTTTGGCATTATAATGTCCTCCTCTCAATTTATGCCTTTTTAGGGCTTAAAATCACTGCCATGCTTCTTCCTTCTCGTTTAGCTGGCTTCTCTATAGCTGAAACATCTGAAAGCTTCTCAGTAAAGTTTTCAAGAATCTTTACACCTCTGTGTGCTAATTCCATTTCTCTTCCTCTGAATCTAACAGTAATTTTTACTTTATCCCCATCTTCTAGGAATTTTCTAGCATTCTTTGCTTTAATTTCTATGTCGTGTTCTTCAATTGTAAGACTTACTCTAATTTCTTTTATATTAATAACCTTTTGGTTCTTTTTAGCTTCTTTTTCTTTTTTAGATTGTTCATATATAAACTTACCTAAATCCATAATTTTGCAAACTGGTGGAACTGCATTTGGTGAAATCATAACTAAATCTAACTCTGCCTCATCTGCTTTTTCTAAGGCTTGCTTAGTTGACATAATCCCTAACTGCTCACCCTCATTAGTAATAACTCTTACTTCTTTTTCTTTTATGTCTTCATTAACAATATATTTCTTATTGATAAACCTTCACCTCCAATAAAGCAATTATTTATAATAAAAAAGACGGCATACGCCGTCCTATATTATTCAAAATAATAATTTACCTAGCTAGTAGTAATAAACACTGCAAGGTGAGAAACGGCTGTTTCTACTTGACAAGAAACATAATATCATCTTTCTATTTTAATGTCAACAACTTTTTATAATTTATCTATTAAAAGTTAAATTATTTTTATATAAATTGCAAAAATCACATTCCTGACAAAAAAACACTCTACTTTCAAAAACTAATTCTATTGTATTTAAAAATTCTAAATTACTACAGTTATTCTTTCCATGAATTATTATTTTTTGAGGAGCATTAGTAATAAGCCCACTTATTATTACATCCTCTATATCTACTTCTACAACGTCTACCTGTGCCATATCGAGTTCATCTACAAGCTTATCAAAAATATCATTACCATCTTTATCCTTTATACTATATATATCCTGAGGCTTGATGTAAATATTTACTAGTTCAATTTTACTATCTTGAATTGAAATAAAGTACTTTAATAAATCAATAAACTCCTCATATTCCTTTTCTATTATATATCTTTCTATTATCTTATCAATTACTTTTTCAATATCTCTACTAATTTTTTTCATTCTAAATGTTAAAAAGCCACTAATATTTATTTCATCATTTTCTAAAATACATTCAATTATATTATCTAATATATTATTTATTTTTCTGTAGCAAAATACAAATATATCACTATTTGGCTTCTGCTCTAATAATAGTACCTTCATTATAATATCCTCAATCTCTAATATTTCCTTCTGCCTTAAGAAAAAATAATTTTCAGTTATATAATCAAACAATTCATTTTTTTTATACTTTTTTATTATATATTTATAAAATATATTACTTATATATTTTTTTATAGTTTTTATTTCTTCTTTACTAGAATCATCCTTTGTTATTACTTCTAATACATTACTATTATTTTCAGTTCTTTCAATTAAGCCAATAATAATATTTTTTTCTTCTAGTTTATTTTTAAATCTAATAATATCACTAGCTACTTCTATATCATTTTCATATACTAACTTTAATACAATCATGGGTTTTCACTCCCTTCTATTTATAGTATGTATAAAAATAAAACCTATATACTAAAAAATTTTTATTTAGCTTTTATTAATATTTTGATAAAATAAATATTATTTAAGGAGTGAATTTACATGATTTTTTTCGTTGATTACAGAATTAGTGAAATTGAAAAAAATAATTTATCAAAAATAAAAAATTCAGAATTAGTCCTAATACCAAGATGTAATAATCTTTACGAGGCAATCTGTGGACACGTAGATATTCAATTAAATATTATAGATAATAAAGTAATTGTTCAAAAAGAAATGGATAAAGCATTTTTAGATAGACTTTCTTCATTAGGAGTAGACTACATACTATCTGAAAAAAGTCTTAACTCAAAATATCCAGATGATATAATATTAAATGCTTACATCACTGATAAATATTTTATTCACAACCTGAAATTTTCAGATAAAAACTTATTAAAAAATGTTCAACATAAATTTCAAATCAATGTAAAGCAAGGCTATACAAAATGTTCAATCCTTCCTTTAAGAGAAAACTGTGCTATAACTAGTGATAAAAAAATTTATACTACACTTCTTAATTACAGTTTTAAAGTTCTATATGTTCCACCAAACGACATTCTTCTTCCACACTTAAACTATGGTTTTATAGGTGGTGTAGGTGGAATGATAGATTCTTCAACCTTAGCCCTTTACGGTTCTCTCGATTATTTTGAATATGGAAGAGAACTTTATGACTTTCTTTATTCTTTAGATATCAAACCTCTTTACCTATATGATGGTAAACTAATTGACAGAGGTAGTATCTTAGCACTATAAAAAATACCTCATAAGTAGACACAAATCTACTTATGAGGTATTTTTTAGCTATCTTCTATTTCTTGCTGAACGCTTTACTCTAGTTGAACTAACATTCCATGCATCTTCAGAAGACTCTTCAACCTTTTCTATCCTTTGAACAACCTTTTCTTGTTTTTCTTCATTTACAGATTGTTCTTGAATTTTATTTTGATAAGGCTGTTTTTCTATGCGCTTAACTTCAAAAACCTTCATTGGTGATGCCTCAGATTTTGCCTTTACCTGTTCCACTGGCTGCTTAACCTCAGCTACTTTCTGTGTAACTTGATTTGAAACCGTTTCTTGATGCTTTTGCTGCTTAATTGCCTTCTGCATTACTGGCTTTGAAACCGTCTCCTGAACCTTTGGCTGAGGCCGTACATTTTCTTTGAGCTTTTCTTCCCTTCTTCTTTTAAACTCTAAATACTCTAAATATTCAGGGTCATCAATGTACTTATTGCTATTTTCATTAACTGCATTACTAACTGGATTTTCTTTTTTGCCTCTATTAGGGTCTGTTATCTCCCAAAAAATTGCTATTCCTATAAATCCAAAAATCAATATAAGTCCTGCTGTTGATGATAAAAATGACATAACATAACCAACCTTAGGAATCTTAAATAAATACTTACCAACTATATTGCTCTTATCTATAGGATCATCTGCTACATTGTTTGCTGTACCTTGAGTAGTCACAGTATCATTACCTATCTCAACAATTTTATGTGTTACAGTAGCACCATTAAATTTATATGTAATAACATCTCCAACTTCTAATTTATTAACATCCGTTTTTACTACTGTTATGTAATCACCTGGCGAAATACTTGGCTCCATACTACCTGTTAAAACTACAAAATTTCCAAAATGCAAAAAATTAAATATTGTTTTATTTGTTCCTGATATATTTCCAATTACCGTATACCCTAATACTATTATTAATATTGTATATATTACTTTTTTTAATATCTTCATCTTTCTCCCCCAGTTTTATCAGACTTAGTTTGGACATATATATACATTTTGAGTATATAATGTATACATAGGCTTTGTATTATATGCTTCGCTTAAAAATGCTGAATCATTATATAATTTAACCTGTACACCATAATATGTCTGCCTTGGCGCATTAAATTTCCAAACATTCCATTTGTCATTTTTCTCATAACTATATTCATCAGGACCTGTTCCAGCAGAAATTGTAGTTAAATCTTCAGTACTATTATAATAATTTAAATTAGATTGATAATTAAATTTATAATATATAGCATCTAAATGATTTCTAGGTTGTTCCATCTTAACCACAGTATTTTTTAGCTTTGAAAAATTTATATCTGTAACATAACTATCTTTCTCTGAATTTACATCTATAATATCACTTACTTCAGTTTGATGAATCTTAGATTTTATATATATTTTATATTTTCCAGTTTGAAGCTTGAAGTTATATTTAAAATTTAAAGAACTATCCACCATAGCTTCTGCTACAAGAATTTCTCCTTTATCAGTAACTTTTTTTACTAAGACACTAACCTTTTCGTCAGGCTGTGTTCCTCCTATAGTACCAGTTAAAGCCTTACCACTCTCTATAATCGTAGTACCATCTGTATATGTAGGAAAATAGTCTGCTCCTCCTCCATTACTATCCCATGCTGTATTATTCTCTTGTGAAACCTTTGCTACTATTTCACTATAGAATTCAGTATAGAAATCCTGCATAGCATTTTCATATATATAATCTCTATTTGATGCAATTACCTCATATGTAACTCTATAACTTTTCTTAGGCTCTACAGCAACCTGTTTAGTAACTGATTCAACTTGAGTCCCATTTAAAAATAATTTTTCATATCCATCTTCTTTATTATTATTATACTCTGAACTTTCTGGTTCTACAAAGGATATTTCATTCCATTTACTATCATTTTCACCCTTACACTCCAGTTTAAGCTTTACCTTAAACTTTTCTTTAGAGTCAGCTTTGCTCATAGAAGACTCTAAAGAGAAATCATGACTTTTCACACCTCCTGATTCGATATTCTTTGTAAATGTAAATGTATCAGAAACATAATCATTATGAAATGCTGTAAGTGTTACAACACCTGCACTTGTAACTAATGTATAATTTCCTCCACTATCTGAAGGCTGTGATTCAACTCCATCTCCACCTCTTACAATAGCACCACTTATTGGATTTCCAGCTTTATCTGTAATTTTTCCTGAAATAGTTGCTGTAGATGTACTTAATTGAGGATTATTAACTACAAGCTTTGCAAAATCAATATCAAATCCATCACCTGTTGCAGCAAATCGCTCATCATCTATTTTAAAAGATATCTGCGAGTTCTTTTCAATCAAATATAATAATCTCTTTGGAATATTCATAGCCATAATATATCCACTAGGTCCTCCAAGCATAATACTATTTAAAGTAGAATCTAATTCTGGAATAGGATACTTTATACCCTCTTCATCAATTAAATAAGCTGTAAAACTACTTTGACTTGCTGATTCATACTTTCTTACACTTGAAATATTGTTAAGTCCACTTTGCAAATCTGCAATATATAAATAAATTTGTGCTGATTTAACCCTTTCTCCATCAGTAATAGGGTCATATTTAAATGTAAGTGGCTCATTGCCCTGAATATACTTCCAGTTTATACCATTGCATATATAATTACTTCTACTACCTTCTCCTCTAAGAAGTCTATCAGCATAACCATCTAACCAGCATATATATTTATCCTTACTTATATTTATACCTCTCGCAGAATCCACATAGTCATTCTTTAATGTTACCTTATAGTAATCGAGCATATCAGTCCAATTAACATAGTTAATATAATTTTTAGGATCATCTCCTCCTGATATAGAAACTAATAAATCTTTAAATCCAGATGCAATAAGTCTCCTATCTGTTCCTAATGCATCATCTTCATCTGTTTTTATATCTATACTTGATCTATTTAAATATTTACCTGAATATGGACTGTTTAAGCTACTTGTAAACTCATAATTACTATTATCCATATCTCCAACGATTACTTCAAATGGATCTGCTAAATTTACTTTATCATCAGTATATGTTATATTTCCAACGTCGGTTTTCATTCCATATAGAACCTTCAAATCAATTTTAGTAGTTAAATCACTTGTATTTTTTATTAGAATCGGTCCGTAAGTTGCCCGTATTTCACTTGCTTTATCACCATTTAATTTTGTAATTTCACCTGTTGCTGGTATCACTGTCCCATCAGTGCCACCTATACGCCACACCTTAGATGAATCCTCACTTGAAAAGTCTAATTGAATTTTCCCATTTTTTATTGCTAAAGAATTATTAGTCCCATTATAACTTTCAAATATATTACTAATCTCATCATTAAATGCAGCAAAGGTGCCAGTATTTGAAAAGGCTACTATTAATAATAATATAATAATCAAATTAAATTTTCTATATTTTTTCACAACCTAGCACCTCCTTATTTAATTAACTCCATATGTCTGCATATTTGTTGTAATTGTAATATTATTTTCTTCATCTCTTTTAACTTTTATATAATTACTTGCGTTTACATTATTACCTGGCCACATTACCTTACTATCAGGATAATTATATACTACTTCACTTGTTGTCAAAGGATAAGGTATCTTCACATCATCACTACCAAAATTCCCATTATAACTAATCTGATACTTAAAAGTAATCTTAGCAGTTTCAAAAGAAGTCGGTACTACATATTCACCTGTAAAGGTAAACTTACCATCAATCTTATCAGCCGCTTTTATAGAATTATCATATCCATTTACATTGTAGTAAAATAATTTATATGATACGTTACCTAAAGCAATACTATTAACAGTATTATTAGCAATAATTAAAGTAATATTAGCTTTATCTGGTGGCTCATAATCAAAAATTGTTCCCTCCTTTATCCAAAGCTCTGTAATATTCTTATTTGAACTATAATTATAACTTTTATCCATATAGCTATCATATATAGAATAATTTAAAACCTCTTTTTCTAGATAACCCTTATCTGTCTTCCAAACAAAGGTATCAGTTGTTCTCCACTTATCAACTGCTTCTCCCACATCAAATGAACCAGTACTTGGAACAGATGGTCCAATTGAGGCTATTGTAGGCGTAATAGTAATTTTATCGGATGTTTTGTCAAAATAATGTATAATTAAACTCTTTTCCACAGCATTTAATGGGCTATCAGAATATAATCCATTTCTAACAAATACCATTCCACCAGTTTCAGCAGAACACATTGTATCTGCCACAACCTTTATTGTAGTGTCTTCCTCCTTAAATACCAAAGTAGACCTTGTATATTCCTTTACACCAAGCTCAACCTGTGCCTTTGTTTGATTATCATCACCTACTGTAACATACCAATAAACCGTATCTGTTAGTCCAATTTCTGCACATTCTTGACTTGTAAGCTTTCTCATTTTACGAGTTTTAGTAACATTTCCTACCGCATCTGTTGCTGTTACTGAAGGATTAGTCAATTCACTTTGACTATAATAATATACATAAAAGCTTCTAAATACTTTATTCCTCTTCATTATTTCATTATTATATTGTTCATTTGAAGTTTCCACATTTAATGAATTGTCAGAATTAATAGTAATAAAGTAATGATTCACCTTATTTTTATCCACTGCCATAGCAGGAGAGTCTGCTGTTGAACCTTTACTATCACCAAATAATGAAGACTTACATATTAGTACTTTTAATTCCGTTCCATCACCTATTTCACTAGCTTTTGCTATACATTTATACCACATAAATTTAGGTTCTTCAATATTTAATTTTCTAGGACTAGTATATTCTGTAATATCCTTATTTGAAGGAGAAGATACCCACATATGCAAAAAAGGAGCATTAGAATACCTACTATCCCCCTTCACATTTAAAATATGAAAAACCACATCACCCTTTTGTGCTTGATATAAAGAGCTAACCCCTTCAGAAGCATTATAATATTCGTCCACTTCATCCTTCTCATAGTTAACAACCAAATTAGAAACCTTATAATTTATTTCATCCTGCATAAAATATGCATATGTTCCTCTAGCTGTAATACCTATAATTATTGTTAGTAAGGTAAAGAAAGCACCACCTATGTATTTTCGTCTTCTCTTTTGCTTTGACCTTTTCTGTTTTTCATACTTTCTTCTTCTATTCATGTGACATCACCCCCATGAATATGCCCTTCTTCTAAGTATAACAATCATAGTCATTAGTGATAATATAAATATTGAACTCACAATTGCTGTTATACCGTCTCCTGTTTTTAAAGGATTGTTTAACTCACTACCTGTAGAAACCTTATAAGCAGTTGGATATATTATATATTTAAATTCCTTATCTTGATACTCATTTCCAGCATAATTTTCAAATGTTATTGTCATTTCAAAATAAATTGATTCATCATATTTTAAATATCTTTTTTCATTGAAATTAATCTTTGTATCATCCATATCAGCTATATTGCCTTTAAAGATTACCTTTTTATCTTTACCATCTTCACTTAATAATTTAAGCTCAACATCAAAAGGTTCTTTTTCCTTCTGCATCTCTTTATAGCAATCTTCAAAATATAATCCTGAAACATAACATTCAACTTCCCAAACATTAGTAATATCAAACTTACGAGTAACTGTATCTCCTGGTTTCCAATAGCCATCATCTTCAAAGTCAAAAATCATATTTCCTTTTCCATTTTCTTCTGCATAAGAAATGGGAGGTGTTATAAATATAAATACTAAAGCCGATACAAGAAAAGCAAAAAATATTCTTTCTATATTATTTTTAAATTTCATAACAGCCACCTTCCTTTCTTAAATATAAAAACAACCTTCTCTCTCTTTATAAAAATAGAGAGAGAAGAAGGTCTAATTTTTATTCATAATTTTCTTGAACTGCTTTAATTACGAACATATTTGTTATATCAAATCCAGTTGTATATGTACCATCAAATGTTTCTTTCTCTTGCTTATCATTTCCAGTTCCTACTGGTAAATAAACTTGCATCTTTAAAGTAGTACTCTGTCCATTTGATAAACTTGTAACACTTGATAATGCTGATTGTAATGAAGATAATAACTCTTCTTTAGTGGCTGCAACTGCAATTTCAGTATCTCCAACCTTTACTCTCCAACCTGCATCTGTCAACATTTTGTATTGAGCAAATGCAGCTGCACCTGCATCACTACCTTTTTCCTTTAAATCAATTGTTATTTTAATTGTAATATTAGAATTATTAGTTATTTTTACTCCATCTGCCTTATTTTCTGCAGATAATTCAGCTCCTGAAGTAGCATCTAATATTTGTCCCATTG
>JALENK010000054.1 GCA_022767515.1 Clostridium sp.
GAAGACTTCTCACAGTAGAAATAGGTATTGACCTGTTTAAGGGATTGTCACGCTAAACTATTAGCTTTAAGACGTTCAAGGTATCCAAGGTAGAAATAGGTATTGACCTGTTTAAGGGATTGTCACTGTTTCGTCTTAATTTTCAAAGACTCATCAGCAGATTTTGTAGAAATAGGTATTGACCTGTTTAAGGGATTGTCACGTTAGCCTTCCATCGAATATTATCTCATTCATAGGCAGGTATAAATAGAAATTGACTTGTTTAAAGGATTGTCACCATTGTGTCCGCCTTGCTTTCTATTTCTCCAATATTCGTTGTAGGAATAAGTATTGACCTGTTTTAAGGGATTGTTACTTCTGAATATTAAAACATTTACCTCTAAACTTAAAGGAAGTAGAAATAAGTAAACTCAAATTATTAAACAAAATAGTTTAATAATTTGGGTTTATTTTATGTCCTAATTTTCAGATTAATTATAGTAGTAAAAGTTGTAAAAGTTTACATTATGTTAATATAATAAATAAAATATAGTAAATGGATTATGATATAATATTTATATTAAGAAATTAAAAAAATTTTTAGATATGTTATAGAAGGGGATGGGAAAATGGAAAAAGATTATGTTTTAGCAATGTATGATATTAGAAGTAAACAGGATTTCATATATCGTAGTACACATATAAAGGAAATTATCGGTGGAACTCATATAATTTCAGATTGTTATAATGATTTGTATGAGATAGCTGGAAACGAAATTAATGGAAAAGGAATATTTCATGATTTAAAAAAAGATTTTACTATAGATAGGTTTAAAAAACATATTGAGGAAGGGTATATAGGTGAGGTTATTTATAATGGTGGAGGAAATTTTTTAGTACTTTTTAAGAATAAAGATGTATGTAAAGATTTAACATATAAATTTACTAAAGAAGTAATGATTAAGACAGGAACATTAAAAGTTATATGTACATACATAGAAAATATTGATTTTGAAAATTTTAAAGAGGATAGAAAGAGACTTTATGATAAACATAGAAAGAATGAAGCTATTGTTAATCCTACTATGCTTTATGCCTCGCTTCCAATTACTCAAGTTGATCCTGTGACATCAATGCCTTTAGTAAAATATTCTGAGGAGGCAAAAACAAAAGTATCTAGGGAAAGTAATGCAAAGTATGAAAAATTTGAGGAAGTAAAAAATAAAAAAATAGATGAAAAGGTTTTAGATGAAATAGTTTGGAAGAGAGGAGAAGAAAGTATGCTCGCTTGCATTTATATTGATGGAAACAGTATGGGTGCAAAGGTTCAAAATTGTATTAAAGATGATAAGAGTTATGAGAAATGTATAAAGAGTTTAAGAGATCTTTCTAGTAAAATTGAAAAAAATTATATTAAAGATAGATTAGAGGAAATAGATGATTATTTAAATGTAAAGCATGGAACTAGTAAAAAACGTCGTTATATAGTATCAGCAGGGGATGAAGTGACATTTATTTGTGATGCTAGAGATGCTTTTGAGGTTGCTAAAATATATTTGAAAGGTTTACCAAAAGAAGATAGTTCCTGTGCAGGAATTTCAATATTTCATAGTCATTCACCATATTCGGAAGCTTATCGTATAGCTGAAGAATGTTGTGAAAGTGGAAAGACAAAAATGAAGAGATATAAAATAGACAATGTATGTTATTTAGATTTTCATTATTGCCAAGGTGCAATAGGAACTTCATTAGAAGATATAAGGGATTTAGAAATAGGCGAAATTATAAGTAAGCCTTGGGTAATAAGAATTGATGATAATGATAAAAAGAAAATTATAGATAGTGATGATAAGTATGTTGATTTAGATGATATTGAAAGAGTAGTTAAAATTTTAAAGGAATTTGGTAGAAGTAATGTTAAGTCTCTTGCAGAATGTGCAAAGAAGAGTTCTGTTTCATTAGAGTTAGAGTTAAGTAGGATAAAGGCACATATGAAAAAAGAAAAAAGGGAAAATATGAAAGAAGACTTTGAATACCTAGAAAATATGGATAACTTTAAAAAAAGAAGCATTATTTATGATGTGGTTATTATGTATGATTTATGGTTTAAAGATTATGGTGAAAATAAAAAGGATAAGTAGATATGAAAAGGGGTGTATAAAAGTATGAGGAAAAGAGGAATTTTAAAAATAAAATTAGAATCTGATTTGTGCGTTGGTTCAGGTTATTCATTTGCAGGAATAATAGATAGTGATGTATGTTATGATAAGTTTGGCATACCTTTTATTCCAGCAAGAAGAATTAAAGGAGATTTAAGAGAGGCTGCAGAAACAACATTACATTCTATTTTTACTAATAAAGAAGATATAGAAAAAATGTTTGGGACAAGAGGTAATTCAGGAGTTAAGGGGATTATCATTGAAAATGCATATCCTGAAAATTATGAAGAAATAAAAAAAGAATTAGAGAATGCTAAAAAATCCGAGGAAATACTTAATGCTAATCTTAGTGTTGAAAATTTATTAGGTTGTTATACCAATGTGAAGGCTCAGACTAAAATAGATGAAAATGGTGTAGCTAAGGATTTAAGCTTAAGATATACAAGAGTAGTTAATAAGTATTCACCCATAAATAACAAACCCCTTGTATTTGAAGCAAATGTATTTTTTGATGATAATGCAATTAAAGAAGAGGATATTAAAATTTTAGCAAAGGCATTAAGAAATATCGGATTAAAAAGAAATAGAGGTCTTGGAAAGGTAAGTTGTTCCTTTGAGGGAGTAACTGAGGTTAACGAGAAAGATAAGAAATCAGCTTCAATAAAGAGCGATGAATTATATAAAATAGAATATACAATTAAAAATATTGAACCATTAATGATGAGTAATAGAACAAATAACAAAACAGAGAATTATATTAGTGGACAAAGTGTATTAGGATTATTAGCTAATAATTATATATGTAAAAATGGTGAAGATAGTGCTGAAAGTGAAGAATTTAAAGACTTATTTTTAAGAGGAAAGGCAATATATACAGATTTAACTTTATGTAAAAATGAGAAGGCATATTATCCAGCACCATTATTTATAAACCAGTTGAAGAAAACAAAAAAATTAGTAAATATTGAAGCAAAACCAAAAAAGGATGATGGTAAAGAGTATGTTGCTGACAATGGGAATCAACCTAAAAAATTAAAAGGAAAATTCATTGCGGATTTTGGAAATAATACGTTTGATATAGCACAGGTAGAAAAGGATATAGTTTATCATCATAGCCATAGAAATAAGTCAGAAAGTGGAGAAAAGGGAATACTTTATGCTTTGGAAGTTATAAGTGAAAATCAAAAATTTAGTGGAAGTATAATCCTTCCAGGTAAATATATAAAGACTATAGAAGATTTACTTAACTATGAAATAAGATTTGGTAAATCAAAAAGTGCTCAATATGGTAGATGTATACTTGAAAAGATAGAAAGTAGCAAATTAAATGAAAATGTATTCAAGGCATCAAAAGGCAATACTATTGCAGTGAGCTTTGTCTCAGATGGAATATTTATTAATAATGGAAACTACACTAATTATTATGAAGAGGTTGCAAATATAATAGCAAATCAATTAGGAATAAAAATAGACCAAATAAGTGATGACTATTATTCTTTATTACAAACAAAGATTATTTATGGATATCAATCAATGTGGAATTTAAGAAAAGCACCAATAGCTGGAATTGAGGCTGGAAGTACCTTTGTATTTAAATTGGCAGAAGATGCTGTTATTAATAAAGAGTTTGTTGGCGAAAGAAATTTAGAGGGATATGGAAATATAAAAATTAT
>JALENK010000060.1 GCA_022767515.1 Clostridium sp.
CTGTAAATTATCTGAAAAGGATGCGGATGCAGAGGTATATATTCGTGCAGTATCACCAGATGAGATTGAATATATAATATCAAAAGATGGAGAGCCAGAAGAGGATGCAGAAGGTATAAGAGTTAGATTGGAAATGTAAAAAGGTCATTTTAATAAAAATGTTAACATAATTGTAAAAATTGGACATATTGACTTTGTGCGAATAACAGTATATAATTTTGATTAAGATGATAGGGCAAAGCAGACGAAAGTCTGTGACGCAAAACTAAAGGGACTGTAAAATGTCAGCCAGTTGCAGTATTGATTAAAATAGGTACAGTCTTCTATATTGGGAGATTGTACCTTTTTTAGTTAGAAAGCGAGGTAATTAGAATGAATGGATATCTAAAAATCTCAGAAGTAGCTAAAAAGTGGGGAATAAAAGAAAGAAGAATCAATACTTTATGTCTTGAAGGAAGAATAGAAGGTGCTGTTAAATTTGGTAATACATGGGCTATTCCTGAGAATGCTAAAAAACCGCAAGATAAAAGAATAAAATCCGGAAAATATATCAAGAAAGACAAATAGTGTCACTGTAAAGTGATATTATTAATTTAAACAAAGTGGGAGGTGAGTAAAAGGAGTATTTTGGGTGAGAAGTGTGAGTATGACGTATAAAAAAAGACAGTAATAGAAAGGCTTATGGTAGAAAGGAAGGGGTTATTATGGCAAATGAAACAATTAGTAAAAAAATGGACATTGCCTCAAGAATAAATGGTATTGCACAAGAGTTTAGAGAATTGATTAATACTGAATTTGTTGAGTTTAGTACCTACTTTGGTGAGAAGATAGAGGAAAATGTTATTTCATTATTAAATGTTGATAAACCTAAAATTATGGTTTATGGAATATATAATAGTGGAAAAAGTACATTAATTAATTCTCTATGTAAAGAAGAAGTGGCCGAAATGGCAGATCGACCAATGACAGATCAAATTACTGAATATGATAGAGGCGATTATTATTTAGTTGATTCTCCTGGGGTTGATGCACCAATTCAACATGAAATGGTGACAGAGGAACATATTAATAAATGTCATATAATTTTATATGTAATTAGTAGTAAAGGATTGTTTGAAGACAGAACAAATTATGAAAAGTTGGCTAATTTGATAAAGAAGGACATTCCTTTTGTGATGGTTTTGAATGATAGAGGATGTCCAATAGGTAAGGATTGGACTGAAGAACAGAAAAAGAGGGCAAAATTTGATCATAATCAGGATTTAAAATTAATACAATATAAGATTATTGATAATCTTGTAAAAGTGAGTAATGACCCCAAAATAGCTGAGAAATATGAAGTTGTAATCCTTAATGCTAAGATGGCATGGATGGGAATAACAAAAGGCAAGCCTAAGTTATATGATGTTAGTGGAATAGACTTTTTAGATAAGCGTATTAATCAATTATTAACTAATGAGTCAGCAATTGGATCAGTATTTAAACAACCCATAATAAATCTTAAAGAATGCTTAAATGAAGTAGTACAAATGATTACAAAAACTATGAGTGGAAATTCATCCGAAGATTTTGCAATGCGATTGCATACCCTTGAAAGAAAGAAGGATAATATTAGAGAGGATTTAAAAATATTAACACTACAAGCAGTTAATAGTCGTTTAGATGAATTGACAAAATCATATGTTAATGGGGATGCAGATGTTTTTGAAACTGTCGCCAATTCAATATTTATGGATATTGAAGATAGGTATACTGCAAAAATCAATGAAATGTTAGTGTTTGTAGAGCGTAATTTTAAGGATTTGAATTTGTTTATAGATAGTATGTCAAACCTATCTTTTGATGCTTCTGGGAAAAAAGGAAGTCAGTTAGCAGATAATGAGGAAGATGAATCTTCATTTGATGATGTAGACATACCAAAAGAAAAGACTGGATTTTTTGATTTCCTAAAATCTAGAAGTAGGAGAGAAAAAGAAAAACAAGAGCGTTTGGAAAGAGAAGCCAAAATTAGAAATGAGAGAGAACAGTATAGAGTCCAAGAAAACATTAGAAGAAAGCAAGAAGCACGTCAGCTTGCAAGTAGTGATTTAGATGTATTATATAGAGAATTTAATGCTATTGTAAATCAAGGATTAGATGAAAAATATGATGATTTAATTACACAGATTCAGCAAATAGATTGTTTAAATAAGCAAGTCAAAGCAGATGGTGAAAGACAGATGGAAAAGGTTATAAAAATAAGAAATTTGCTTGGAATACTTGAAAATGAAATAGGTTAAAAAGACTATGAGATTTTAGGGAGGGTGATACTTATGAATAAACTTTCAGAAGGACAATTAGAAGTGATTGCTAAACTTTGCAGTGATGATTATGCAAAACGTTTAAGAGCACTTCAAGAAAAACAAAAAGATAATACAGTTAAAATTGTTAACACAGGAATGGTAAGTTCCGGAAAGAGCAGTTTATATAATACACTAATAAACAGTTCAGATGAGTTCTTTCCAACTGGAGCAGCAAGAACAACAATAAAGGCAAATTATTATGATTACAAGAATATTTCATATGTTGATACACCAGGAATTGATGTGAGAAATGAAGATGATGCATTGGCATTTGATACAATTATCGAGTCAGATATTATTCTAATGATACATAATATTCGTACAGGTCCCTTAAATAAAAGTGAGGTTGAATGGTTGGAACAAATTGTTTCACGTTTGGGAAGCAAAGAAATGTGTAAAGCAAGAATAATATTTGTAGCGTCATGGAAAGATACTAGAGAAAAAGAAGACGATTATTTATCATTTATGTCTGAGTTAAAGAATCAAGTTTTTGAAGTTATTGGAGTGGAAATACCATTCTTTGAGGTATCCGTAAAGAAATATCAACAAGGAATTGAAAAATCAAAGCAGGTGTTGATAGATAGTAGTGGAGTATTGATGTTGAAAGAATATCTAGAATACTATGCAACGGAATATTTAAAAAAGAAACAATCTATAGATGAAGAAGAATATGTATCTTTGCTTAAAGAAATTAGCAATGAATTACAGGATATATATCAAGAAAAGGATAGACAGAAAGAAGAAATTATTGAAAATGTTAAAAATAAGCAGAAATCTAGAAAGAATGCATGGAAACAAGTATACGATTATTTTTCAGCTCAAAGAACAAAACTTACAAATTTACAAAATGAATTAAGAAATATTTAATTATAGAGGGAGAGGATTTTTATGGCAGTAGTAGGACTAGCTTTAGGAGGACTTGCTATTGGGGCAGTTCTTTATGATGATCATAGCGATTATAGTGATTATAGTAATTATAGTGACTATGATAATTACAGTAATTATTCAGATGCAGCAGAAAGAAGACAAAGACGTTTAGATGCAAAGCGTAAAGAAATAAACGGTCAGGAACAGGAAGTTAATACATATAAGACTAACAATGTAAATGAATATTTAAAATCAGTTTCATTAAAAAATCAAAGTGGTGTAGAGGTTAGTGTTAATGAGGTTAAGAAGGATGGTGATGGAAAAATAGAGTATGACACTAAAGTAAATTCTGATCGAGAAAGTGCGGAAATTGTAGCACAGATGAAGCAAATAGATAGTGTACTTGATAAGATAGATGAGATTTTGGAAGAAGGCGAATAACATGGGAATGATGGATAGTATTAATGCTTTTGTTGATACAATGATTGCAGAACAGAGTAATTTTGAAAATATACAAAATGAAATTAGTAGACGAGAAGATGATGTTTTAGCTGTTTTGAAAGATTTGGAAATAAAAGAGAATGAAATCATTACTCAACTAAAAAATGGTATTGCAAAAACAGAAGATGAAAATATGCAAGAGATATTTGATAAATCTTCAGAAAGCTTATATTTATCAATGTCAGAGGCAAATAAAAAGATAGAACAAGCTGTTAAAGGAATGACATTCATTAATGATTTTGAAAAACGTTTCACAGTATCTGTATTTGGAAAGGTAAAAGCAGGAAAGAGTTATATTGGAAATTTAATTATGGGACAGCCAGTTAGAAAAGCAGGATTAGCTAGTTCTTATGATAAATTATCTGATTTAACAGTTCATGTATATGATAGAGGAAAAATGTATGAGCAGAATAAATTAAGCACTGCTATTGAAGAAAAAGAATGCAATGGAGAAGAGTTTTATGTAGATAAAAATGAAGCTACAAGTACAATTCAATGGGTTAATATCGGGGGAATGTGTTGGTTTGATACTCCTGGAATTGGTAGCGTTACAGTAGAAAATGAAGAACTTGCAAAAGAGTATGTAAAGAACTCGGATTTAGTTATTTTTGCTTGCAATTCAGATGCGGCTGGAACACGACAGGAGTTTTTTGAAATACGTCAATTGTATGATATGGGTAAACCAATATTACTTTTATTAACTCAGTCAGATGCATATGATTATGATGTTGATGATGAAGGGGAAGAGATAAGTGTTTTAGTTCCTAAATCGGATAAAGATCGTCAAGATCAAGAAAACTATATGATAGAGACACTTCGAGAACAAGGAATGGAAGATGTTCTAAAATATGCAGATATTTTAACAGTATCAGCATTACTTGCGACAGAAGCATTAGCCAACAATAATGAAGAGATGTTTGAACAGAGTAATATTGGAAAGTTACTAGATAAGCTTACTAGTATTACAAAAAATGATGCTGCTGATATGAAGAGAAATACTCCTAAAAGTAGAATAAATGAAATGATAGACAGTATTATTTGTGATTTAAACACTGTGTCAAATGAAGTAGCTAAATATTGTGAAGGTATAGAAGATAGTAAGCGTAGTTTATCTGAAAGAAAGGATTGGATGGTTGAGCAAATTAGGGCGGCCTTAAATATAAAAATTCTTGAAATTATTGGGCAAGCAAAGGCAGAGGTTGAAAGTAGTGGTTCTAGTGTTTCAGAAGAAGAATTATCAAACAGAATAAATCAAGCTATAATAGATATAGTTCAAAAAGTATGTATTGAAGAAGCTATTAGTAATAGTGAGTCTATTCCAGATATTAATATAAAGTTAACAGGAATAGGAGATATGAAAATGCGAAGAGATAGTATTCCTTATGAACATATATCAGTCCGTCAGGTTCATCGTGATCCATCTGGTATATTTGAAAAAATTGGTCACTTCTTATTTAATAAGGAATATTATACATCTGAAGAACATACTGTAACAAAATATTCTACATTTGATATTGGTGTTAATGATAATGAAATTGCTCAAAATATTATTCTTCAGTTGGAAACTATTTTTTCAGGTACAGTAGAAAAATATATAGAATATTTAACAAGGGGATATTATGAGCCTATAGAAATATTGCAAAGAAAGACAACAAACGAGATTGAAGAAACAATAATAAAACTAAAAGGAATGAGAATGTAGATGCTGACAATAATTGTGAAAGGAACTAATGGCTGCAACCTTGCTTGCAGCTATTGTTCATTAGGAGAAAAAAAAGATTTTAAATATGTTAATACAGCAAAATTAATAGAAATATTTGAGTATTCATGTAATTATGCAATAAGCAAGGGAGAAAATACGGTTACATTTATCCTACATGGAGGAGAACCTACACTCATCAGTATTCAAGTTTATGAAGAGGCAATAGAGTATATTAGAAAAAAGTTTTCTGATTTAGATATTAATTTTTCTATGCAATCGAATGGACTTATGATAACAAATGAGTTCATTCGATTTGCAAGAAAAAATGATATTCATTTAGGAATATCTATCGATGGCTCACAGGAAATACACGATTCTGAAAGAAGAACAAGTGGAGGAGAAGCAACTTATAAAAGAATAACAGATAATATTGATAAACTTTTAGAAGCAGGAGTTCAAGTTTCATGTTTAATGGTAATGACAAAAAATGCAATTGGAAAAGGATATCATTATTTAGAATTTTTTGAAAAGCGAGGCTTACATTTAAAAATAAATCCACTTTTGAACTATGGTGAAGTGTATGATCATCCAGAATTATCATTAGAACCAGGAGATTATGCTCACTATTTGATTGGATTATATGAATTTGTTATCGAAAATGATATAGAGATGACAATTGCTCCTACAGATAATATTCTTAAAGCTATTATATATAAGCAAAAGCTTGGTGAGTGTACCTTCAATAAGGAGTGTAATAAGAATTTTATCTGTATTGATTATAATGGAAATATTTAACCTTGTGGAAAGTTTTCTGATATGAATGAATTTAAAATTGGAGATATATATAGTACAAGCTTTGAGGAATTAATGGCCAAAATAAATGAGAGACTATTTTCTCGTCGAAATAGGAATTTACCAGAAGCATGTGGGAAGTGTAATTTCTTAAGACTTTGCAATGGAGGGTGTAGTGCAGAAGCAGTAATAGATGGCGACTTTAATGAGAGGCCAATATTATGTGAAGATTATAAAATATTGTTTGAATATTTTAGTAAAGATGGATTAGTCTTATTAAAGAAGGAACTAATACGTCAAAAAAAACAATTGGAGGAGAAGAATATTGAGCTATGAATTGTTATTAATTAATGTATCACGAGATCATAGTGGGTTTTCAGAATCATTTCGTGATAGTATTGGACAGTATGCTATAGCTTCTTATTTAAGACAAAGAGAATTTAAAGCATATGTTTTTTCAGGAGAGGTAAGTGATTGTAAGAAAGTAATACAAAGAGAGTTAGAAGAAAAAAGAACTAACATTGTAGGCTTTTATGCAGCGGCAGATAACATTAGGATAGTAGGTAATTTTATTAAATGGATAAAAAATACATATCCAGATTGTAAAACAATAATTGGAGGGCCACAAGCGGCGGGCTTAGATTATTCTTTTTTTTCAAAAACAAAGAATGATTATGCAATAATTGGAGAGGGAGAAATCCCTATGTATCAACTATTATCAGTTATTGTAGATGGTATTGGTGATATAGATAAAATACCATCACTTGTAAGATGTGACTCAAAAGAAAAGAGTTTACTTGTGAATTCGGTTTCAAATGCTGTAATAGAAGATTTAGATAGCATTGGATTTCCGATGGTTGAAGATAATTTATTTGGAAGAGCTAGACAAGGGGAGATTGTTGGAATAATTACTGGTAGAGGATGTCCATATAATTGCTCATTTTGTTATGAGGGTGCAAATGCAAAAAATGTTAGATATAGATCAATTTCTAATGTAATGGAAGAAATAGATTATATTAGAGAGCATAATAAAAAAATGAATTTTATTTCAATATATGATGATACCTTTACTCTTAATAAAAACAGAATTTTAGAGTTCTGTAATGAAATGAAAAAAAGAAATCTTTTATGGTTTTGTGAAGGACATATTTCTTTTGTAATAAATCAAAAAGATACATTACAGAAGATGATAGAGTCAGGACTAGCTTGTATCCAATTCGGAATTGAAAGTGGAGCTGATGAAGTTTTAAATGCCTACAATAAACATACAAATCATCAAATGATTTTAAATGCGATAGAAATATGCAAAGAGCTTGGAATACATAGTATAACAGGAAACTTTATTATAGGTGGAGCGCATGAAACATATGAAACAATAGAAAAAAGTAAGAAATTAGCTAAGGAATTAATACATAAAGCAAAAGGAATTATTGAATTATATACAGTATATTTTGCACCATATCCAAATACAAAAATGGTACAAGAGCCTGAAGCATTTGATATTAGTATTAATAAAGAAATTCAAGATATGAATATTAATACTATGAGAACACCAGTAGTAAGAACAAAGCAATTATCTAGAAATGAAATATATGATATAAAACATGAGTTTGATGAATTCATAAAACATGAGTATGAGTGTGCAGCCAAAGAATCTACTAAAAGCGATATTTTACAAGGATTAACTAGAGATGGAAAAAGATTAGCACTAAACCCTACTTGGGAAAAGGTATATCTTAGCAAGCCTCATATAGGAGTATTTCTAGATCATATTACAGAAAAAGAGCAGGAGTTTAATCCTAAATATTATATTCTTCGTACATTTGAGGATATTAAGTTTGATAATGAAAAATTAATTAGTGATGTTGGTGAATTTGAAGGATTAGAGAAAGATATCTTATCACTTTCTACAGGTATATATACTGCAGAAGAAATAGCAAATATTTTTAATGTATCAATAGATGAAGTTGAAAGGATTTATTATAATCTTAATGAAAGATGTTTAGTTTATATGAGTGAGTTTTAAGCAAGGAGGGTATTGTGCTAAACAACGATTACAAAAAGAAAGCAATTAAAGATCTTCAGAAGGTTTATACAGAATATATCAATGTATTTAAAAAATCAATAAAAGATATGGAAAGATTACAGAGTACTCGTAACATAGCTATAAGAACCATTCAATATGTTGAAAGATATGTAATATCATTAGCTAATAGACCAAGAGAATTCGATACTAAATTAGGTGAAATAAAAGTAAGATATATAAAATTTCAAAATACATGTAAGCAAATACAAGAAATTCAAAGAAAAGAAATTAAACAACAAGTTAGAAGAGGATTGGGTGTAGCAGGTACTCTTGGAGGTGTAGGAGTTGCTACTCTAGGTCCAACAACTGCCATGTCTGTAGCTATGACATTTGGAACTGCATCTACAGGTACAGCAATTGCTTCTTTATCAGGTGCTGCTGCTACAAATGCAGCACTTGCATGGCTAGGAGGTGGAGCACTTGCAGCCGGTGGGGCAGGAATGGCTGCTGGAGAGACTATTATGGCTCTTGCAGGTCCAATTGGTTGGGTGATTGGAGGGGTTTCATTAGCAGGTAGTTTAATTGCAATAAATATGTCTAATAAGGATATTGCAAGAAAAACAGAGCAGAGTATTGTAACAATAAAAAAAGAAATGGAACGAATGAAGGAAATAGATGTACAAGTACTTAGCTGGAATGAAGAAACAAAGCAGTTATCAAATGCAATTATGAATAGACTGAATTATATTAGAAGAAATAGAAAACTTAATTACACAATGTTTAGTGATAATGAAATGAATGAGTTAGTTAGTATATTTAATTCAACAGAGGTATTATCAAAATTATTAGGCAAGACTATAGGAAGGAAGTAATCTAAGATGGGATCATATGAGTTAACGTTAGATAAGCAAGCAAAAGAAGTTGATTGGTCAAATGATAAATGTGACAAATATGATTATATGATAGCAGCATTTTGTGGGTTGGTAGCCGGTATTGTAGATACTTTGTTTGTTGGAGCACCTGGACAAGGAAAATTAGGACAATTTACAGACAAAGCTGCAGATGAAATGGTTCAAAAGATTGCTATTATGTTGTGGAAGGGAGATGGTAGAAGCTCAGTAGAGGGAAGACCTAAATCTGCCCCTAATACGCTTGAAAAGGCAATATCATACTTAGAACAATCATTTCCAGTTAACTATGATGCAAGATATGCAGCAGATCTTTTGAATACAAACGGTGTACTTTCTTCTATGGCGCCAAAGAACCATCATTTTTTATCATTGGCTCATTCTCCAGATATAGTTGGATTATTATTTTCTATATTGGATCAGTTCACAGGTTTAGCATCGTTTATTGATAAAGGGAAATTGATTAGACTTATTCCTATTAAGGATGCAAGAAATAATAAGGTTATGTATATGCAAGGAACAAATATACAGTCAAAACTATTTTGTGGAGTATGCAATTGGCTAGGACATCTTGCATCTGATTTGTGTGGCTCAAGTTCTACAAGACGAGTAGGTAAAACCGGAAGAGGTGCCGGATTACCTATGCCATTTTATAGTTTGTTTTTAATAATGGATTTTAAAAATTATGATAGTAAAAGTTTTTCAGATATTGCTATAAAAATATTTGAAGAAGGTTATGACTTAAGACATGGAGCAGCAATGGCGATTCCTGTACTTATTGAGGAGTTATCAATCAAAGTTATTTGGACATTTAAAAGGCATTTTTATGAAAAAAAAGATTGGAAAGAGTGTATTCCATCAGTAAAGCATGCAGATTTACGAATGATGTTATTAATAGGTAATGCAGCACTTTGCTTAGTAGATGGAATTGATGCAGGTATCCGTACAAGTTTAAATGGTGGTAATCCGATAACATTGGTATTGCATTTGAACCTTATAGCTTGGGGAAGGTTGATAATGCTAGTTTTTAGGGAATTAAGACTAAGATATGGTAGTATTATTACTCAAGCAGTATCAAAATATTTAGCAAAGATTGGATTGAATGATGCATATGCGCTTAAACAGTATTATGAAAGAATGAATGCTCTAGATCAAAGGCTAGAAGTAATGTTAAAAGATTTTGTGGTAAATGTTGAAAGAGAATATAAGTCCTTTATGGATGGGATGAATAAGAGTTTAAATCCAGCAATGGGGACAGCTGAGCAGAGAAGAATTGCCAGCGTTGAGTTTGCAAAAAATCAAGGAATTTCTAATGACAGAATTATACGAACACCTGAGGAGTTAAGAGATTGGCTTAGAAAAGGGGGAAAATAATATGTCAAGTAAACAATCAAAAAATTCCCGCACTTTAGATATGTATGCTCGTCTATGTGAGGGGAAGGTAATAAATAAATTAGAGGAATCACAGCGTTTTGGTGTGGATGAGCGTTCAATTCAACGTGATATTGATGATATTAGAGCTTTTCTAGATAATCGTTTAACTGAGTATAAAACTATTGAGTATGACCGTAATAAAAAAGGTTTTGTTATGACCTATTCAGAAGGCTCTGATATGACAAATAGCGAGATTCTTGCTGTTACAAAAATACTTCTTGAAAGTCGTGCATTTACAAAGAAGGAGCTTAATGAGATTTTAAATAAGATGGTTAAGGGATGTGTGCCACTAAAGAATATGAAGCTTGTTAGTGAACTCATTGCTAATGAAAGATATCATTATGTAGAGCTTCATCATAAATCTATGTTGCAGGATAAGATGTGGGAGCTTGGTGAGAATATCAAGGAGCATAATCTTCTTGAAATAAAGTATACTAAGGCAAATGCGGTGGAAGAATCTATAAAGAGAATTATTGAGCCTGTGGGTATTATCTTTTCAGAATATTACTTTTATTTAAATGCATATATTGATATTCAAGATGAGAATGGAAAGTATGTACATAAGTATGATTATCCTGCAATATTTCGTTTAGACAGAATCAAGTCTTATAAGAGAACTGGAGAAAAATTTCAAATTCCTTATGCCTCAAGATTTGAAGAGGGAGAATTTCGAAAGAGAGTACAGTTTATGTATGCAGGAAAGCTTATGAATATTCAATTGAAATACTATGGAGCTAATCCAGAACCAATACTTGATAGGCTTCCTACAGCTAAAATCATAAAACAGGACAAAGAGGAAACTTTAATTGAAGCAGAAGTATATGGTAAGGGAATAGTTATGTGGTTACTTAGTCAGGGAAGTAATATAGAAGTAATAAAGCCTGATTCTCTAAGACAGGAAATGAAACAAAAATTATTGGAGATGCTAGATAGATATTAAAGGCTCAATTCGTGTGATTTTATGGCATTCAAGCATTTATGCTTGGATGCTTTTTGTATGTATAATTTTTCTGATTTTGTTAATACTATAAGTTAGGGAAGCATAAAACAATATTGAGTTTAATTATATATATGATAGAATAATACTGGTAGAATTGATTGTTTCGAGGAAATTTTATCTATGTGTTTCATAAGCATACAAAGGAGGATGGGCAGAGATGAAAATAGTATTGCAGATTTTAAAAAAATACAGAAAAGAATGTATTTTAGCACCACTTTTTAAGATGCTTGAAGCTATATTTGAACTTTTAGTTCCATTAGTCGTAGCTGACATAATTGATAATGGTATAGGTTTTAGCGATAAGCCTTACATAATTAAGATGGCGCTTGTTTTGGTTCTGCTTGCAGCAATTGGTTTAGTAGCCTCTATTACAGCACAGTATTTTGCGGCAAAAGCGGCAGTTAAGACAGCAACTTCATTAAGGAGTAAATTATTTAGACATATTCAATATTTATCATTTACTGAGCTTGATAAAGTAGGGACATCTACTTTAATTACTAGAATGACTAGTGATATAAATCAAGTACAAAATGGTATTAATTTAATGCTTAGATTATTTTTAAGGTCACCATTTATAGTATTTGGTGCTATGATAATGGCATTTACGATTGATATTAAGTCAGCTCTTATTTTTGTTATTACAATTCCAGCTCTTAGCTTTGTAGTATTTGGAATTATGAAAATAACAAGACCACTTTATAAGGGAGTGCAAGCTTCTCTTGATAAAGTGCTTGGAGTTACTAAAGAAAATCTATCAGGAATTAGAGTGATAAGGGCATTTAATAATGAGAAGAAAGAAGAAGAGGAATTTTATTCAGCTAATAATAAGCTAACAGCAATTCAAGTTTTAGTTGGAAAGATATCTGCACTTATGAATCCACTTACATATGCAATTATTAATGTATCAATAATACTTCTTATTTGGACTGGAGCTGTAAGGGTTAATATAGGAGAGCTTTCTCAAGGTCAGGTAATAGCATTATATAATTATATGTCTCAAATTTTAATTGAGCTTATAAAGCTTGCTAATTTAATTGTTAGTGTTACTAAAGCAGTAGCTTGTGCTAACAGACTAAAAGATGTTTTTGAAGTGAATAGTTCAATGGCAGAAGGTACTAGAGATAAGTTTAATCAAGATAGTGAGTATGAAGTTGAATTTAATAATGTTTGCTTTAAGTATGCGACATCAGGTGCAGATGTACTTACAGATATTAATTTTAAGGTTAAAAAGGGTGAAACAATAGGAATAATAGGAGGGACTGGATGTGGTAAGTCTACATTAGTTAATTTAATTCCTAGGTTTTATGATGTAACCTCAGGAGAAATTTTAATAAATGGAGTAAATGTTAATGAGTATACATTTGATGCTATTAAGAAAAAAGTATCTGTTGTATTTCAAAAAACTCAATTATTTAAGGGAAGCATTAAGACTAATTTGCTTCTTGCAGATAAGAATGCAAGTGATGAGGCAATTAATAAAGCACTAGAAATTTCTCAGTCAAAGGAATTTGTAGAAAAGAAGGAAGGGAAGCTTGACTCTGAGGTTGTGCAGATGGGTAAGAACCTTTCAGGTGGACAGAAACAGAGATTAACTATTGCAAGAGCATTAGTTAAACAGTCGGATATATTAATTTTAGATGATAGTGCATCTGCGCTTGATTATTTAACAGATTCAAAGCTTAGAAAGGCTATTTTGGAGATGGAAAATTCACCTACAGTATTTATTGTATCTCAAAGAACAGCCTCAATAATGCATTCAGATAAAATAATAGTTCTTGAGGATGGAAAGATAGCTAGTATTGGCACTCATGAAGAATTGTTAAAGAATTGTGATGTATATAAAGAAATTTATGATTCTCAGTTCAAAAAGGAGGCCTAGGCTATGCGAAAGAGTACTATAAAAAAACTATTAACTAGATTAAAAAAGTATAAAATATATATAATATTTTCTTTGATTTTTGCACTATTGACAGTAATTCTTACATTATATTTGCCTATTATAATAGGAAATGCAATAGATTGTATTGTTTCAGAGGGTAATGTTGATTTTGATAAAATAACTTCAATATTTATTAAAGTGGGAATAGTTGTTGGAATAACGTCTATATTTCAATGGATGATGAATATTTGTAATAATAAGATAACCTTTAATGTAACTAAAGATTTGAGAAATGAGGCTATTAAAAAGATAGAAGTAGTACCATTAAAGTTTATTGATGGACATTCGCATGGAGATATAGTAAGTAGAGTTATAGCAGATGTTGACCAGCTTGCAGATGGTCTACTTATGGGATCTACTCAATTTTTTACAGGAATTATTACAATACTTGGAACATTGCTTTTTATGTTTTCAATAAATGTATGGATAGCTCTTCTTGTGGTTGTTTTGACACCACTTTCACTTCTTATAGCTAAGTTTATAACAAGTCGTACATATTCAATGTTTTCTAAACAGTCGGAAATAAGAGGAGAGGAAACTTCTTATATAGATGAAATTTTAGATGGAGAGAAGGTAGTTAAAGCATTTGGATATGAAGAAGAGGTTATTAAAAACTTTGATGAAATCAATAATAGACTAGATTCTGCTTCACTTAAGGCAGTATTTTATTCTTCATTAACTAATCCTTCTACAAGAATGGTTAATAACTTAGTATATGCTGGAGTCATACTTATTGGTGCTTTTTCAGCTATTTCAGGTAACCTATCAGTTGGACAGCTAACATGCTTTTTAAGCTATGCTAATCAGTATACTAAGCCATTTAATGAAATTACAGGAGTTCTTACAGAGCTTCAAAATGCATTTGCCTGTGCTGCAAGAATATTTGAGCTTATTGAAGAGCCAGCAGAAGTTGCAGAAATTGAAAATGCAGTTGTTTTATCAGATGCTAAGGGAGAAGTAGAAATACGTAATGTTGATTTTTCTTATGTAGAAGGTAGAGAATTAATTAAAAACTTAAATGTTAAAGTGAAGAAGGGGCAGAAGGTAGCAATAGTTGGGCCTACAGGTTGTGGTAAAACTACACTTATTAATTTATTAATGAGATTCTATGATGTAAATGCTGGAGAAATTCTAATTGATGGTCATGATATTAGAACTCTCACAAGAAAAAGTCTTAGAGATTCATTTGGAATGGTACTTCAAGAAACTTGGATTAAGAATGGGACTATAAGAGAAAATATTATAATTGGCAAAGAAGATGCTACAGAAGAGGAGATTATAAAAGCAGCAAAAGAAGCTCATTCTTATGAATTTATTAAGAGAATGCCACAAGGCTTTGATACCGTTATATCAGAAGAAAATAGTGGACTTTCTCAGGGACAGAAGCAGCTTCTATGCATAACAAGAATAATGCTTTCTATGCCACCTATGCTTATTTTAGATGAGGCTACATCTTCAATAGATACAAGAACAGAGATGAAGATACAAAATGCTTTCACAAAAATTATGGAGGGGCGTACAAGTTTTATTGTTGCACATAGATTGTCTACAATACAAAATGCAGATATGATACTGGTTATGAAGGACGGAAATATAATAGAGCAGGGTAACCATGAAGAATTATTGAAGGAAAATGGTTTCTATGCAAATCTTTATAATAGTCAGTTTGAAGTTTTATAACAAAAGCCTAGATGAATTTTACATCTAGGCCTTTTGATTATTTGAAGGAGTAATTTGTAGTAGTTTTTTGAAGGAGTGAAGCTGACTCTTTTTCAGTATATTCACCATTTTTATTGAAAAATACATTATTTGCAATGATTGTATCCATTAAGGCTTCGATTTTTTCTTGTGTAAGGTCTGATTTTACACCATCAATAGTTAAAGTGGATTTTTCACCATCTGTACAAATGAATGTTAATGCTAAACTATATTCCATAAATACATTTCTCCTTTATTATATATTTTCAATAGTGCTATTTTCTCTTAAAAAGTAGTTCTGAGTACCATTTACTAAAACATCAGAAAGAGCATTTGCAACAGCATAAACATTGTCAATATTTGCAGTAGGCTTGATATTTGAAAATGATTTTGATTTGTAAACAGTATTGCCTTTTGAGTCCACCCCGTTTGAAATTTTAATAGTTAATGAAGAAGAAGTTAATACTTTTGTGATTGCCATAAAAAAACCTCCTGTGATATTCTTTTCAATTAAGATATATGCACAAGGAGGATAGTTTTTATCGGTTATCTATTTTTTCAGGATATAAATCATGGTTGGCTAATCTATTAAAGGCTATTTCTTCCCATTTAGTGCCTTTCATACCATAATTACAATATGGGTCAATTGAGATTCCACCTCTTGGAGTGAATTTTCCCCATACTTCAATGTATTTTGGGTTCATAAGCTTTATTAAATCTTTCATAATTATATTTACACAATCTTCATGGAAATCTCCATGATTTCTGAAGCTGAATAAATATAATTTAAGTGATTTGCTTTCTACCATCAATTCAGATGGAACATAAGAAATTGTAATAGTTGCAAAGTCAGGTTGACCAGTTATTGGACATAAGCTTGTAAATTCTGGACAGTTGAATTTTACAAAATAATCATTTTCAGGATGTTTATTTTGAAACACCTCTAAAATATTTGGTGCATAGTCAGTAGGATATTTTGTGTTTTGGTTGCCAAGTAAAGTTAAATCTTTAGCCATATTATTCCTCCTAGAATATTTATTTATATATTGGGTCTTTAATACCATTTGCTTCAAATGCCTTGATTCTGTCAAGACAAGTACCACAAGCGCCACAAGGCTTGTCTGAGCCTTCATAACAGCTCCAAGTAAGTTCATAAGGTACATTAAGCTCTAAGCCAGTTTTTATAATTTCTGCTTTATTTTTATTTACAAATGGGGCTTTTATTTTAAGATTATTGCCACTTCCTATGTATATTGCATCCTGCATGGCTTTGTTAAAGTTGTCACTGCAATCAGGATAAGCATTCCCAGCTGCATCATCTTTATGGATTCCATAGTAAATTTCAGAACAGTCTTTTGATAGGGCAATGCTAGAGGCAACTGATAAAAATAGCCCATTTCTAAAGGGTACATAAGTGGTAACAGGCCTTCCATCAGTCTTTTCTAATTGTTTTTCATATGATTCATGAGGTATTTCTTTATCTGAATGAGTCAAAAGAGAACAATCACTGAATTTAAAAATGGATTCTAAATCCATTTGCAAATGTTCAACACCATAGTAGTCTGCAATTTTATTAGATGCTTCAATTTCTTTTGTATGCTTTTGACCATAAGAAATTGATAAAGCAATTACATTTTCTTTTTTGTATTTGTTAATGGCAAGTGCGAGACAGGTAGTACTGTCAATACCGCCACTAAATAGTACTAACACCTTCATTAATTTTTCCTCCTTAAACTCCACGCTTATTTGCATCCCATATATATTTGTGAATCTGAAGCTGCATAGTTACATCATTTAGATTTTTGTCTTTGATAAACTCTACAATGCTTTCTAAAGGTATTGCACCATATACAGGTGAAATGTAAACATTACATTTATCTTTTAAGTTGTATTTTTTTAGTATAAAATAAAATCTTTCTAAATCTTCATTATTTGAAACAACAAATTTTAAGGTGTCATTTTTAGTAAGAAGAGAGAAATTGTCAATACACATTTTATCTTCCATATTACTAGAGGGAAGCTTGTAATCCATTGTGAATGATGGTGGATTATTCTTTGAGATAAATGGTTTTAAGTTTATGCTTCCATTTGTTTCAATTTCTACATGTATGGAGTCATCTTTTGAAAGCAAGTTTAATAAATCAATTATATTTTCCTGAATTAGTGGTTCTCCACCAGTTAAGGTAACATTCTTTATATTATTTTCTTTGATAAAGCTGTAAATCTCATTTTCATCTAAAATTTCTTTTGCATCTGTAGAATTTGCCCATTTAGTATCACAAAAAGAACAGCATAGATTACAGTTACAGAACCTTATAAATACTGCAAGCTGTCCAGATAATCTTCCTTCACCATTAATGCTTATAAATTTTTCAGCAATCTTATATTTAGCCATAATTAAAAAATCCTTTCACTATAACAGGCACAGTTATTAGGTGTTTCATATACAGTTACCTGCTTTATTTTGTAATTTTCTGATTTTAATTCATCAAATATGAATTTAGCAATATTTTCAGCAGTAGGTCTAAAGTCAACCTCATATAGTGAAAAGCCTTCAGATAGTAATGCATCAATAGTGGTCTTTTTTAGTGAGGCTTTTTGTATTATAAATGTATGGTCAAGCTTGCTTGTTACTTTTTTTAAAGCCTTTTTTAAATCATTGAAATCAATAAGCATTCCTTCACATTGTTTGTCTGTTTTTAAGTCAGTATCATAGATTTCAACCTCAACCTTCCATCTATGACCATGGATATTGTTGCATTTTCCCTTATAGCCTGGAAGAAAGTGTGCAGAATCAAAGCTGGCATTTGTTTTTAATATATACATTTTAATTTCCTTTCCGATATTTCAGAGCCAAAAAAAGCAGACATAGATAATATGCCTGCAATAATCCATAATAAAGAAATAAACACTTGTAATGTTTATTATTGTCCTGGTTTTATTTATAGATAGGATGGCACAAACGAACTATCTTATATTTATTTATCAAGGTGAGTTTAACATCTTTAGCTTGATGTGTCAATTTAATTTTTATATAATAAGGATATTAATACGAGGCGCTAAAGTATAATGGTTTTTATATTTTTTGTTATAAATAGGCATAAATATATAGTGAAAATTATAGAATATGTTATAATAAAATGAGTGAAGTAACTATATTATTATAAGGAGAGATAATTTTGAGAGTTGATGAATTACTAAGTAAAATTAATAGAGATATGTTTGCAAATATTAATGTAAATGAGATATTGGAGTTAAGAGATGACACAATGTTTGATAGTGAATGGATTAGAGTATATAAATTAATAGAGGAGCAAAAACAATCCTTGGGATATTCTGATGAGAACAAGAAAAGTTCAGACGAGTATAGAAAGATGGTTTATAAAAAAATTTATGAGTATAGTGATGATAGTGAATTAGCAGCATATATATCTGATGATTTTGGATTAATATATGATTGTGAAGTACTAGGCTATTCTGATTCTTGGATTGAAGCATTAGAGAGTTATTATGCTATGTGCCAAATACCTTGTGGAAGATTATAAAGTTGTTTTTTTTATAAAGTTTATGTGATACAATGAATTAGTAAACGTTAATTTTTAGGAGGTGAAACAATGTTTTGTAAAAGATGTGGAGCACAAAATGATGATGGTGCAAAGTTCTGTTGTAAATGTGGTGAAAACATAGGGGAAGTTGCTAATGCACAAGGTGGAGGATTTCAAACTAAATCTTCAACATTTAATTTTTTTAATTATATAATTAATTCGATTATTAAACCAGTAGCAACTTTTAAAGAACAAAAGGAGGAATTAAAGAATCCTAAAAATGCTTTCATATTAGCAGGAATATCATCAGGGTTATTAATGATTCTTAAAGTAATAGTTACTTTGATTCAAGACAGTAGGAAAAAATCAGCTTTTGGTGAAATTTCATCATTCTTTGGTTCAAAATCAAGTGGTTCTAATTATGTTGCTATAGTTTTGGGTTCATTAATTGGACTTTTTGCTGCAATATGTTTAATTGCTGGAGTGTATTATGTTATAGCGAATATATTTAAGAAAAAGATTGATTTTATTTCATTAGTAGGATTTATATCAGCATCATTAATACCTGTTATATTAACTACTCAGGTTGTTGGTAAATTACTTGGATTATTGTCTGGACATTTTCAAATAGTATTAGTTATAATTGCATGTATATATACTATAGCAGTCATTGCAGTTGGTGTTAATGAAGTAGTTAAGCTTGAAAAGCCAGACCAAACAGTATTTTTCCATTTAGCATGTGGTAGTATTAATTTCATAGTTATTTATATTGTGCTTTATAATTTCTTATTAAATGTTATATCAAGTGCTATAACTAAAAGCTTATTTTAATTAGTATACTTAGATAAAAGATACTCTAATTTTGAGTATCTTTTATTTTTTATTAATTGCAATAATATAACAACTAATGATAATATTATAGATGGAAAAGTTATAATATTATATGTTTGGAGAGGAATATAATGAAGAAGATTAGTGTGTGGCTTGCAATACTTCTAATTACAATTAGTATTGTTTCCAATTTCAAAGTAGTTTATGCACAGGCTAATACAGATGAGGGAACATTTGTTGTTGGGTTTGATGCGGAATTTCCACCTTATGGATATAAAGATGAGGCTGGAGAATATGTAGGCTTTGATTTGGATTTGGCACAGGAAGTGTGTAACAGGAGAAATTGGAAGCTTGTTAAACAGCCGATTGAATGGAATTCTAAGGATATGGAATTGAATTCAGGTACTATTGACTGTATATGGAATGGATTTACTATAAATGGAAGAGAAAATGATTATACATGGTCACTTCCTTATGTAGATAATTCGCAGGTAGTAGTTGTAAAAAAAGATTCTAATATTAATAGTTTAGATGATTTAAAAGGAAAAAATGTAGCAGTGCAAGCTGATTCATCAGCATTAGCAGCATTAGAGGGTGAAAATGCTACAGAGGAAAATAAGAATTTAGCTAAAGCATTTAAGAATTTAGTGCAGGTAGGGGATTACAATAGTGCTTTTATGAATTTGGAAAGTGGTATAATTGATGCTATTGGTATGGATATAGGTGTATTTAATTACCAATTCAAATCTAGAGGCGATGGATTTAGAATGTTAGATGCTAGACTTTCTACAGAAAAGTATGGTATTGGATTTAAAAAGGGTAATGAAAAGCTAAGAGATATGGTTCAGGAAACTCTTTTAGAAATGAAGGCAGATGGAAGCTTTGATAAGATTGCTGAAAAATGGAACCTTAAAGATAGTGTATGTCTAGAAAATGATGAAAATAATGTAGTGGTTTCTAATGAAAGTGGTAGTGAAAAAATTGATATCTTAGGTATATTAAGTCAATTATCTGATGGAATTCTTAAGACAATTTTAATTTTTGTACTTACATTAGTGTTTTCTATGCCACTTGGATTATTAGTTATGTTTGTTCGTATGTCTAGATTTAAAGTATTACAATGGATTGCTAAGATTTATATATCAATAATGCGAGGAACACCACTTATGCTTCAACTTCTTGTAGTATTTTTTGGTCCATATTACATATTTAAGATTAATACACCATATTCTTATAGATTTTATGCTGTTATCATAGGTTTTTCTTTGAACTATGCAGCTTATTTTGCAGAAATATATAGAGCAGGTATTCAAAGCATTGATAATGGTCAAAGAGAGGCTTCCTATGTGCTTGGTTATAATAGAATACAAACATTTAAGAAAATAATCTTCCCTCAGATGGTGAAAAATATTATGCCACCTGTAACTAATGAGGTTATTACTTTGGTAAAGGATACATCCCTTGCATTTTCTATAGCATATGCAGAAATGTTTACTATAGCAAAACAGGTAGCAGCATCTCAGACAAATATTATTCCAATATTTGTTGCAGGAATATTCTATTATATATTTAATTTTATAGTTGCATTTATAATGGAAAGAATAGAGAAGAAGCTTGACTATTATAAGTAAAAATGGGAGAAAAGTATGAAGATATTAGAAGTAAATAATTTGAAAAAAAGTTTTAATGATAATGAAGTATTAAAGGATATAAACTTATTTGTAAATGAAGGAGAGGTAGTATCAATAATTGGACCATCTGGTTCTGGTAAAACTACTCTTCTTAGATGCTGTACTTTGCTTGAAAATATTACTAGTGGAGAGCTTATTTACTGTAATGATAAGATTGTTCAAAATAATGATAAGAATCAGGCAGTATATGCATCAAAGGAAAGTTTAAAAAGGGCTCTAAACTATTTTGGGCTTGTATTTCAAAACTTTAATTTATTTCCTCATTATTCAGTAATTAAAAATATTGTAGATGCGCCAATACATGTACAAAAGAGGGATAAAGAGGAGGTACTTAATGAAGCTAGAGTTCTTTTAAAGAAGGTTGGACTTAAAGAGAAGGAGAATGCTTATCCTTGTGAACTTTCTGGAGGTCAAAAGCAGAGGGTAGCAATTGCCAGAGCACTTGCAATGAAGCCTAAGATGTTATTTTTTGATGAACCCACATCAGCACTTGACCCTGAAATTACAGCAGAAATATTAAAGCTTTTAAAGGAACTAGCAAAGGAAAAAATGACAATGGTAATAGTTACCCATGAAATAGATTTTGCAAAAGCTGTATCAGATAGGGTAATATTTATGGATGGAGGTATAATTGTAGAAGAGGGACGTCCAGAAGAGGTTATTGATAATCCTAAAAATGAAAGAACAAAGGCATTTTTAAAAAAATTAACCATATAATAGTTAGGGAATATAAAATTTAAGGAGATGGAGTAATGTTAAGCTTATTATTTAAAGATACAAGTTCGATAATACAAGTTTTAGGTATGATTTTTGCTTTTTTTGCAACATTTATTTTTACAAGTAAGTTAAGTGATTATCTTCCAAAGGACCTTGGTAGAGACTTTGCAGTTAATGGAAAACAGTCAGCAGGTAAGCCAAGAGGTGCAGGAATAATATTTATTCTTGTTTTTGCAGTTACTACAGTATTATTTGCACCTATGAATTTTGAAATAGCAATATACTTGATTGCAATAATTGCAGGTATGATGACAGGATACTTAGATGATGCATCAAAGGCACCATGGGGAGAATATAAAAAAGGGCTTTTAGATTTTATAATTGCAATAATTATTGCAATTGCATTCTTATATTATAATGTAAATAGTGTTGAGCTATTAATTTTTGGTACAGAATTTATCCTTAATCCTATTGTTTATGGAATTTTGATTGTGATATTAGTATGGACAGCGATAAATGTAACTAACTGTTCTGATGGGGTCGATGGCTTATCTGGTACATTGACAATAATAACAATAACATCAATATACATAATTAATGTTATTAAGGGAAATAATGATGAATTTAATTATTTAATTATTATATTTGGACTATGTATTTTGGCTTATTTATGGTTTAATGCAGCACCAAGTAAGCTTATGATGGGTGATGCAGGCTCAAGAGCAATGGGACTATTTATAAGTATAGCAGTTCTTAAAACAGGAAGCCCTATAATATATTTATTAGTTTCCCTTGTATTAGTATTAGATGGTGGGCTTGGTCTTTTAAAAGTAGCATTATTAAGATTCTTAAAAATTCATATTTTTAAAGATGTTAGATTGCCTCTTCACGACCATGTAAGAAAAGTTAAAGAGTGGTCTAATACTCAAACAGTATTTAGATTTGCAATAATACAGATATTTGTATCTATAGTTACAATATATTTAGTATATATAATGAGATGATAGTATTAGATAGGACATATTCAATTAATAGAATATGTCCTGAAAATTTTGTTAAAATTTAGTTAATTTAAGTTCATTTTTTGTAGATTCATTGAATAAATTGAGAAAAAATAGTATGATTATAATATAGTTAATTATTAATGAGGGAATATTATACGAAAAAATGTAAACGTTATTACAACATTAAGCAATTTGAAAATTTATAGTAAAGAGGGTAATTGGGGATGAAAAAAGAATATATAAAGACTTTAAAAGCTATGGAAAAAAAGATTAATGAAGGAAGAGTGTTCTTTATAAAGGGAAATCAAAATAGTGCATTTTCTAAAGAAGAGATAGAGGGCATTATACAAAATAAGGATATTGAAATATATTATTATAGATATGATACAGATAAAATACAATCTATTTTTTCTCCATTGCTTGGATGGATAAAGGATATATATGAGAGATTATATTCAGAGTTTATGACAGAAGAGGATTTTATAAATGAGTGTGGTATATATTCCCTTCATAAGGAGTGCTTTATTTCGTATCTAAAAACAGGGTTCGTTCTTAGATCAGAGCTTGTAGTGCTAGGTGAAATAAGATATGAACAGGAAATGTTTGTTGATTCTGTAATTAGAATTTTAAAGTATATTCTTAAATTTAATAAGTTAATTTTAGTATTTGACGGACTTCAAAATTCTAACTCTTCTATTATTGAAATTTTTAAGGCAATTATAGAGGAAGGGCAGATTAATAATCTATCTATTTTAGTTTATTATAATGACAATTATGATGTACTTGAATATATGCAAAATGATTGGGATAAGCTTTTGCAACTTTTAAATAGAAAAGATATGATTATTGATTATTCTAATATAATAAATGATGAACAAGAAATAATTAAGGGTGAAGTTAGAAGTAAGGACTTAGAATTAAAAGCAGAAGATATTGAAGATATAATATGTAAAATAAATAATATGATTGTTATGACTAATGTAAATCAAACCTTATATTATTCTCAGCTTCTTTATGATAATATTTCAAATAAGACTATTGAGGTGGATAGAGAATATCAAAAAAAATCTATAATATACTTAATTATGGCAAATATTTATTCAAAATACAGAACTAATCTTATGGTTATACATAAGATGGATTATTATATCGAAAAGTTTTTGTGTGAAGAACTAAAAAAGCTATCTTCCGGAGAAGATGATATTGTAAATTATATATATGCATTTTTTAAATGTATGATATATAATATTGAAAATCAACCTAAACAAGCTTTTGCATATTATATGCAGTGTAAAGAGTTTGCTAACGTATATGGTAATGAAGATTATGATTTTTATGCAGATTTAAATTACTATATTATGCTTTGTTATGATAAAACTATACTTACAAGAAGAAAAGAAAAAATATCTCAAGCAGAAATTGAGCTTGCTAAAGAATTAGAGAAAAGAGAACAATATAATTTACTTGCAAATATGTACTTATATAATTTTGAGATTTCGGATGAGGAAATTGAAGATATATCTACAGGAAAAAAAGATTTTGAATATCTATATAAGGCTGTTGAGTATGGAAAAAAGATAAATAATAGATTTTTTTTAGAGAGCGCATATGGAAGAAAAAACATATATTTTAATAATAATAATATAAATGATAAATTGTTTAAATTAGATGTTGGAATGCAGGAATATTTAGGCTTAGAACTTTCAAATCAAAAGTATTCATTTATGGCCTATAGGTATACAATGACAGAAGAATATGGAATGTCACATAAAACGAATAATGAGCTTTTGTTAAAGATGTATGATAGCTTATTAGTGGAGGGTGTTGTTGAAAACTATTCTACAGATAATAATATAGTTGAATTTTTACTTGCAGTTTACAATATGAGTGTTAATTGTATGTGTGCAAGAGATTATAAAGCAGCAAGTGAATATTTAATTATAGCAATCAAAGAGATGGAAATGCTAAATAGCTTTGATTTGTCTATGTGTGATTTATCAAAGCTTTATGGAATGTTAGCATATTGTTATATGGAAATGGAAATGGATTATAAGTGCTCACTTAATCTTTATAAATTAAGAAATATTATTGAATTTGGATTTAAATATGAACAAGAAGTAATAGATGGTTGTTGTAGACTTAGAAGAGATTCATTATTTTTATTATATATTACAGAAGGTCTAGTTAGCCTAAAAGATGGTGATATTCAAACAGCAGAGCAGAAAATTAACAGAGCTTATGAATTTTTTAAGGTTGAAGAAGGACAATGGCCATTTATGTATCCTATATTGGCAAGAGCAAGCTATAAATTGTATATGAATATGGGATTGGAAGATAAGGCAAAAGATATAATTATAAAATGTAGAGAATTTGCAAAGGAATATAAGTTATTTGACCTTGCAGAAAGAATGGATTATATCCTTGAAGGTAAAAAAATAGTAGAGAAAAAATACGATTTTTCTTTAAAGGGAATTACTAAAGAGAAAATGTTTGCTTTACTTAAAAAGAAGCGAATGGAAATGGACTTAGACTTAAAGAGCAAGGAATTTGAATTTATTTCATTATGGAATAATAATTTAAATAAGAGTGATGATGAGGTGGGGTGTATAAAATCCTCTATTGATATGGCAGGGAATTTCTTAAAGCTTGAAAAAATGTTATATATAACTCTTTCAAAAGAAAAGGATATTGAAAACTATAATGAATTCAATCTTACAAGAGATGGAAGAGTTATTAATGTTGCTTATGATTCTGTAAATAAGAAGTTAAGTGATATTGATATATTTAATATAGTTGAGTATTTTAATTCTAAAGAAAATAAGTCATTTGTTGTAACAAGGATAAATAGTAAGTTTGTTCATTATAGTGAACTTATCGATATATTTGAAGAGGATGATATGATTTGTTTTATGGCTATTCCAATAATAAAGGAAGAAAAATTACAAGCAATTTTTATTGCATATGGGGTTATTGGAGAAGCTGGAATAGCCAATGATGATTTGATTGAAAGTAGTAAATTAGATACGTTAAAAATACTTTTTAATCAATTAGTTGATGTAGAAAAAATACATAAATCTGATAAGCAGTTAAAGGAGGCATTATATGAAGCCAATGCTGCAAATAAAGCAAAGAGTGATTTCCTTGCAAATATGTCACATGAAATTCGTACACCATTGAACTCTGTTTTAGGTATGGGTGAGATGATACTTAGAGAAGCAAAGGAGGAGGAGATTGTTGAATATGCTACCAATATAAAAAATTCTGGTACAGCACTTTTATCAATCATTAATGATATATTAGATTTTTCAAAGATAGAATCTGGTAAAATGGAAATTGTTCCAGTTGAATATGAGTTTAGCAGTCTTTTATATGATATTTATAATATGCTTTCTCCAAGGGCAGAAAAGAAGGGAATAAAGTTTAATATTAATGCAGCTAAAGATATGCCGTATAGGGTTATTGGTGATGATGTGAGAATACGTCAGATTCTGACTAATATTATAACTAATGGAATAAAATATACTAAAGAGGGTAGTGTAACTTTAAATATAGACTGGAGTAAGGCTAAAAAGGATTCCATATTTGTTAAGGTTTCAGTTGTAGATACAGGAGTTGGAATTAAGCAGGAGGATATTGGAAAACTATTTGAAACCTTCCAAAGACTTGATATTGAGAAAAATCGTAATATTGAAGGTACAGGTCTTGGTATTGGAATTACGGTTAAGCTTCTAGATATGATGGGAGGTAAATTGGATGTAGAGAGTGAATACGGAAAAGGCTCAACATTCTCCTTCACTATAGAGCAGACAGTAGTAGACTATACACCTATGGGAGATTTCAAGGTACAAGCAGAGAACACAATAAAGAAATTAAATACTTTGGATAAGCAGAAAAAGGTTTATACTACTCCGGATGCTAATATTCTTGTAGTTGATGACAACGATATGAATAGGTTAGTTATTAAAAAGCTTTTAAAGGAAACTAAGGCACATGTAACTACCTTAGAGAGTGGAACTTCTTGTCTTGAGGAGGTTAAAAAGAACCACTATGATATAATTTTCTTAGATCATATGATGCCTGAGATGGATGGAATTCAGACACTTCATGCGTTAAAGAATCAAGAAGAAAATATGTGTAAGGATTCACCTATAATAGTATTAACAGCAAATGCAATATCGGGTGCTAGAGAGATGTACTTAAAGGAAGGTTTTGTAGACTACTTATCAAAACCAATAAATTCAGATAAGCTTGAAAAAATGATAGTAGATTATTTGCCAAATGAATTAGTAAAGGTTGAAACAGTAGATGTAGATGTTAAAGAAGAAGCTCAAAAAGAAGAAAATCAGCAAGAGGAAACTAATAATGAATGGGAATATGTTACAGGTCTTGATATGTATGAGGCAAAAAAATATAATCCAGATAGGGAGTCATTTGACCAATTGTTAAAAATGTATTATGATACAATTGAAAGTAAAGCTAAGCAGATAGAGGAATATGAACGAAATGAACAGATAAAGGAATACACAATTCAGGTTCATGCACTTAAGAGTTCTTCAAGGATTATTGGAGCAACAGTAATATCAGAACTTGCAGCTAGATTAGAAGCAGCAGGAAATGCAGAGAATCTTAATAAAATACATAAAGATACACCACTATTACTTGCATTATATAGAAAATATCATGAATTTTTAGAACCATTTGTTCCTAAGGAAGAAGAGGCTGAAAAGGTAGAAGTATCAAACGAGGAAATTATAGTAAAGTTATCTTTACTTAAGAGTGCAATGGAAGAATTTGATTTAAATTCTGCAGATGATATTATGAATGAAATTCAAGAAATAAAAGTACCTGATGTACTTCAAGAAGATTTTGAAACATTACAGGAATACATTACTAATTTTAATGTAGAAGAAACACCAAAATTAATTGATGAAATGATAGAAAAACTAGGTTAGATTAAGGGAGAGATAGAAAATGGAAAATGAGTTATTGTTTTTAACTAGTGGTAGTAATATGACGGCACTAATACGGAATATTTTTTCAAGAAAGTTTGTAGTAAAGCCTTCCAATTTTAATTTGCTTGAAGTTGAGTGTAGTGTAGATGATGGAATGGTAGGGCTGGTGGTAATAGAGGTAACTGGAATTTCAACAAGAGAAATTGAAGCATTTAAAGCAATAAAAGAGGAATTTATAGATCCAAATAATTTGCCAGTATTTTTAATGGGAAACACTGAAAATAAGTATATGTTAAATCAATTTACTCAATTTAAAGGAGTAATAAACCTTGCTAACTTAAAAATAAATGAAGTATATGATGAAATTGTTAAATACATGAATGCTAAAAATAAAAAGGCTTCTAAAAAGAAAATAATGCTTGTTGATGATGACCCTATGATATTAAGATATATGGGAGGAGCACTAAGGGAATATTATGATGTTGTGATGGCACCATCTGGCACACTTGCAATTGAATTACTTAGTAAAACTAATCCACTTCCAGATTTGATTTTGCTTGATTATCAAATGCCACAATTAGATGGCGCCCAGACTCTTAATATTATAAGAAGAGCTGGACAATTTGAGAATATACCGGTATTCTTCTTGACTGGTGTTAATGATAGAGAGTCAATTTTAAAGGTAATGTCACTAAAACCACAGGGATATATCTTAAAAACATTACCACAACAGGAAATACTTAAAAAGATAAATAGCTTTTTTGAACAATAGAATATTAAAACCTCTTATAACATTGTTTATAGGAGGTTGTTTATTTTTATAAAAAGTAGTAGAATTAAGTTTAGATTGAATAAATTTGTAGTTAGAATATAAAAAAGGCTGGTGTGGATTTTATATGGCGGATATATTTGGAAAAATACTAAGTAAGCTAAGAAAGAATAATGATAGTAGTAAAGAAATTAAATTAGAAAATTATATTACAGATAATAATTCTAAGGATAATTATGGAATATTATTTAATGATTTAAAAAAAGAGTTAAAGGATTCTTATGTTGATATAGAAAAGATGCCAAGATTTTCAGTTCATTCAGGTATATTACACTCTATGTATGATGAATTAGTTAAACCAGTAGTATTAACAGTTATGGGAAAGTATACTATTGGTAAAAAAACCTTTATTAATAGTTTTATTGGTGAGGATATATTAAAAAGTAATGCTAAGTATGGGGTTTCAGTATTTATTAAAATATCTTATGGACCTAAGAAGAAAGTTGTTGCTTATTATAGAGATAATACAGAAAAGGAAGTTGACTTAAAGGATTTAAAGTCAGTGACAGTAGATACAAGTGGTAAAAATACATTAAGAAAAACTATTAAATATGTAGAAATATTTTTACCAAAAAAAGTACTTAAGGAAATTACAATAATTCAAACTCCAGGTTTAGATATAGAGGATAAAAACTATATTAAGGAGATAAAAAGCTATTTGTCAGTAAGTGATATTGCATATTGGATTAGTGCTTATGGTAAAAGGGTTTCTGTAAACGAAATAAATACACTTAATGAGGTTAGTAAAGTTATAAAGCCTTCTCTAGTAATTAATAGAATAAATGAAATAGATGAAGAAGAGGAAGAATTTGAAAAAATATTAAAAGAACTTAAAGAAACTCTATCAGGAAAAATTGAGGATACCCTTATGATTGATACAGTGTTAGTGCATGAAAATTTAGCTGAGGAGTATTTAGGAGAAGATTCAAGTTATTTAAATGAGAATACAAAGAAGCTACAAAGTGCATTATTAAAGAGGATTGAAAGTATTAAATCAAAATATATTCATAGTAATATAAATATGTTTTTTGAAAAGGTAGTACCTGATTTTAATGATGCAGTAAAAGATTTAAATGAATTAAAAGAATTAATGTCAAAGGAAGAGGAAATAAGAGAATCGCATGAAGATAGAAAAAAATATTTAGAGCCATACCATGAAGAGGGAGTGAAAAAATTAAAGAAAAAAGAAGGTATTACTACTGACTTTGATATGATCTTTGATGCATGGAAAAATAAGAATGTAAAGGAATATGAAAAAATAGAAGCTCCTTTAGCATACATAAAGAGTATGGAAGATTTGCTTAGGGAGCTAAAGGTCAATGAAAGAATTATTTACAATATAAAATCATCTTCTGAAACTTATCAAGATATTAAAAATCAATTAGTCATAATTGATAATAAGTACTTAGAATTTGCTGATAAGGAAAAGGAATTAACTACAGAAGCAGATGAGCTTAATAAAAAATTAGATGAATATTATGCAAGTGGTATTCATAAAGAAGATGATAAAGAAGATGATTGGGATGAAACTAGAAAAGAATTAGAAAAGTGGAGAAGAGACCTAAATAAAAGAATTAGAGGTGTAGAACTTCGATATATGGCTTTTGAAGAGGATAGAAGAGATCAATTCAAGAGAGTTGCAGTTATGAACCAAGAAATATTTGGATATATTGATGAATATAATAAAATTCTTTCTGTAAAGATTGATGAACAGCAACAGTATATAAATGAATGTAATAATAAAATTAAGAAATATAATGGAGAATATGATACTTTAAGAACCCAAGTATCTAAGGTTGAGAAAATTCTAAATGAATTTAGAAAAATATTTGAAAAAAAATAAAAATGAATATTTTGTAAACTATTGTGAAATACTATTTAAAGTAAGATAATATTTATGTAAAATTATAATTAAGTAAGTAGCGGATACGTAACAATGAATATAGATTTAGACTTGTGCAGGAGGGGTTACTAATGGTTAGAGCATTAAAACATAATAGCAAAATCAAATATATAAATAGCAATCAAGAGGGTATGCTTAAAGAAGAAAGAGTAATAGATACTAAAATATTAACAACTTGTTTTCAATATGATGTTGGAGAAAAATTATATATACCTACACCTTTGTTAGAATCAGTATTAAAAAATATATTAAGTTCAGAAGAATATATGAAGCATATATCTAAGGAAGAACTATATAAAACTGATTTTTATGATGTGGAGATACTTGAGTGTATTGGAAATTATGGTTATGGAACAGAAATAACTTATAAGTGCAAAGTAACTCAAGATGGTTTACCACTTATGTATAATAGTGGGGAGCCAACAGAATTACTTGTTCAAGAAGGATATTTGCTAAATGAAAGTCAAGTTAATAGTTATAAACAAATGGATAAAATATGTTATGTACATGAAAGCTATTACGGATTATTAAAGGATAGATACGGTATGGTAAATCCCATTAGTGAAGAGACTCGTTGCCTTAAACTTATGACAAAGGTAGCTTCATGGGGAGATTTCATAATGGAGGAAGTTGAAGTTCCAAAGACTATTGAAGGCATTTTATCTAATGGACAAGTCCTTAAGGGAGATATAAATGCTATTATTACAGTAAAAGCTAAAGATGGTATACAAGTTCTGATGAGAGTCACATATAAAGGAGAAGACGGAACTATATTGCCAATAGATTATACAATTAATTATTAATAGGGGGAAAAGGATATGGAATACAGAATATTAGGTCAGCCATTTTGTGCTGTTGAAGTCAAATTAGAAGCAGGGGAATCGATGAATTGTCAGAAAGGTGCAATGGCTTGGATGACATCTAATATGGTTATGGAAACTAAGGGTGGAGGACTTGGAAAAATGTTTTCTAGAGCATTTTCTGGTGAGGCTATGTTTATGAATACTTATAGGGCTGAAAAACAATCAGGTCTTATATCATTTGCTATGACAGCACCTGGAACAATATTACCAGTGCAAATAACACCATCAAGAAGCATAATTGCTCAAAAATCAGCATATTTGGCATCAGAGCCTGGAATTTCAATGTCAATAGCTTTTCAAAAGAAACTAGGTTCAGGATTCTTTGGAGGAGAAGGATTTATAATGCAAAGATTAGAAGGAAATGGAACCGCTTTCTTGGAGATAGATGGTAGTGTGGTTGAATATGATTTAGATCCAGGAGAAGTAATGATTATTGATACAGGATATTTAGCAGCGATGGATGCTACTTGTACTATGTCTATAGAAACAGTAAAAGGAATGGGAAATAAGCTTTTAGGTGGAGAAGGATTCTTCAATACAAAAATTACAGGACCAGGACACATTTGGTTACAGACAATGCCATTATCTAATATGGCTAGTGCTATAGCTTCAGTAATTCCAGCAAGATAAAAATTATGCAGGTTTGATATATGTCAAACCTGCTTTTATTATGCTTTATTGTATAGTGTATTATAAATATAATTAGAGAATTACGTTTAAAAATAAGATAAAAATGGAAAGATTAACAATTTAGAAAAAGAATATTTACAATTTGTTAACAAACAAATAGTCAAATATATGTATAATATATTTTGTGAGAAGTAATTAGGGTAGTCAACTATGGAAAGTTGTTTATAGGTAAGAGGAGAATTTAAAAATGGTTTTAAAAGGTAAAAAAGATAGCTGTGATTTTGTAGAATTATATTCAAGTCAAAATCACAGTTATAATGAGAGCTTAGAGTTAAATACTAAGAGTAAAAAAAATGAGGATAAGACAGTTGTTAAGTTGGAAGTAATACCTAAGGGTGCACTTCAGATACTTCAATAAAATGTAATGTAACTATTTCAAGTTTTTTGAAATAGTTTTTTTTTACTAAATTTTTGATATTATTTAGGAAAATTTAATATTTAGACGTTGAAAAAAAAGTAGAAATATGATTTAATTGGTTTGAATTGAGGTGATTAAACTGAAATATTTAAATAAGATTATAGCACTATTGTGTACATTTTCTATTATTATAGTTCTATTTGTTCATAATTATTATAATTATGAAGATGTATCCTTAGGTTCAGTTAATTTAATAAATATGAATGATAGGTGGACATATTCATATGGAGATGACTATGAAGAAAATGTTTCACTTCCATTAAAAAAAGAGGTTAAAAAAGGTGAGAAAGCAGCTGTAATAAAATACCTTACAGGAGAATTTAAATATGCTAAAACTTTAATTTTACCAACATATCATCAGAAGATAGAAGTATATTTAAATGATGTTAAAATTTATTCTTATGGCTATTTGTATGATGATTATACTATTTCAAAGACTAAGGGGTCTATGAACCACTATATTAAGATACCAAAGGAAAGTGAAGGAAAGAAATTAACTATATATTTCTCTTCCGAGTATGAACAATATTCAGGTGTCTTAAATCAGGTAATGTGTGGTGATTCAGAAACAGTAATGGTTAAAATGTTTGCAAATATGATACCGTCATTATTAATGGTATTTTTGCTTGCAATAATTGCATTTATTTGTTTTGGATTTTATTTTGTAGCAAAAAAACACAAATATATTGGATATAGGTCTTTTCCAATGATGGCATTTTGCGCATTACTTGTTGTATTTTGGGCTCTCGCTCAGTTTAATATCTACAATATAATTTTTGGAGACCCTCAGATGTCATATTATATAGAATATTTTAGTTTGTTATTACTGCCGATAGCTTGTAATGGGTATATATATTTGTTTTGTAAATCAAATAAAAGATTACAATTAAAAATTACATGTGGACTATATATTGCAAACTTTATATTAAATATTATATTGCAGTTTAATAGCATAGTAGATATGGTTGATATTTTAAGTATTTTCTTTGGTATACTTATAGCTAATATAATTCAAATAATAGTAATAGTAATCTATGAAGTTAAATATATAGGTAATGAGACACTGAAAATATTCAAAATTCCGATGTGTGTTATGATGGTTACAGGTGTGATAGCTATTATATTTCAAAGCTTTAATAAGTATGACTATGTAGCAAACATCATATTAGTGAGTGTGTTATTTTTAATATTTTTCTTTATATTTCATCTTATTACAGATTATTTTAAGGTTCTATCAGAAAAGAAAAAAGCAGATTATATGCTTCAAATTGCTGATATAGATATGATGACTAAGGCACTTAATAGAAATGCTTACGAAAAAGAATTAAAAAGTTATGATGAAGACATTGAAAAGTTATCTGGTACAATAGTTGTTTTATTTGATTTAAATTATTTAAAGCATATTAATGATACATATGGGCATGAATATGGAGATATGGCTATTACTACTTGTTATGAATGTATGGCAAAAATATTTTTTAAAAAAGGTAAATGCTTTAGAATTGGTGGAGACGAATTTGTCTGTATCTCCCATGAAGAAACTTTAGATAAGGAAGTTTTAGCGTTTAAAAGTTTAATAAAATCAAAGGCAAAGGAATTTGTATTTCCATTTACAGTAGCTCTTGGAGTGGCAAGATTTAATGATAATGTAGATAATTCTATACATGATACAATAAAGAGAAGTGATGAAATGATGTATAAAAATAAGATGGAAATAAAGAAAAAATTAAACAAAAGATAGAAAATTTTAATGCTTTGTACTTGACCAAATTAAATAATAATTATATATTAATAGTAATCGAATAAAATAGGGGGCTTAAATATGAGTTTTAATAAATTAAGAAAATTACCATCTCCAGAAGAAATAATGCAAGAAGTTCCTTTAGATGAGCATTTAAAGAAAATTAAGGCAGAGAGAGATGACGAAATTAAGAAAATATTCAGAGGAGAAAGTGATAAATTTATAGTAATCATAGGACCATGTTCAGCAGATGATGAAGATGCAGTTTGTGATTATGTATCTAGATTAGCTAAGGTTAACGAGCAAGTTAAAGATAAATTATTTATTGTTCCAAGAATATATACTAATAAGCCAAGAACAACAGGAGAAGGATACAAGGGTATGCTTCATCAACCAGATCCAGAAAAAGCACCAAACATATTAGAAGGAATATATGCAATAAGAAAAATGTTTGTACGTGCTATAAAGGAAACATACTTGACTCCAGCTGATGAAATGTTATATCCATGTAATCATATATATTGTGGTGATTTATTAACTTATGTTGCAGTAGGTGCAAGAAGTGTAGAAAATCAACAACATAGATTAACAGCAAGTGGAGTAGATGTTCCAATTGGTATGAAGAATCCTACAGGTGGAGATTTATCTATTATGTTTAATGCAATAAAGGCAGCACATGCTTCTCATGACTTTATATATAAAGACCATGAAGTATCAACAAGTGGAAATGAATATGCTCATGCTATTTTAAGAGGATTTGTTGATACAAACGGAAATAGTGTTGCAAACTACCATTATGAAGATTTATTAAAAACAGTAAAAATGTATGAAGAATCTTCATTTAAATATAAAGGAATTATTGTTGATGCAAACCATGCAAATTCAGGAAAGAAGTTTGAACAGCAACCAAGAATAGTTAGTGAAATACTTCATAGTAGAGAATATAATTCAGACATTAAGAGACTTGTAAAAGGAGTTATGGTTGAAAGTTATATTGAAGAAGGTACTCAAAAGGTAGGAGAACACATTTATGGTAAGTCTATTACAGATCCATGTTTAGGTTGGGATGCTACTGAAAAAATGTTATATGAAATGGCAGAAAGAATCTAATAAAAAAATCTCAGATGAAAATCTGGGATTTTTTATTTATTTTCGATGTAAACCTTTTATTTTTTTAACAATTTGTAAATATTTTTGTTTTATAAGTAAAAATAGTTACAAAAATATTAAAAAGTGATACAATAAAATCATAATGAAAAAAGGGGGAACCAAAATGGCAAAGAAAACAATAGCCAGAAAGACAACAACAACAAAGAAAGTAGCAACTAAAGTTGCAGCTAAAACAACAACAGCTAAAGTGGCAGCCAAGGCGGAAGAAACTAAGGTGGCAGTAGATAAAGTAGTAGAAACTAAGGCAGAAGAGGCGAACAAAGAAGTAGAAAAGAAAGTTGAAGCTAAAGTAGAAGAAAAGGCAATAAACTTAGCTGACTATCTTGGAGATTCTCACGTAAGGGTATTATTTGATGAAGATGATAAGAAGACAGTTACTAAATATCCAATAAATGTTGTTCTTAAGAATTATGATATTAATAAGAGAGTTTTAGTGGTTTATACTGAAGACAATTGGGAAACAACACAATATAAATCTTTAGATTATGTTTCACAAGATGAAAATGGAATTGAAATATGGAGTACAACACTAAAGCTAAGCACTAAGACAAAGGACTCATTTAAATATGTAATTTCATATGGATGCAATGGTAATGAAATCTGGGATAATAATAACGGAGAAGATTACAAGTTTTAGTATGAAAAAAATACCTCGTCAATTAAGTTTGACGAGGTATTTTTTTTCTATATAATTATATATAGAGATTAAAAAATGGATGGTGAGGAAAATGACAAATGAGCCATATAGTAGTAGTAGAATATGTCAAGATGTTGAAAATAAATTTGCATTTGTTTGCAAGGAACAATTGGATAAGTTTAATGTATTATGTGATTATGTAAAAAAGATAAATATGTATTTAGATGAATATAGTAAAGAAGATGGAAGTTTAGAGTATTATGCTAAACTAGTATTTGAACGAATTAAAGATCATATGTTAGCTGCTACCATTCTTATAGGAAAGGGTTTTTTAATTGATGGAATAAATATTGTAAGATCAAGCTTTGAAGATTTGTGGCTTATACAAAATATTTTTTTGAAAGAGAATTATTTTGAAGAATGGAGAGATGGACTAGGGGTAAGACCTTGGAAGCTTAGACAACTAAAGGATTTAGAGGAAATATATGAAGAAAATGAGATGATTTATAAAGCATTATCTAATATCTCTCATTGTAGTGTCGCTAGTATCTCTCATATGGTTAGTGCAAAAGATGGTATGGAGAGTATTCAAAAGGATTATAATCTTTTAATTGTTTCATTTTACAGTTCAATTTTACAGGTAGTTGATGGAATGATTTCTCGTTATGGAGAAAAAGAAGAATTAGTAAAAATAAATGATGAATTATTTGAGTTAGATATAGTAAATGATGCAAAGGAGTGATGTTATGAGTAAAATAATTAGAGATGGGCATATTCATACACCTCTATGTCCTCATGGAGAGATGAATGAAAAATTTGAAGATTACGTTTATAAGGCTTTAGAGGAAGGGTTAAAGGAAATCACTTTTACTGAACATCTACCTCTTCCAGATACTCTAAATGGTGTAGACAATGAATTTTTAAAGGAGTGTGCACTTTCTGATGAGGCAACAGAGGAGTATATAAAAAAGGTTAATGAAATTAAGGCTACATTTAAAGATAGATTAAAAATAAATTTAGGCTTTGAAGTGGATTATATTGATGATATGGAAGACACTGTTAGAGAAAAATTAAATAGATATGGAGAAAATATTGAAGATTCTATATTATCAGTGCATTTTGTAAAGTATAAGGATAATTACTATGCAATAGATGGACTTAATGATTTTGAATATCTTTTAAAGGAACTTGGTAGTCTAGAAGAGGTTTATAATTTATACTTTAATACTGTTTATAAATCAATTACCTCTGATTTAGGTAAGTATAAACCCAAGAGAATAGGGCATATTACATTAGTTAGAAAGTTTGCACAGAAATATCCTTATGAATATAAAAATATAGCTTTATTTAATAAGATAGTTAGGGAAATGAAGGAAAGAGATATGGAATTTGATTATAATACCGCAGGACTTAGAAAGCCATTATGTAAAGAAACTTATCCATCAGGTATATTTTATGAGATTTTGGTTAATAATAATATAAGAAAGGTTTATGGTTCTGATTCGCATATTGCAAAGGATGTAGGAGCAGGATTTTAGGGGAAAGTTATGAATACAGAAGAAATAAAATCAAAGTTAGAAACGTTTGAATATGATTTTTTAAGAAGAGATGAAAATTTAGGCAAAAATATAATATTATTAACTTTAGGTGGAAGCTATGCGTATGGAACTAACACCGACAGTAGTGATTTAGATGTTAGAGGCATTGCTGTTGAGAGGGTTTCTAATATTATTGGGCTTACTTCATTTCAACAGTTTGAGGATAAGGAAACAGATACAGTTATTTATGGGTTAAAGAAGATAATTAAGCTTTTATTAAACTGTAATCCTAATACTATTGAGATGCTTGGAACTAAGGATGAGCATGTTTTTGTGTGTAATAAATATGGAAAAGAACTTAGAAATAATATAGATATATTTTTATCTAAAAAAGCCATACAAAGCTTTGGAGGTTATGCATCTCAACAGCTTAGAAGGCTACAAAATTCACTAGTTAGAGATAATTATCCAAGTTATGAAAAAGAAGAACACATATTAAATTCAATTAATAATCAAATTGCAACTATGAATGATAGGTATCAATTTTTTGATGATAATAATTTAAAATTATATGTTGATACATCTAAAAGAGATAGTATGACAGAGGAAATATATATGGATATAAATTTTAAACATTATCCACTTAGAGATTTTAAGAATATATATTCAGAGATGAGTAATGTTGTTAGAAGCTATGATAAGCTTACACATAGAAATAATAAGAAGGATAGTGCACATATGTATAAACATGCAATGCATTTAATAAGGCTTTTAAATATGGGGACAGAAATACTTGAAGGAAAAGGAGTAAATACATACAGAGAGGCAGATCATGAAATATTAATGGATATTAGAAATGGTTATTATAGCTATGAGGAAATATTTGAAATGGTAGACAAATATGTACAGCAATTTGATTATGCATCTAAAAATACAGTTTTAAATGATAATCCTGATATAGAGGCAACTAATCAGCTTTTAATTGACATATATAAGGATGTGATATTAAATGCTTAAGCTACCTGAAGATGTTAAATATATAATAAATGTATTAAATAAGAACAATTTTGAAGCATATGTGGTTGGTGGTTGTGTTAGAGACAGTATTCTAAATAGAAGCATAAATGATTGGGATATTACAACAAATGCAAAACCAGATGAAGTGGTTAAGCTTTTTGATAAAACAATTAAAACAGGAATTCAGCATGGTACTGTTACAGTTGTTTTAAATAATGAAAATTATGAAGTTACAACATATAGATTAGATGGAAATTACGTAGATGGAAGGCATCCTGAAGAAATTCATTTTGTTAGCAACTTAAAGGAGGATTTAGCTAGAAGGGATTTTACAATAAATGCTCTTGCTTATAATGAAGAAAATGGACTTCAGGATTATTATAGGGGAGTTGAAGACCTTCAAAATAAGATAATAAGAGCAGTTGGAGACCCTTTAAAGAGATTTGATGAAGATGCATTAAGGATGCTTAGGGCAATCAGATTTTCATCGCAGCTTGATTTTGAAATTGAAGAAAGTACCTTTAATGCAATAAAAGAGCTAAGCTATAGTATTAATAGGATATCTATCGAAAGAATAAGGGAAGAATTCAATAAGATTATTATTTCTAATCCATATGGGATATATAAGCTTATAGACACTAATTTATTAAAGGAGTTTTTACCTGAGCTTCTTCTATGTCATAAGGTAAAGCAACAGAATCCACATCACATTTATGATGTATTAGAACACATTATAAAATCAGCCTCTATAATTGAATCTAGGCTTGATTTAAGATTAACTATGATATTACATGATATTTGTAAGCCACAGTGTAAAACAGTGGACGAAAAAGGAATAGGACATTTTTATGGTCATCCTCAAAGGTCGAGTAAAAAGGCATTTGAGATATTAAAACGAATGAAGTATGATAATGAAACTATAAAAAGAGTGACTACTTTGGTTTTATATCATGATAGGGATATGCCAAGCTTTAAGAGCATAAGAAAGGTTTTAAGTGAGATAGGGGTTGACTTATTTAATGATTTATTAAAGGTAAAGGAAGCAGATGCACTTGCCCAAAATCCTCTTATGTATCAAGAGAAGCATGAAAGGTTAGAGTTAATTAAGGAAAAACTAAAAAAAATTATAGAGGACAATAATTGTTTTTCTATAAAAGATTTAGATATTAATGGAAGAGATGTTATAGCTCTTGGAGCTCAAGGAAAGGATGTTGGAAGAGTATTAAATTCTTTATTAAGCAAGGTTATTGAAAAACCAGAACTTAATTGTAGCGAAAAATTAATAAAACTAGCAAAAAAAATGATTTAAACAAAAAAATAAAGATGATAAAATAGAAGTATAAATTTATGGATATTTATATAAGGGGGAGATATATGTGCTAAGAAATAAGGATGGGGAAGAATATGATTTTCAAAGAAATAAAGCACTAAAGACAGATGATGCATCTAAATGGATATTAATTTTTGTAATATTTATGGGACTAATGATAATGATATTTTCAGTAGTAGAGTTTGTTGATTCCTATAAAAAGACAGCAGATTATGAAAAGTGTGAAGCAACAGTAGTATATTGTAGTAAAGAAGGTGATTCTAAAATTATTAGAGTTACTTATCAAGTAGATGATGTAATATATCAAACAACTGCTTCAGATAATATATCATCCAATGTTGACAAGGGTGATATAAGATATGTTAAATATGATTCTAAAAATCCTCAAAATTCAGTTATAATAACTTATGATAGTAATATTATAGTATTTGTTATAGGGTTAACATTTGCAGGAATAGCCTTAGTTTTAGTTTTATTTAAAAAAGGTTATGAGGCAAAGATAATAAATAGAATAATTAGTGCTCTAATTATAGTTGATGCAATAGTTCTAATAGCTGGCTTATGTTATGTACAAGGAACCTTAAATCCAATAGAAATTGTTAGGTATTATCCGATATCTATAGTTATGTATTTAGGATTTATTGCAGGGATAGTATTTTATTTAATAAGAAGAAGAGCGAAAACAAGCTATATTCTTGAATTAATTGAAAAGAAAGAAATCAATGGAAAATATCTTTATATTTTTGAATGTTCAACAGCAAGAGTTGATTGGTTAAGATTTTATGCATATTATTCTACTGAAAAAATAGATATGTTTGAGGAAATTGAAAAGTTCAAGGTAAAGATAGGGGAAAACTGCATAATAGATAAAAATGAAGAGCTTAAGGATACTCCTTATACTACATTAATAGATATTAGTACAGTTAAAATTGAAGATTTTATACCAAAAAAATAGAAGAGGGACATCCTCTTCTATTTTTGTATTTGAGCTTTAATCATTTCGTGAGAGATTATTGATAAATTAGATTCATTAAAGGTTAATGCTTTTTCAAAGCAATTATTAGCTTCATCTACGTTTCCATTTTCCTTTAAAAGAAGTCCATAATAATAATATGGTTCAGAGAAGTTTGGCTTTTTTTCTGCTTCATCAATTATATTTTGATAAATTTTAAAAGCTTCTTCTTTTTGATTTAAGTAATAGTAGGATTGAGCTAAATTATCTAAGATAACATTATTAGAATCATAGTCCTTTGCTTCAAGATTAAGCTCAAGTGCTTCTTCATAGCGCTTTCCAACAATTAATAAATATCCTAGGGTTTCATAAATAGAAGTCGTTTTAAAATCATTTAATAGATTTTTGTAAGTATCTATTGCTTCATCTATTTTACCAATTTTCCATAAATATCTGCCTTCAGTTTCACGATATGTAATTTTGAATCTATCCTCTGATAGAGATGCATAATCTATGCTGTCTAATACTTCTTTGCAGGTATCAGCTTTTCCTAAATAAATTAATGTGGATGCATAGCTCAGTTTAATTCCATTGCCTGCTTTTTTCTTAGAACAAGCCTTTTTATATATTTCAAGAGCTTTATCATAGTTACGTGCATTAAAAGCAGTATTTGCCTTTATGAAGGCTAGGTTTTCAAAAAAAGACATATATAATCCTCCCTTAAAAATAGTCTATAAAAACATTGTATATTATTTTTTAATTTATTACAATAAATGTATAGTTTAAAGGAGGAATGGAGAAAATATGAAAATTTTGCATACGGCTGATTGGCATTTAGGGAAAAATCTAGAAGGACATAGTAGATTAGATGAACAGGAAGAATTTTTAGAGGATATTATTAAGATTGTAAATGATGAGAAGGTGGATTTAGTTATAATAGCTGGAGATATTTATGATACCAGTAATCCTCCAGCAAGGGCTGAAAAGTTATTTTATAGTACACTTAAGAGGATGTCTGAAAATGGAGAAAGAATGATACTAGTTATTTCAGGTAATCATGATAATCCAGAAAGATTAGTAGCAGCAGGACCTCTTGCAAGAGAGCATGGAATTATTATGGTAGGTCTTCCTAAGACGGTTGTGGAAACAGGGGAATATGGTCAAAATATGGTAGTTGATTCTGGGGAAGGCTTTATTGAAATTAAGATTAATGATGAAAATGCAGTAATATTAACTCTTCCATATCCAAGTGAAAAAAGGTTAAATGAAGTTATTTATAAAGATATGGATGATGAAGATAAAAATCTTAAATCTTATTCTGATAGAATAAAGGAATTCTTTGATAAGGGCAAAGTAAAGTATAGAGAGGATACAATAAATTTAGTAGTATCACATCTTTTTGCAATGGATAGTGAAATTTCAGATTCTGAAAGAAATATAAGCCTTGGTGGTAGTTATATTGTTAATGGAAGTGTATTTCCAAGTGAAGCTCAATATATAGCTCTTGGACATATTCATAAGCCACAGATAGTTCCTAATACTAATAAGAGGGCAAGATATTCAGGAGCACCAATTCATTATAATAAAAGTGAAATAAACTATGAAAAAAAGTGTTTTATTGTTGAGGTAAAGCCTAACGAAGAATGTAAGGTAAAGGAAATTGCATTAAAGACATACAAGCCTATAGAAATATGGAAATGTGATAGTGTTGATGAGGCTATAAAAATGTGTAAGGATAATGCAGATAAGAATTGCTATGTATACTTAGAAATAAAGACAGATTCCTATATAAGAGAAGACGAAATAAAGGAAATGAAATCTTCTAAGGAAGATATAATTGAAATAACACCGATAATAGAAGCAAAAGAAAATGATGAAGCAGAGGACTTATTAAAAGAGGAGAAATTTGAAGATTTATTTAAAAGCTTTTATAAAAAGCAAAGAGGCGTAGAACCAACTTCTGAAGTGTTAGAAATGCTTAATTCATTAATTGCTGATATAGAAGAGTAGCTTAGGAAAGGAGAAACGTAATGAAACCTATTAATTTAAAAATAAAAGGATTAAATAGCTTTGTTGAAGAACAAGAAATAGATTTTGAAAGATTGACTGAAGCAGGATTTTTTGGGATTTTTGGACAAACAGGAAGCGGTAAGTCAACCATTTTAGATGGAATAACCTTAGCTCTTTATGGCGAAATTTCTAGAAATAGTAGTAATTTTATAAATACTAATTGTGATGAAGTTAGTGTCTCTTATACCTTTCAAATATCTCTTTCAGAAGTGAAAAAGTATAATGTATGGAGAAATTATAAAAGGAGTAAAAAAACCGGGAAAATAACTCAAAAGTGCAGAGTTACTGATTTAGTAACTAATAGTATTCTTGCTGATAGTATTAGTGAAGTAAATAGTTTATGCAATAAGATAATTGGATTAAGCTTTGAGGATTTTACAAGAACTGTAGTTCTTCCACAGGGGAAGTTCAGTGAATTTTTAAAACTGGAAGGAAAAAATAGAAGAGAAATGCTTGAAAGACTGTTTAATCTTCAAAAATATGGGGATAATTTAGCTAAGAGGATATCAAGTGAAAATGCAAAATTCAAAGCAGAAGAAAATCAGCTTATTGGCGAAGAGAAGGGCTATGAGGGGATAACTGAAGAAGTCCTATCTGAAAATAAGGAAATTCTTAATAAATACAATAGTGAATTAGAACTTAAAAAGAAGGAATATGATGCTTTTAAGGTTAAGTTTGAAAGTGCTAAAGAGGTTTATGAGCTTCAAATAGAAGCAAGAGATTATTTAAGAAAAAGTCAAGAGTTGAATAATAGAAAGCAAGAAATGGAATTAAAGGAAAGTAAATTGAATCTTGCTAAAGAAGCAGAAATTATTATGCCTTATGTAAAAAGAGCTGAAGATACTAAGAAAAATCTAATTGAATCTAAAGAAGCAGAGAATAATATTCAAAGAAAAAAGGAAGAGCTTGAAGTACTTATAGTGAAAAGTAAAGAAGAGTTTGAAAAAGTAGAAGAGGCTAAACTGCAAAGATTACCAAAGCTTATAATTGATAAAAATAATGCAGAGGAAGCCTTAAAAATATCAGAGGATATAGAAAAATGCATTAAATTAAAAGCAAAAATTGAAAAGGATAAATTAGAGTATGAAGTTACTTTAAAGAATATTAATAAAGAAATTTCAGATATTGATGACAAAATAAAAGAAGAAACCAATCTTTTTGATTCTCTAAAAATAGAGAAAACTATTAAAGACAAGGTAAAAGAAGCAGTACTTCTGTTAAAAGAAGTAGAAGCTTTAGATAAAAATAAGGCTAAGTATGATGAAGATTTATTAAATTTAAATACTGAAATTAGGACACAAGAGGTTAAATTAGAAGCTTTACAAAAAGATAAGGATAATGATAATAAGGAATTAAAGAATTTAGAGAGTGAGTTAGAGCAACTTATTAATAATCAACCTTGTAATGAAGAGGGATTAGCTGAGAAAAAGAGTATGGTTGCTATTGCACAGCATAGCGATGTGTTAAGAAAAGAGCTAGAAAATGGTAAGCCATGTCCAGTATGCGGTTCAATGCATTATGATTTAGATCACTTAGATATGAATACTAATACAAAATCTTATGCAAGAGAAAAAGAAGAGTATGATAATCTCTATAAAGCTTATCAAGATTTTAAAAAGTTAAAGGAAAATCAGGATTTAAAAATTAAAGAATTTAACGGAAAAATGCAGAAAAAGGAGTTAGAGCTTAAAGAGTATGAGATATCAATTAAGGCTAAGAGGGAGCAAAAGGAAAAGCATAATTTAGAATTAAGTAAAATTAAAGAAGATAAAGAGGAGATTGTTTCTAAGTTAGAGATATTAAAGAGGGAAACATCAATAAATGATTTTGAAGTTGAGCTAAAGATTATAGAAGAAAAAGAAGAAAAAAGAGAAGAAATTGCAAAAAAATTAGAAGATTTAAGAACTAAGCGTGATAAAAACTTGGAAATTAGGGAAAAGATATCTGCTGATATTAACAATTACAACATAAGGCTAGAGAACGGAAAGACAGTCATAGCTGAAAAGGAGGCACTTTTAAAGGAAAAGGTTTCAAACATAGAAAATATTTCTAAATATTTATTAAATCTTAATAAAGAGATTGACTTAATAAATGATAGATATACTAAAATAAAAGCAGAGCATGAAAAAAATGATAAGTTTTATAAAGAGATAAGTGAAAAGTGTGCTTCTATAAAAGCAAAGACAAAAGAGTTAGCAAATCAAATTGAAGAAAGAGAAGAAGAATTAAAAAATGTGCTATGTAAATCAAGTTTTGAAGAAGTAGCTAAGGTTAAAGAAAGCTTTATTGCTTCTAAAGAAGAACTATCAAATCTAGAGATGGAGATAGATAATTATAAAAAGGCTTTAGATGAGAATAAAATTCAAGTAGAGAATATTAATAAAAAGCTAGGTAATAGAAGCATAACAGAAGAGGAATATCAAGGTATTAAGGCATTAAAAGAAAAACAGGAGGAAGAAATTGAAAAAATTAAGGAAATTGTAATAAAAAAGGCTCAAGAAATTAATATAATTGAAAAGAAGCTAAAAGAAATAGAGAGTATTATAAATAAAAAGAAGGTACTAGAGCATAAGATGGCATTATTAAGTGACTTAGAAAGCTTGTTTAAGGGTAAAAGATTTGTAGAATATGTAGCGATAAATCGATTGAAATATATATCTAAAGAGGCGTCAAAAAGATTATTTAATATTAGTAATGGAAACTATGCATTAGAAGTTAATGATGAAGGTAAATTTATTATAATTGATAATAAAAATGGTGGAAAAAGAAGAGAAACTAATACTCTTTCAGGAGGAGAAACCTTTTTAGCATCACTATCACTTGCTTTAGCTCTATCAAGTCAAATACAATTAAAAAGTAGTGCACCTCTTGAGTTATTCTTCTTAGATGAAGGCTTTGGTACTCTTGATGAGGAACTTTTAGATGTTGTTATGAATTCAATTGAAAAAGTTTATAATAAGAATTTGACAGTAGGCATAATAACGCATGTAGAGAGTATAAAAAATAGGGTTCCAATTAAACTACTCGTTACACCAGCAGAAGCAGGAGTATCTGGAAGTAAAGTTAAGATTGAGACAAATTAATTTTTATAAATGGAGGAAAAAAATGAGATTAGCCCTTGCACAAATGGTAATTAAATGGCACAATATTGATGTTAATCTTGAAAAATGTTTAAAATTTATAGAAGAAGCAGTAGAAAACAATGTTGATTTTATAGTTTTTCCAGAGATGTGCTTAACTGGATATACTATGAAGATAGATAGCCTACCAGATGATGAAACATATATTCTTGATTGGTTTAAAGATAAGGCTAAAAAATATAATATAAATATTGGAATCGGGTATTCGATAAAGAATGATGATAAGGGTGACAATAAGTTTACTATTGTATCAAGAAAGGGTGAGCTGCTTTCATCTTATTCTAAGATACATCCTTTCTCTAAAGCAAGTGAAGATATATATTACAATAAAGGAGAAAACATTGTTTATGCTAAAGTTGATGACAGTATAGTGAGTACATTTATATGTTATGATTTACGTTTTCCAGAGATATTTCAAGAGGCTTCAAAAAAAGCACAGATAATAATAGTAGCAGCAGCTTGGCCCGATGTACGTGCAGAGCATTTTGATATTTTATTAAGAGCAAGGGCTCTTGAAAATCAATGCTTTATTGCAGGAGTAAATAGATTTGGATATGGAGGAGGATTACATTATTCTGGACATTCACAAATCATATCTCCATTTGGGGAGGTACTTGCATTTAATAATACGAATGAAGCTCTTATTATACAAGACATAAATGTAGATGTGATAGATAAAGCAAGATTAGATTTTAACATTAAGAAAGATAGAAGAGAAAAACTCTATAAAGAGTTTTATTAGAAGGAGGAAGAAGGTTGTTTATTTTAAATTGTATTAGGGGTTTTTGCATGGCACTAGCAGATAGTGTGCCAGGAGTATCTGGTGGGACTATTGCATTTGTACTTGGATTTTATGATAAATTCATAGGTTCATTAAACACTTTAACATCCAAAAAAACTTCTAAGGATGAAAAGAAAGAAGCATTTAAGTTTTTAATTAAGCTTGGTTGTGGATGGGTATTAGGATTTTTGATGGCAGTTATATTTATTACCTCGTTATTTGAAGAGCATATTTATGAGGTAAGCTCATTATTTGTAGGATTTATTATTTTATCAATTCCTATAATCGTTAAGGAAGAAAAAAATGAAATCAAAAATAAATATAAAAATATAATTTTTTCAGTTATTGGAATGTTTGTTGTAGTTCTTGTTGCCTACTTAAATTCACAAGCAAGTGAAGAAGGTATCAATTTAAGTGGTGGAATGAATTTTGGTCTTATGTTTTATGTATTCATAGCAGGTATGATAGCAATATCAGCAATGGTTCTTCCAGGAATATCTGGTTCGACACTACTTTTAATATTTGGACTATATGCACCAATAATGAAGGGTATAAAAGAAATTTTAAAATTGAATTTTGAAAGCCTACCTTATGTATGCACACTTGGAGTTGGAATTATAATTGGTATATTAACTACAATTAAAGTTATAAACTATTGTTTAAAAAATCATCGTTCTCAAACAATATATTTTATATTAGGTTTAATGATTGGTTCGATTTATGCTGTATTTATGGGACCAACTACAGTTGGAAATGAACCTATGGATTTTGGAAGCTTTAATATAATATTCTTTATATTAGGGGCAGCTTTGATATTTGGACTTGAAAAAACTAAGATGATTTTAGAGAAGAAAAAATAAAACATTAGCCTCAAATTGTTAGAATAAAATCTAACAATTTGGGGTTATTATTTATTTGGAATAGAATGGATAATGTGATATAATTCAGTTATGATGTTTAAATTAAGGAGGTATAATACATGGATTATAGAACTTATTTAAGAAATTATCCTGATAAAGATGGAAGATTTGGTGAATATGGAGGAGCTTTTTTATCAGAAGAGTTAATTCCAGCCTTTAAAGAAATTTCAGATGCTTATCAAACAATATGCCATTCTTCACAATTTATAAATGAGCTTAGAAGGATAAGAAAAGAATTCCAAGGAAGACCAACACCAGTTTATCACTGTGAAAGGTTATCAAAAGAGCTTGGTGGATGTCAAATATATTTAAAGAGAGAAGATTTAAATCATACAGGAGCACACAAGTTAAATCACTGTATGGGAGAAGGTCTTCTTGCTAAATTTATGGGAAAGAAGAGACTTATAGCTGAAACTGGAGCAGGACAACATGGAGTAGCACTTGCAACAGCAGCAGCATTTTTTGGTCTTGAATGTGAAATACATATGGGAGAAGTAGATATTAAAAAACAAGCTCCTAATGTTACAAGAATGAAAATTTTAGGTGCAAAAGTAGTACCTGTAACGCACGGTTTAAAAACATTAAAAGAAGCAGTTGATTCGGCATTTGCTTCATATGCAAAAAACTATAAAGATTCTATCTACTGTATAGGTTCAGCACTTGGACCACATCCATTTCCATTAATGGTTCGTGATTTCCAATCAGTAGTAGGATATGAAGCAAAAGATCAATTTAAGGAAATGACAGGACTTCTTCCAGATGTTGTTTGTGCATGTGTAGGTGGAGGAAGTAATTCAGCAGGAATGTTTATTCCTTTCTTAGATGAACCTGTTGATATAGTAGGAGTAGAACCACTTGGAAAAGGAGCAAAGATGGGTGACCATGCTGCATCTATGCAATATGGTGAAAAAGGAATAATGCATGGATTTGAAAGCATAATGCTAAAGGATGAAAAGGGGGACCCAGCTCCAGTATATTCAATAGCAAGTGGTCTTGACTATCCTTCAGTAGGACCAGAACATGCATTTTTACACGATTTAGGAAGAGTAGAATATACAACAGCTAGTGATAAAGAAGCAGTTGAGGCATTCTTCAAGCTATCAAGAACAGAAGGAATTATTCCAGCCCTTGAAAGTTCACATGCAGTTGCCTATGCTATGAGAAAGGCTAAAGAAATGAAGCAAGGTTCCATTCTTGTTTGCTTAAGTGGTAGAGGAGATAAGGATGTAGATTATATAGTTGAAAACTATGGTTATGAGCTATAATTAAAGATAAGCCTGTAAAAGTTATTATTGCTTTTTCAGGCTTTTGTTATTTTAGTGCAAATATTTGAAAGGATGAAAATGTATGTTTAAGGTGGCATTGAGGTATATTGTGGGATATAAGAAAAAGACTATTGTATGTATACTTGGGATTGCTTTTTCAGTTATGCTGATTTTTTCACTTGTTGGAATTAGCAATCGTATTATGAACCAATATATGCAGATGGTAGAAGGTATTAATGATGTTTATGATATAAAAATTCATGATATTAAGCATAATATGATGGAAGATATTTACAGGGAGATATTTTATTCACATCTAATGATACTGCTGATGATTTGATTAAAAAATATGATTTTACACTTGCAGATAATAATAATTCAGTTTTTGTGACATTTAGTGATACTGGATTTGATTATGATAGGCAGGGTGAATTT
>JALENK010000015.1 GCA_022767515.1 Clostridium sp.
TTCCTCCTATTCTACTATTGCTAATATATCTTCTTCTTTTAAAATTGTATATTCTTCTCCATCAAGTTTAACTTCATTTCCAGCATACTTTGAAAATAAAACTTTATCTCCAACTTTAACTTCTAATGGAACTCTTTTACCATCTACTAATGATCCAGGACCTACAGCTACAACTTCAGCTTGTTGTGGTTTTTCTTTTGCTGATCCTGTTAATACTATTCCGCTTTTTGTTGTTTCTTCAGCTTCATACTTTTTAATAACGACTCTTTCTCCAAGTGGTTTTATATTCATTTAGAACTCCTCCTTAAATATATTTATATTATATTTCTTTATATTATAACTATAATAGTTATAGTACTTTGCTTCTTTTGTTAGCACTCACTTTACTAGAGTGCTAATACAATTATTATAATATCCTTTCCACCCATTTTATTCAAATATTCCATTATTTATTATTTGAACAAATAATCTTATAATATTAAATTATATCCATTTTCCTTTGATTTACTCATTTTTTCTTTTATTATCATATAAAATCCAAAAAAATAAGGCAAAGACTATTATGTCTTTGCCTTAACACTAAGCTCTTAGCCTAGTTTCTTCAATAACTTAAATTTCTATTTTTCTAAATTAATATCTTTAAATTCATCTAATGATTCATTAGCTAATACACTCTTTTTATCTGTATCAGCATTATTTTTTATAAACATACCTTTAGCCTTCATACTAGGAACAACTTTTCCTGCACCATTAATACAGCCGCCTTCACACATCATACCTTCAATAAAGTTTCCAGCAATCTTTCCTACTTTAGCCATTGTCATTGTCTTTTTAATTTCTGCTCCACCTGATACTTTAATAGGTTTAAACTCAACTTCTAATCCTTTATCCTTAACAAAACTTTGAATTGCATTTGTAAGTCCACCTGAAGCGCCAAATCCTCTACCAAAAATTGAAGCATCATCAACTACTTCATCTTCACATTCTGCTGGATCTATATTAAATGCTTCAAATAATGCAAACAATTCTTGGAATGTTAATACATAATCTACTGCATCTTTTAAGTTTGGTTTAGCTGCTTCAGCTTTTTTAGCTGTACATGGTCCAATAAATACTACTTTTGCATTTGGATGTTCTTTCTTAATATATCTTCCTGCAGCAACCATTGGTGATACTGTTCCTGATATTCTATCTTTTTGATCTGGGAACATTTTTTCAATATAGCTATGGAATCCTGGGCAACATGAGTTAGTCATATATTTATCCCCTTTTTCCATTCTTTCAGCAAATTCAAGAGTTTCATGTACTGTAACAGCATCAGCTCCACAAGCTGCTTCTATCATATCTGTAAAACCTAACTTTTTAATTGCATTTTTTACTTGTCCATATTTTACATTTCTCTCTATTTGGCCAGTAATTGCAGGTGCTACTATTGCATATACTTCTTCTTTATTAACTAAGGATTTTGTAACAGGAACAACTAAACTTTTATCTGAAATTGCTCCAAAAGGACATGCATCCATACAAGCACCACAGTTAACACATTTTGCTTCTTCAATTTCAGATATCTTAGTATTTTCATTAATTTCTAAAGCTCCTGTAGGGCATGCTTTTTTACAAGGTCTCATTACTTCTGCAATTGCATCATATGGGCATGCCTTTTTACACATTCCACATTCTTTACATATTTCTTGATTTATATAAGCTCTTCCTGCTACATATTGAATAGCTCCAAAATTACATGCTTCTTTACACTTATGAGCAACACAATTTCTACAAGAATCTGTAACATTAAATCTATTAATTGGACACTTATCACAAGCTGCTTCTATAACATAAATAACCTGTTCACTATCTTTGTTATTTTTTTCACTATCTTCTGTAACTTTACTAAAACCTGCTGCTAATTTAGCTCTTTCTTCAACAATTGCTCTTTCCTTATAAACACAGCACCTATATGTAGGTGTATTTCCAGTTATAATTTCATAAGGCAATTTAGCTAGTTCTTCATTAGTAACTTTATCTTCTATTGCTAATTTTATAACTCCAGTAAGAACCCTATGCTTTAATTCATCTAATCGATTTTCAAACTTAAACATTAATTACCTCCTATAATAAATGTCATAATTTATATCATGTGTTATAAAAACACACTTTGTTAATATTATATCATAGTTATATAATTTTTACATTAAAGCATGAATTGTTACAATTTTCAGATTTTTGCCTATTATTAGATTTTAATTTTATTTTCTCTAGCATAATAAAAAAGATACTGTTGTGCAAAACCTGCTAACTTTCCAAATCTTTCCCTTCCAAATATTCTTATTTTATTTAATGAACCCCCTTCTGCATTATAAAAATACATCATTGCCCTTTTTACCCACACATCTACAGGAAATGCTGATGTTTTTTCCATTGAAAAAAACATTATACAATCTGCCACCTTAGGACCTACACCTTTAAATTCTTGAAGTGCAGTATGACATTCATCATCATTTAATAATAATATTTTATTTAATATATCAGGGTCCTTATTAACAGCTTCTATAGCACTTATTATGTATTTACTTCTAAATGATGCACCTGTTTCTCTAATTTCTTCTTCTAATACATCCTTTAAATCTTCTGGTGTTGGAAAAGTATAATAGCAGTTTCCTTTGTATTCTATTTTATTTCCCCATTTTTCACTTATTTTTTTTATTGTCTTTTTTATAGATGGTATACTATTTCTTGCTGATATTATGAAACTAATTAATATTTCAAATGGTTCTTGATTTAATGTTCTAATGCCATATCCATAATCTATGCTTTTTCTTAATATTTCATCATTATATAATTCCTTTTTTATCTTTGAATAATCTCTTTCTAAATCAAAATATTTAATCCATATACTTTCAAAATCTTCTTTGTTAGTATTTTCTATTATAACTGTATCATCTTTTTGTGATACTTCTATTAACTTTCCAAAGGCTACTCCAATATAATTCATTTCTTTGATTTTATCCCATCTAAAACACTGACCACACTCAACTATTTGCTTTATATTGAAATTAACAACACCTTCTAAAATTATCTTATTATCTAAATACTTTACATTTGTAAAATCCACTTTATCACCTCAAAAAAAAATAATTGATATATATTAATTATTAACATATATCAATTATATTATTATTTCAACTTTATTTTTTACTTAAATATATTACAACATTTGTTATAATAATCTATTCTAGAAGAAAGCCCTCTAGTTCCTCCATTAACTTTTCTAGTTACTTCTGTAACTGAAGCTCCTCTATCTGCTACTGCATTCATATTGTTTCTATACCACCAATAAGCTGAAATAGACCATGGATATTTAGAAGCTACATATGAACATCCTTCCATAACTCTTTTATCACCTATATAATTGCAAAAAGATTGATAATTACTTCTTCCAGTTACTTGAATATATCCTGCTCCCTTAAATTTTGCCCCATCACCTTGGTATATATTACCTAAATCTCTTCTTCCATCATATTGATTACCACTAGTTAATTCTTTTGTATACTTACCAAGTCCGGATTCATATGAACATTGAGAAATAAAATGTCTTATTCTCGCAGTATTAGTTATACCAAATTTCTTTAATGCATTATTACATTCCTTTACCATACTGTTACTAACATTTTTCCATCCTAAAGAAATTAATTGATTCTTAGTTACATATAATTTTTCCTCAATTGCTGTCATAGCAGATTTAACATTAACTTTTTTCTCCATATCAATGCATTCATTAGTTCCTATCTTTCTTACGCATATTTGAATTGCCTTTATTGATAAACCTTTTCCCGTAGTTCCTGCTTGTTGTCCATCTTTAGTCCAGCCAAGCCATCCTAAACCAGAATAAACTCTATAATAAATTGAATAATTTTCAGATTGTTTTCCATTTCTATCAACTAAACTAAGTTTTAATGATTCAATAGGCAAAGATTTTCCTATTGTGCCTATTGTTACATTTTTACCTGTTACTGCTTTTGTCCATCCAACTTTAGATACATGGGCTTGTGCTTTAATACTAATTCCTATTGAACTTGAATAACCTAAATTAATAGCTTCTATATTATTGGCATTAGAAGCACCTTTACCAGCTATTGATTCATTACTTATTGTATTTTCCCATCCTACCTTAGATGCATGAACTTTATATGTTATTCTTTCAAAATTATTATTACATAAGTCTTCCATTTCACAATATTTCGAAGTGCCTTTTTTTACTACACATATTTCTATTGCTTGAACTTGTTTAGATTGTCCTGTTGTTCCTGCTACTTTATTATCCTTTACCCATGTCTGCCATCCTATTTTAGCTACATGGGTTCTATAATAAACAGAATATTCTTCTGATTTTTTTCCTGATTTATCTTCTAAATATATTTGAATTGCTTCTATAGGTAAATTCTTACCTTTTGTTCCTGATACTTCACCTGAATTTTTATAATCCTGCCATCCTACCTTAGCTACATGAGCTCTATACCTTACTTTTATTCCAATTGAATTATCATAACATATCTTTATAGCTTCAATGCTTAAAGACTTACCTACAGTTCCTGCTATTTGTCCATCTTTTACTTCAGCTTGATCTCCTATTTTTTGAACATGAGCTCTATACCTTATTGAATCATTATTGGAATTATTGCTTGAATTATAATTTTTATTACTAATGACATTTTCAACACGTATTTCAATTGCATTTATCTTACTTGAATTTTCTTTACCAGCTATATTCCCATCACTAGTCCATTCACACCATCCTCCATCAGTGTAAACTCTATAAGAAACAGAATAACTTTTTGATTTCACTCCATTTTCATCTTCTAGCCATATTTTAACTGCCTTCAGGGATTTTGACTTTCCATTAGTACCACATAACTCCCCGTCATTTACTTCATTTTGCCAGCCACTTCCTGCTACATATCCTTGATATTTAACTAATATTCCTAAATTATTATTATATTTTATTCTTATGGACTCAATTCCATAATCCTTATTAGTTGTTCCTGCTAAATCTCCATCTCTTACTGGCTTTTGATTTCCTATTTTAGCTACATGAGTTTCATAAATTATTGAATTATTAGTATTATTGTTTAATAAGAATTCCATCTTATTATATTTTTCTGTATCCTTTTTTGCTATACATATTTGTATTGATTCAATAAATGAATCAGTATCAATTTCTCCAACTTCTTCACCATTTTTACCCCATTTAAGCCATCCACTATCACTTGTATATACTCTGTAATAAATTGAATAATTTTGTTCTTCCTTAAACTTATCATTTAATATGTTAATCTTTATTGCTTTTATATTTTTTCCTATAACTCCAGCCGTTTCATCATTATTGTTTACTTCATTTTGCCATCCTAACGTTTCACTATAAACCTGATATTTTAATTTCAATCCTAAATTGTTAGTGCAGTTAATGTTTATTGACTCAATCCCCATATTTTGTAATGGTGTATTAGACAACTCTCCATTACTTCTTAAGTCCTGCCAGCCTTTACCTTTTAAGCTGACTTTATAACTTATTTGTACTTTTTCATTTGTATCGTTTACATAACTTTCTCCTTTTACACTAATATTCACTATGCCGCTAATTAAGAATAAAAAAATTGAAATAAATAATATAAGGCTTCTAATTGATTTTTTCAATTTTCTTCCCCCTTTTAAAGCCTACATAAGTAATGATACCACTAATTAAGAACATTGTGTTAACTTTTTTGAATTTTTTACATAATCTTCACATATAAACCAATAATTTGTATATGATAATCTTAATTATTATGGTAAAAAGCAAAGTTTCTTTAAATAAAAATAGTTCAAGGCATAGCTACCTTGAACTAAAGTAAAATCAAAAAAATTTACTATTAAAATTATTTATTTCTTAAATATTCATCTATTCCCTTAGCAGCTTTCTTTCCAGCTCCCATAGCTAATATTACTGTAGCAGCACCAGTTACTGCATCTCCACCAGCAAATACTCCCTCTCTTGAAGTAACACCAGTTTCTTCAGATGCAATAATACATTTTCTCTTGTTAATATCTAATCCCTTAGTAGTTGAATGTATTAATGGATTTGGAGATGTACCAAGTGACATAATTACAGTATCAACATCCATAACAAATTCTGAACCTGGAATTTCTACTGGTCTTCTTCTTCCAGATGCATCAGCTTCACCAAGTTCCATTCTAATACATTTTATTCCTTTAACCCATCCTTTTTCATCTTCAAGAATTTCAACTGGATTAGTTAATAAATCAAAGATTACACCTTCTTCTTTAGCATGATGTACTTCTTCTCTTCTTGCTGGAAGTTCTTCTTCACCTCTTCTATATACTATGTGAACTTCAGCTCCTAGTCTTAATGCAGTTCTTGCAGCATCCATAGCAACGTTACCACCACCAACTACAACAACTTTCTTACCAGCTCTTATAGGTGTAGCATAATCTTCATTAAATGCTTTCATTAAATTATTTCTAGTTAAAAATTCATTAGCAGAAAATACTCCATTAGCATTTTCACCTGGAATTCCCATAAATCTAGGAAGACCTGCTCCTGAACCAATAAATACAGCATTAAATCCTTCTTCATCCATTAATTCATCTATTGTTATTGTTTTACCAATAATAACATTAGTCTCTATATTAACACCTAGTTTTTTAAGATTTTCTATTTCGCTTTGTACTACTTTATCCTTTGGAAGTCTGAATTCTGGAATACCATATTCTAATACTCCACCTGCTTTATGTAATGCTTCAAATATAGTAACATCATATCCTAATTTAGCTAAGTCCCCTGCACAAGCAATTCCTGAAGGGCCACTTCCTATTACAGCAACTTTTTTACCATTCTTAGGTGCAGTTTCAGATAAGTCAATTTTATTTTCTCTAGCCCAGTCTGCAACAAATCTCTCTAATTTTCCTATTGCAACAGCTTCACCCTTAATTCCAAGTACACATTGACCTTCGCATTGATTTTCTTGTGGACATACTCTACCACATACAGCTGGTAATGCAGATGATTTTGAAATTATCTTTATAGCAGATTCAAAATCTCCTTCTTTTACTTTAGCTATAAATTCTGGAATTGAAATACTTACAGGACACTTACTAACACATCTTGGATTTTTACAATGTAAACATCTTGATGCTTCAGCCATTGCTTCTTCCTTTGTGTATCCTAAACATACTTCATCAAAGTTAGTAGCTCTTACCTTTGGATCTTGTTCTCCCACTTTAACTCTTTTCATTCTATCCATTATTTGTCACCTCCGCAATGTCCACATCCGCCATGATGTGTAGCTCCTTCTTCAACCTTAAGCTTAGCTCTACCTTCTTCAGTCTTATACATAGCTTGTCTCTTCATAGCTTGGTCAAAGTCAACTAAATGGCCATCAAATTCTGGTCCATCAACACATGCAAATTTAACTTCATTTCCAACAAGTACTCTACATGCACCACACATACCAGTTCCATCAACCATTATTGGATTTAAACTTACTATAGTTGGAATATTTAATTCCTTAGTTAATAAGCATACGAATTTCATCATTATCATAGGTCCTATAGCAATAACTTTATCGTATTTCTTACCTTCTTTTTGTACTAAGTCTTTTAATTTATCTGTAACTAATCCTTTATATCCAGATGAACCATCATCAGTAGCTAAATAAAAGTTTCCTGCTACTTCCTTCATTTCATCTTGAAGGATAGCTATATTTTTGCTTCTTGCCCCAACAATAACATCTGCTTTAATACCTTTAGAGTGTAAATATTTCACTTGTGGATATACTGGTGCAGTACCTACTCCTCCAGCTATAAATAAAATATTTTTCTTTTTTAATTCTTCAACATCTTCGTCAACTAGTTCAGAAGGGACACCTAATGGTCCAACAAAATCTTGAAAATAATCTCCCTCATTATATTTTGCCATTTCTTCAGTTGATGCTCCAACTGTTTGGAATACTATTGTAACTGTTCCCTTTTCAGGATCTAAATCACAGATTGTTAATGGTATTCTTTCGCCCTTTTCATCAGGTTTTACAATTATAAATTGACCTGGCTTTCCTGCTTTGGCAACTCTTGGTGCCTCTATATCCATTAAGAATATATTTTCGTTTAGTCTTTTCTTCTTTGTAATTTTGTACACCTAACTCGACCCCCACTTTTACTTATTTATTTTATTTTTACCTAAAAATTAATATACATCCTATTATACATTAAATTTAGATATTTTTACAGATTATCCTAAGAAATAATTGAGAATTTTGGCAAAACAAAGTTATATTAGTCTTTAATGCAATTTTTATAATTACAAAATCAGCCTCTGGCAAAAGCCAGAGGCTGTAAAACTCCTATGAGATTATTTGCTATAATCGTAGAATCCTTTTCCTGTTTTTCTTCCAAGCCATCCAGCTCTAACATACTTTCTTAATAAAGTACAACATCTGTATTTGCTATCACCAGTTTCACTAAATAATACATCCATAATAGCAACAACAATATCAAGTCCTACTAAATCACCTAAAGCTAAAGGTCCCATTGGGTGATTAGCTCCAAGTTTCATAGCATTATCTATATCTTCAGCAGATGCAACACCTTCTTGAAGTATAAAAGCAGCTTCATTAATCATTGGAATTAATATTCTATTTACAACAAATCCAGGAGCTTCCTTAACTTCAACTGGAGTCTTGCCTATTTCTTCAGCAATAGTTTTTACTGTTTCATAAGTTTCTTGAGATGTAGCAGCACCTCTTATTACTTCAACAAGCTTCATTACTGGAGCAGGGTTAAAGAAATGCATTCCTATAACTTTTTCTGGTCTCTTTGTTGCTGCAGCAACTTCAGTTATTGATAATGAAGATGTGTTTGAAGCTAAAATAGTGTCAGGCTTACAAATTCCATCTAATTCAGCAAATATTGATTGCTTAATTTTCATGTTTTCAACAGCAGCTTCAACTACTAAATCACAATCAGCAGCTAACTTCATATCAGTAGTTCCAGATATTCTTGAAAGAATTGCATCTTTATCTTCTTCGCTCATCTTTCCTTTTGCTACTCTTTTTTCTAATCCCTTTGTTATATTAGAAATTCCTCTGTCAACAAATTCTTGTTTTATGTCTCTAACTATTACTTCACAACCTTTTTGAGCAAAAGCTTGAACTATTCCAGAACCCATAGTTCCAGCACCAAGTACAAATACCTTTTTCATTTATTTCCCCTCCAAAATTATATAAACATTTAACTATTATTATATTATTCTGCTTCTTTTAAAGCTTTAACTTGAGCTATTAATTCAGGTAATACCTTTTTAACATCTCCAACTATTCCATAATCAGCAACTTGGAATATTGGTGCAGTTTCATCTTTATTAATAGCAATAATCATATCAGAATCTTGCATACCAGCAACGTGTTGAATAGCTCCTGATATACCACAAGCTATATAAATTGATGGTTTAACAGTTTTACCAGTTTGTCCAACTTGGTAAGCATTTTCAATCCATCCTTTTTCAACAGCAGCTCTTGAACCAGCAACAACTCCACCTAAAACATCAGCTAATTCTTGAAGCATTCCAAAGTTTTCTTTAGAACCTACTCCTCTACCACCAGAAACTATTATTTTAGCTTCTGAAATATCTATAATATCTTTAGCTGTTTTAACTGTTTCAATAACTTTAGTTCTAATATCAGAATCAGCTAAATTTACAGAAACTTTTTCTATTTTACATTTGCTTGGATCTGATTCAACCTTTGTAAATACTCCAGGTCTAACTGTAGCCATTTGAGGTCTATGTTCAGGACAAGCAATTGTAGCCATTAAGTTACCACCAAATGCTGGTCTTGTAGCTAAAAGTCCTCCAGTTTCAACTTCAACATCAATTGAAGTACAGTCAGCTGTTAATCCAGTAGATAATCTAGCAGCTATTCTAGGTCCTAAATCTCTTCCTATGAAAGTAGCTCCTACAAATAAGATTCCTGGTTTCTTTTCATTTACTAAATCACAAATAACTTTTGTATAAGCATCTGTTGTATAATGTTCTAAGTTTTTATCATCAGCAACTAAAACTTCATCAGCTCCATGAGCAGCTAAAGTATTAGCTAAACCTTCTATGTTATTTCCTAATAATAAAGCTGTTAACTTTACTCCTAATTTATCAGCAACTCTTCTACCTTCACCAAGTAGTTCTAAAGATACTTTTTGTAATTGGCCTTCTCTTTGTTCAGCAAAAACCCAAACGCCTTTGTAATCTGCTATACTCATTATATTTTACCTCCTATAATCTTAGATGTAGTGTTTTTCTTGTAATTTTCCTAAAACGTAACTTACAGCATCCTTAGGTGCTTCCTTAACTAATTCTCCTGCACCTTTAACTTCTTTAGTCATAGACTTCTTAACTTTTGTTGGTGAACCTTTAAGTCCTAATTCAGACTTATCTACATCTATATCATCTGCAGTTTTTACAATGATTTGATCATCACTTGTAGCAAATATATTAGCTACATTCATATATCTAGCTTCATTTAATTCTTCAATTGCAGTTAATAGACATGGTGTCTTAACTTCTACTACTTGATATCCATCTTCTAATGCTCTGTTAACTTTTAATGTATCTCCATTAACTTCAACATTTTGAACATAAGTAACTTGAGGTATTCCTAAATGTTCAGCAATTTCTGGTCCAACTTGTGCAGTATCTCCATCAATTGCTTGTCTACCTGCAAATACTAAATCATAATCTAATGTTTTTATAAGTCCTGCTAATGCTTTTGAAGTTGCTAATGTATCAGCTCCTCCTAATGCTCTATCTGTTAAAAGAATAGCTTCATCAGCTCCCATACATAAAGCTTCTCTAAGTGCTGCTTTTGCCATTGGAAGACCCATTGATATAACTGTAACTTTTCCTCCAACTTGTTCTTTTAATTGAAGAGCACCTTCAAGTGCATGCTTATCTTCTGGGTTAATAATTGATGGAACACCATCTCTAATTAATGTACCAGTTTTTGGATCTATCTTTACTACTGTAGTATCTGGAACTTGTTTTAAACAAACTACTATATTCATTTCTTAAAGCCTCCTATTTTAAAATGTTTCCTGAAATAACCATCTTTTGAACTTCTGAAGTTCCTTCATATATTTCAGTAATCTTAGCATCTCTCATCATTCTTTCCATTGGATATTCCTTAGTAAATCCATATCCACCGAATATTTGAACTGCTTTAGTTGTAACTTCCATTGCAGTTTCTGCAGCAAATAATTTAGCTCTTGCAGCATCTACTGTATAAGGAACACCATTTTGCTTATTCATTGCAGCTTTATATACTAAATGTTTAGCAGCTTGAATCTTAACATCCATTTCTGCAATGTACCATTGTAATCCTTGGAATGCAGCAAGTGGTTTCTTAAATTGTTTTCTTTCTTTCATATATGCTACTGCTTCTTCAAAAGCACCTTCCGCTATACCTAAAGCTTGAGCAGCAATACCAATTCTACCACCATCAAGAGTATGCATTGCTATCTTGAATCCTTTTCCTTCTTTTCCAATTAAGTTTTCTTTTGGAACTATACAATCTTCCATAATTAATTCAGTTGTAGAAGATGCTCTAATACCCATTTTATTTTCAACTTTACCAATTGAGAATCCTGGGAATTTCTTATCTACGATAAATGCAGATATTCCTCTAGTTCCTTGACTCTTATCTGTCATAGCAAATATTATGAAAGTATCAGCAACTCCACCATTTGTTATGAATATTTTAGAACCATTTAATACATAATGATCTCCATCTAAAACAGCTGTTGTTTGTTGTCCAGCAGCATCAGTACCGGCATTTGGTTCAGTTAAACCAAATGCACCAATTTTTTTACCAGTACATAAGTCTTTTAAATATTTTTCTTTTTGTTCTGGAGTACCATTTTCATCAATTACTGATGCACATAAAGATGTGTGAGCTGAAAGTATAACTCCAGTAGTTCCACATACTTTAGATAATTCTTCAACAGCGATTATGTAAGATAATACATCTCCGCCTGCTCCTCCTACTTCCTTAGGAAATGGAATACCCATCATTCCTAATTTTCCCATTTTCTTAACATTTTCCATTGGGAATTGTTCTGTTTCATCGATTTCTGCAGCAATTGGCTTAACTTCATTTACTGCGAATTCTCTAACCATTTGTTGTACTAATTGTTGTTCCTTAGTTAATTCGAAATTCATTAATTAATCCTCCTTAAATATTTTTAAAACAATTTATTATTTGTTTTGGAAGTTCTTTTCTTTTCTTTTTTCTAAGAATGCAGACATTCCTTCCTTTTGATCTTCTGTTGCAAAACACTTACCAAAATCTTCTTCTTCGATTGCAACTGCCTTATCAATTGAAACTTGCATTCCTCTATTTATAGCATCCTTACATAATCTTACTGCTACTGGAGCGTTAGCAATAATCTTGCTAGCCATCTTCTTAGCTTCATCCATAAGATTTTCTAGAGGCACAACCTTATTAACTAATCCTATTCTATAAGCTTCATCTGCTTTGATGTTCTTAGCTGTATAAATTAATTCTTTTGCAATACCTAATCCAACTATTCTTGCTAATCTTTGAGTTCCACCAAATCCTGGTGTAATTCCTAGACCAACTTCTGGTTGACCAAATAAAGCTGTTTCTGAAGCAATTCTTATATCACATGCCATTGATATTTCGCAGCCACCACCTAAAGCAAAACCATTAATTGCAGCTATAACAGGCTTGTTTAAGTTTTCTAATCTTAAGAAAACATCATTACCTAATTTACCGAATTCTTGTCCTTGTTTTTCATCTAAATCTTTCATTTCTGCTATATCTGCTCCTGCAACGAAAGATTTTTCTCCAGCACCTGTTAAGATTACTGCATAGATGTCATTATCATTTTCAAGATCAGTAATTACAGCATCTAAGTCCTTTAATGTTTCAGAGTTTAAAGCATTTAAAGCCTTTGGTCTGTTCATAGTAACAATAGCTAAATGACCTTCTTTTTCAAGAATTACATTCTTTAATTCCATGTTCTTTAGTCCTCCTTATATTATAAAAATATATTTACAAAACCCCTATCATTCGAGGTGATTTGTCTTTAAATTTTAATTTTGTTAATATTATAACAAAGTTAATCAAAAAAAATGCTGAGTTTATAACTCTACTACTAATTATAATGCTTTAATGCATATTTTGCAATATATTTTATTATTCTTGTACACTACAAAGCATATATATCAATGTCATTAAACTATCACTCAAATGTACATTCTCAACTCTTACATCTGTAGCGACTTCTAAATCGATGGGAGCAAAATTCCATATTCCTTTAATTCCATTGTTTGTCATCCTGTCACATACTTCTTGAGCATTTTCTTTTGGTACACATATTATTCCAATACTTACTTTATTTTCAGATAAATATTCCTCCAATTTTACTATATCTTTAACTTCAATACCTTTTACCTTTTGTCCAACTAAATTTTTATTAGAATCAAATATTGCACACAATCTCATACCTAATCTATCAAATTTGTAGTTTGCAATTGCTTGTCCTATATTCCCAGCTCCAACAATTATCGTATTGTAAATTTTATTTATACCTAATATCATACTAATATGATTATATAATTCTTTAACGTTATATCCATATCCTTGTTGTCCAAAATCGCCAAAACAATTTAAATCCTGACGTATCTGTGATGCCGTAAATCCTATTTTTTCTCCAAGCTCTTTAGAAGATATTCTATCAATATCATTTTTCAATAATTCGTTTAAATATCTATGGTATTTAGGTAATCTTTTTATTACTGCCATAGAAATATTCTTTTTCTTTTCCATATACGAATACTTTCCCCTCTAATTTCACACTTCTTATGAGTGGTAATTTTACTACAAAAATTATAAATTCTAATTGATATGTTGTCAATTAATAGCAATAAAAAGGCTATACAGCCTTTTCATTACCATTATACTCATTAGATTTTACCTCTTCTAGAATTGAACTTAAAATCTGAGTTGATACCTTATACGAAAAAAACAAATCATTCCTAAAGCCTTTTTCTTTTTTATACAAATTTAAGTTATCATTAATATATTGACTGACTTCATCAATATTAAAATTTGAATCCAAAGCAAATCTAGGTTTATAATTTTTAGCTCTTCTTCCTAATACCTTTTCATAAAAAATATGAATTTTCATTGAATCCTTAAACTGCCATCTCTCATAATGAGGCAAACAAAAATAGTCACACAGAAAATGACATACTATCCCCATTTCCTCACTAAATTTCTTCTTTCCATACTCATATTTAATTTGTTCTGCTGATAAAGCGGAAAGAAACTTTATCTTTTCAATAATCACAGGATGACTTTCACTATAATAATGCTTAATAAGCTTATACTTAGAAACACAATCAGGCTTTACACATCCCCAAATAAACCACTTATCTTCAATCAAACCATCCGCATCATTTCCTAATAAAGACATAATGTAATTTGCCATAGTTATATGGGTATTAATCATCATAAAATTTTCCTCCTCAAAATAATATACCTAATTTATTCCCACAGTCCTTTGTATGGATTATACTTACACTTCCCTGTTTTTTTATTTTTTTCATCACATATGGGTCTACAATCACTACACGCATATCTATATTCACAGTCCCTACATATCTCGATACAATCCATAGATAAATTCCAAAACTCTTTTTTTACATACTCTTCCATTATTTGTCTCAAACTATTTTGTTTCACATTATAACTGTAATCAATATATTTATTCCCCATTATGCATGGAGATATAAAACCATCACAAGTTATATTTATTTTTCCTTGCCAACAAGAATTTCCACTTATGTTCTTTACAAAATCATCCCTTGAAATAAGTTTAAAATTAGGTCTAATAGCTTGACTATCTGACTGTATTACTAGACTCTTCTTTGAAATGCCAACATCTCGTATCAAATCACATTTTGGTTTTACTCCAGTTAAGTCATAAACAAATTTGATAATATTTTCACTTATTTTATAATTATCGTTCATTATTGCAATATTTGCTTTTACATATATATTATGTTGCTTTAATTTTTTTATTGCTTTAATTTTTTTATCAAAGCTACCTTTTCTTCTTCTAACAAGGTTAAATTTGAATATAATACAATTTTTGCATTTGGAAATATTTTTCTAACAAATAGCACCAACTTATTGATTCCATCAAATATTAATGGCTCTCCACCAATTAATATTATTTTACTCACATTGTAATTATTTAATTCCATTATAACACTTTTCCATTCATCAAGTGTTAATTTTTCTAAATTTTTATCTGTTTGATAATCAGAATCTAAATAACAATGCTTACAATTAAAATTACATGACCTTCTTAGCTCCAGCCACACAGTATCTATATTGTCATATTCAATTTTTTCGATTTTCTCCCCTACTTTTTTTGTTTCTGAAAACTTTCCAAGACTATTTTTTTGAAGTAAAAATAAATACTCAATAAATCTTGTTTTATCCGCATCATCTAAATCTATTAATGCTTCTTTAATAGTTGAACCATTAATAAGTCTATTCAGATACGTCTTTGTATCGTGATCTATTGAGTATAACTTCTTATTATTAAAATTATGTATTAATCCCCTATAAGCACCATTAACTAAAACAATGCCCTTATTAAAAATAAAATATTTATTCTCTTTTGATAATCAATTAAATATAAAATCAGAGGAGTTATATAATATATCTCCCCTGATTTTATTACAAATACTTATTATACTTACATTCTTTACCTATATCATTAATTAAATGTTTTATCTCTTGTTCCCTCGTTTTATCCACAACCAAAAGAACATCTTCTGCTTGAACAACTATCAAGTCCTTTATTCCAAGACCGATAATTAATTTTTCATTACCGAAAATAAAACAGTTTTCACACTCCTCTAAATATACTTCTTTTGATACTCTATTTTTCCCTTCTCTTTTTAAAAACTTACTTAATGCCGAAAAACTTCCAATATCGTCCCAAATAAAATCACATTTAATTACATATGCCTTTCTTGTTTTCTGCATTATTCCAAAATCTATAGAAATTCCATCAATTAAAGAATACTTTTCATTAATTACATCCTCTTCATTTTCCTCTCCTATAGATTTATAAATCTCCATAAGATATTTATAAATAATAGGTAAATATTTCTGATATTCCCTTAGAATTATATCCGCTCTAAATACAAATATCCCAGAATTCCATAAATAATCACCTCTTGAAAGAAAATCACGTGCAACCTCTATATTAGGCTTTTCTGTAAATCTTTGGACTTTATAAGCCTTAATATTTCCTTGCACTTCTTCTCCCATTTCAATATAACCGTATCCAGTTTCAGGACTTCTAGGTTCTATCCCAAGAGTTACTATTGCCCTCTTCTTATTAGCAAGTTCAATTGCTTCTTTAAGAGTTTTTATAAACTTATCATTCTCTTCTATATAGTGGTCAGAAGGCAAAACCACAATAGTAGCATCTGCATCCTTTTTTAAAAGCTTTACTGCTGAAAGTCCTATACACGTAGCAGTTTCCTTATTATTTGGTTCTGTAAAAATATTACCTTTATTTATCCAATCAAGTTCATCAATAACCTTATCCTTATAGCATTTATTGGTTATAATGTATAAATTTTCTTTTTTAATCAATGGAGTTACTCTATCTACTGTGTTAGCTAAAAAACTCTTATCATTAATTATTTTTAAAAACTGCTTTGGCTTATTTATTCGAGATAGAGGATACAATCGGCTTCCTTTCCCTCCTGCTAAAATTAACCCATATATCACAACCTTTCAACTCCACCTTAGTGCTTTAGTTTATTATATGTCTTATTATATTCTTATGTGATATATTAAAAAGCCCTTATTATTTCATTAACTTCTTAATAAGTTTTAATTTATCCTTATATGGTGGAAATCTAAATGGAAATTCCATTAATGTACTTCTTTTCACTACAGATTTTTTGTGAGTAAATGTATCAAAACTAGCCTTTCCATGATAATTTCCCATTCCACTATTTCCAACTCCACCAAATGGTATATGTGTAGATGATACATGAATAATAGTATCATTTATTGTTACACCACCTGATGTTGTAGAGCTAAGCACCGTTTCAATTTTATTTTTATCCTCAGAAAAATAATATAAAGCAAGAGGTCTTTCCTTAGAATTAACATACTCTATTACTTTAGTTATATCTTCAAATTCATATACAGGAAATATAGGTCCAAAAATCTCTTCCTCTAAGATTTTAGAATTTTCCTTTATATTAGTTAATATTGTTGGTGAAATATACCTATCCTCTATGTCTACTTCTCCTCCATAGTATATTTCCCCCTCATCTAAATAACCTTGAAGCCTCTTTACCTCTTCCTTTCTTATAATTCTTGCATAATCTTCAGACTTCTTTGCATCTTTACCATATTCACTTTCAATTTCCTTAACCATCTCTTTTAATAATTTTTCCTTAACATCCTTATGGACATATACATAATCTGGTGCAACACAAGTCTGACCTACATTTAAATACTTCCCCCACACTATTCTCTTTGCACTAAGTTTAATATTAGCATCCTTATCAACAATACAAGGACTTTTACCTCCAAGCTCTAATGTAACTGGTATCAAATTCTTAGAAGCTGCTTCCATAACAATCTTTCCAACTCTAACACTACCAGTAAAAAATATATAATTAAACTTCAATGATAATAATTCCGATACTGTTTCCTTCCCACCTAAAGGGTCAATTACATTTATATATCTCTTATCAAAAGTGCTATTAATTATCTCCTCAATAACCATTGCTGAATTTATAGCATATTCTGATGGTTTTATAATTGCACAATTACCTGCTGATATTGCCCCAATTAAAGGACTAAAAGCCAACTGAATTGGATAATTAAATGGAGATATTATAAGTACTACTCCATAAGGCTGTTTATAAATATAACTTTTAGCTGGAAAATATACTATATCTGTTCTTTTCTTTTCTCTTTTTGCCCATTTCTTTACATTTTTTATTGCATAATCTATCTCTTGATATAATATTCCAATTTCTGTAACATAGCCTTCAAAATTTGATTTATTCAAATCTTTTTTTAGAGCACTTAATAATTTCTCTTCATTGTCCTTTATTACTTTCTTTAATAACCTTAACTTTTCTATTCTAAATTTTACTGATAAAGTCTCACCTGATAGATAATATTCTTTTTCATTATTAAAAATTTTACTATACACTATAATAACCTCCAGTATTCTTTATCCACAATTCTACAAATATATTTATTTTTCTTCAAATCCTTTATCTACAATACTTTATAATGTTATTAACATAATCATTCACAAGTTTTTCCCAAGTTATCCACAAGTCAATGTGGATAATGTGGATAACATCCTTTTTTTTCCAAGCTTATTTATTTGTTTTATTTATCTCATTGTGCTACAATTTAATAAATAAATCAACATTAGGAGAATACTATGCCAAGAAGAAAGAAAATGAATATAATTGTAATTTCATTATTAGGGATATTAGCAACATTAGTAATTTATATACTTATTTCCAATGATAATAATTCTAATAATGAAATTGCAAATAGCTCTATTACAACTAATATTATTGAAGATGATAAAAATACTGACCAGAATACAGATAATAAAAAAGATAATCAAAACTTAAATGATACTATTTTACAGGTTAACAATAATATTAATATTCCTGTTCTTTATTATCACTCCGTTAATCCTTCAGAAGAGAATGAATTAATAATCTCTCCAGCTAAGTTAAAACAACAACTACAATATATTAAAAATCTAGGATATAGTTCCATAACTATGAAAGAGTATATAAGCTATTTAAAAAACAATACTCCTCTTCCTGAAAAAAGTGTTTTAATAACCTTTGATGATGGATATATGGATAATTATACATATCTATTTCCTATATTAAAGGAACTAGATTTTAAGGCAACTATTTTCTTAATCACATCAGGAATCGATGATGGTTACTATCTATCTACAGACCAAATATTAGAAATGCATAAATATGGAATAGATTTTGGTAGTCATACTGTAAATCATTCTCATCTAGCAGAATTAACAAACCATGAAATAATAAGTGAGCTTACAAATTCACGTGATGTACTTAAAAAAATATTAAAAACAAATATAACTTCAATAGCTTTTCCTTATGGAAATTATGACGAAAGATGTATTGAGGCAGCCCAAAAAGCTGGGTACTCGGTGGCCTTTACAACAACATATGGAACCACTAATAGAAGCTCTAATATGTATGAACTAAAAAGAATTTATGTAAGTTCAAATTATAGCTTTGAACAGTTCAAACAAAGATTTGAAAATGCAAAATAAGTGTGCTTAATTTACAAAGCACACTTATTTTATTAAAATCTTATAATATATTTTCTATACTTTCTAATAGTTTATGTTGTTGGCCTGCATTATTTACAAGAACATTTATCTCTCTACTTTTTAAATATGCACCAGTTTTTCTTAATATTCCATAATCAAGTTCTTTGCCCAAAACAGTTATTAAAATTTTTTTATCATATATCATTTCATTTTTTTCTGCATAACGTAATGCCTCAACTAAGGCCTCATCTACAGTACAACCTATAAGAGTTGTGTTATCTATTAGTTCTTGTCCTCCCTTATCCTTTGCAGTAGCAACTATAACCTTATCATACTCATTAACCTCTAAACGTATATCAGACGAAGTTTGTAACATTATTGTTGTTACTACTTTAGTATAGTTTAAGTATAAGGCATATCCTATAGCCGCAACAAATAAACAAACAATCAATATTTTTATTCCCCAATTTTGGCTTTTCTTACTATTTTGTCTATGAACTTCTAATCCAATTGCATCTCCCTTATCTTTTCTTACCCTAAAGAATAACCCTTGTTTTGTCATAATAATATTGCTATTACTAGTGGTTGCAATTATTAAACCTTTAAAGCTATTTTGATTATGTATTTTAGACTCTTCATTTTTTTCTTTCAATGATTCTGTTAGTCTAATCGTTAAATAATTTTTTAAAATTTTATATTTTTTTTCACCTAATATTAATGTATATATAATTATATAATCATTCCATTTTTCAAAAAATAAATTATTTCTTCTTGTATACTTTACAAGTTTAGGAACTGGTAATGCCTTATTTAATAACATTTCTTCATATAATGACTTATTATCCACAATATAATATGCTACATTTAATATTAAATTTGCTTCTGATTCTATTGGCTTTATTTTATATAAATCTCTAAAAAATATTTTATATTCAGCAAGTTCTATTGCTAAACTTGATATAGCATTTTCTCTCTGCTTAACAACTGATTCACTAATATCTGTCATTGCCATTGACTTACTAAAGCAATATTGATTTTTCAAAAATTCATTCACTAATCACCCCTCTCTTTCTTATTGATTATTATATCACAATTTATATATGTATGTTAAAATATGAATTAATACATTAATTATTTATCGAAAGGAGCTATTTTTTATGAGAGTTGGACTTGGATATGATGTACATCGCTTAGTTGAAAATCGTGATTTAATTATCGGAGGAGTAAAAATCCCACATAACTTAGGACTTCTTGGACATTCTGATGCTGATGTATTACTTCATGCAATTATGGACTCCATCTTAGGAGCAGCATGCCTTGGAGATATAGGAAAGCATTTTCCTGATACAGATGACAAGTATAAAGGTATATCAAGTATTCTTTTATTAAAAGAAGTAGGCAAATTAATATTAGATAAAGGATATACTATAGGAAATATAGATGCCACTATCATTGCTCAAAAACCAAAGATGTTACCCCATATTGATACTATGCGAAGAAATATAGCCGAAGCTTTAAATATTGATATAAATAATATTAATATAAAAGCAACTACTGAGGAAAAGCTTGGATTTACTGGTCAAGAACTTGGTATTTCATCACAAAGTATTTGTTTGTTAATATAAACAAATACTCACTATTTATTTTACAAAACAAAAGAGCTATTACCTATTGTCGTCAGTAATAACTCTTTTGTTTTATAATACCTCTGTTAGACTTTTTTGTAGAATTTCTCTAAAGCGTACTCCTACATCATCATTATTAATTGCTTCTTTACAAATTTCTTTCCATTCATCAATTTCTACACCAATTTTGTTTTTAAAATTTTCTTCATTTTCTATCATTAAAATTGATTTAACAACAAAATCTCCAAGACTCTTTGCATCCTCAAAAACCTTTAAATACAAAAATCTTTTATTATTACCAAACCACTTCTTATTAAAATTTCTTGCGAATTTTATTAACTCTGGTAATATTCTGTTATGTGGTATATCCCACATTCTTTCTACCTTCTCATAACATTCCTTCATGTCTTTGGCAACTTCTTTAGTAATCCTTCCTTCATTTAGGCTAGTCTTTATTAATTTTTCTACTGTAATAGATGGGATTTGTGTAATTAACTTATCTCCACCATATATCCACTTAAAAAAAGCTTCTTGCAAAAATGAATATTGGATATAACCTAATAAAACTTTTGCATCTGGAAAATATGCATAAATATTATCAATTCCACTTTTCTTAGTAAAAATTAAAGTATGAATAAATAGTGATCTAGGAGTAGGAAGCTGATTCATAAACATATGGCCTCTTATTGTTTGATTCTTATTTGCCATCTCATCCCAATATTTAAAGGAATTATAGCTTTGTCTCATAGATATCACCCTACCTTCTGCAAATATTACAACGTTTACTTATAATTTTATTATAGAATATAATGCACATTCTTTCAATAATTTTATATAAAATATTCAATGTTTGAACTAAATTATAATATACTATATAATATAATAGTAGTACTTAAAATTTATAATTTTTAGGGGGTAAACTTTGTTTTATTGCGAAATTTGTAATAATAAAGCTGATATACATCATATTGTTCATAGGAGCGAAGGTGGTTTAGATATTGCAATAAATTATAAATATTTATGCGAAGAACATCATAGAGGTAAAGACGGACCTCATCATTGTTTAGAAACAGATTTAAAATATAAAATAGAATTACAAAGTAAACTCTATAAATTACTTCCTAAAGCTTTTTATCCTTTTAAGGACTTATTACACCTATTAAACCTATCAACTAATACATTAAAAAAAATAACAAAAGAACTAAAATTATATAAGGAAGGATATAAAAAAGAAGAAGTTATTTTATTTTTAATGGGTGGAAAATCTTATACAGATGAAACCTTAGAAAATTACAAATTAGAACTTCTATTTAATAAATTAAGATAATTTTTCATTGACATATAAATTTTAAATAACTATAATAAACATTAATTAAGTAAATACTTTGACGAGGACAGTAGGTTAAATGCTACATTTTACAGAGAGGGAATACTCTAGCTGAAAATATTCCTATATGATTTTAACTGAAGACTACCTCTGAGTGACTCTAATCCAGTCCGTTATATCTCGTTACGATATCTTGAGTGATTTATGTTTTTACATAAATAATTAGAGTGGAACCACGGAATTTATTCGTCTCTATAGTTTATCTATAGAGACGTTTTTATTTTATAAAAATTGGAATTTTGAAAGGAGTAAACAGAAATGATTAAAATCACACTAAAGGATGGAGCGGTTAAAGAATTTGAAAATAGCTTATCTGTCTTAGACATTGCAAAATCAATAAGTGAAGGCTTAGCAAGAAATGCTTATTGTGGAATATTAAATGGAAAGGTTGTAGATTTAAGAACAGTAGTAACTGCTGATGCAGAACTTAGTATATGCACATTTGACTCTCAAGAAGGAAAAGATACTGTAAGACATACTGTATCCCATGTACTAGCAGCTGCAGTTAAAAGACTATTCCCAGAAACAAAGCTTGCTATAGGACCATCAATTGAAAATGGCTTTTACTATGATTTTGATAAAGAAGGAGCTTTCTCTAGTGAAGATGTAGAAGCTCTTGAAGAAGAAATGAGAAAAATAATCAAAGAAAATCCTGAAATAGAAAGATTTGAATTACCAAAAGATAAAGCTTTAGAATTAATGAAAGATGAACCTTATAAAGTAGAATTAATAAATGACTTACCAGAAGGAGAAATAATATCCTTCTATAAGCTTGGTGATTTCACAGATTTATGTGCTGGACCTCACGTTATGTCCCTAAAAGCAATTAAAGCAATAAAATTAACTAGAACTGCTGGTGCTTATTGGAGAGGTGATGAAAAGAATAAGATGCTTACTAGAATTTATGGTACTGCATTCTTAAAGAAATCTGACCTTGATGCTTATCTTGAAGCAGTTGAAGAAGCTAAGAAAAGAGACCACAACAAACTTGGTAGGGAGCTTAAGATATTTACAACAGATGAAAATATCGGGCAAGGACTTCCATTATTAATGCCTAAGGGTGCTAAATTAATGCAAATTCTTCAAAGATGGATTGAAGATGAAGAGGCAAAACGTGGATATGTACTTACTAAGACACCTTATATGGCAAAAAGTGATTTATATAAAGTATCTGGTCACTGGGATCACTACAAAGATGGAATGTTCATACTAGGTGATGAAGAAAATGATACTGAAGTTCTAGCTTTAAGACCTATGACTTGCCCATTCCAATTCACTATATATAATGCTGAACAACACAGTTATAAGGATTTACCTATAAGATATGGCGAAACTTCTACTTTATTTAGAAAAGAAGCATCTGGAGAAATGCACGGATTAATCAGAGTTAGACAGTTTACTTTAGCTGAAGGTCACTTAGTAGTTACTCCAGAACAATTAGAAGAAGAATTTAAGGGTGTTGTAGATTTAATAAACTATGTTATGACTACTCTTGGAATTGAAAATGATATAACATATAGATTCTCTAAATGGGATCCAAACAATAAAGAAAAATATATTGATGCTCCAGAGGCTTGGGAAAAGACTCAAAATATAATGAGAAATATATTAGATCACTTAGAAATTGATTATACAGAGGCTGATGATGAAGCTGCTTTCTACGGTCCAAAGCTAGACATTCAATTTAAAAATGTACATGGAAAAGAAGATACAATAATCACAGTTCAAATCGACTTTGCTTTAGCTGAAAGATTTGATATGACATATATTGATAGCAATGGGGAAAAGAAGAGACCTTACATCATCCATAGATCTTCTATAGGATGCTACGAAAGAACTATCGCTATGTTAATTGAAAAATATGCCGGTGCCTTCCCAACATGGATGTCTCCAACACAAGTTAAGGTTCTTCCAATCTCTGATAAATATAATGACTATGCACAATCAGTTAGCGATGAATTAACTAAATATAATGTAAGAGTTGAAACAGACTTTAGAGCTGAAAAGATTGGTTATAAAATAAGAGAAGCTAGACTTGAAAGAACACCTTACATATTAGTTGTAGGTGAACAAGAAGCTGAAAATAACACTGTTTCTGTTAGAAGCAGAAAAAATGGTGATGAAGGAAGCATTGATTTTGAAACATTTAAGAATAGGCTTCTTAAAGAAATTGCTGATAAAGAACACTAAAATATTAAAGATTGGCACAAATTTAATGTGCCAATCTTTTTTAGCTTTTATTTAACATTCAATTTCTCTTTTCTCTGTAATAATATAATCAACTTTAATATCATGCTCTTCCTTAGGCACTTCTTGAACTATTTGAAAGTCATAGGCAAGTGCTACCTTTGAAAGATTGCCTGTAATTTTTTGAAGATATTTATCATAATATCCCCCACCATAACCAAGCCTTCCTCCATTTGTATCAAAGGCAAGTCCTGGCATTATAACCAGGTCTAATTCATTCTTATTCATAGCTTCAATATCTTTTGTAGGCTCTAAAATTCCGTACTTGTCTTCTTTTAGATTGGTTAAATCTACAATTTTTACAGCTTCCATAGTTTTATTTTCAATATCAGTTCTTGGAACATAAATATTCTTTCCTAAATCAACAAATTGCTTTACATATTTCTTTGTATCAATTTCACTTGAATATCCTAAATACATAAAAATATTTTTACTTTCCTTAAAATAATGACTATTAATTAATTTTTGAATAATTAAATCATCATATATAGTCTTATTTTGAATATCCATATTATTTCTTATGTTAATTATTTTACTTCTTAAAGCTTTTTTGTTCATAATATCAACTCCCTTTCACTATACATTTATAGTATAATACATTAAAAGTTATTTTTTTTAAGTTTTTTTTTTTTTTATTGTATTTAATTATTGAAAGGAATATAATTTACTCACAACATTAAAACTAAGAAATAAAAGGCTATGACAAGGAGAGTACTCTATAACAGAAGTTTCAGCGAGCTAGGATATGGTGTGAGCCTAGTAATGGAGTTATTGACGAAGAACACCTTCGAGCTGTCTACCGAAAGTTTAATTAAAATTAGTAGGCTAGAACGTTTCCAGTAACGTAACTGCTGGCGGGTATCGAGTACTCTTTGAAGTATTTTCCGTACCATGTAACTAAGTTATATTTCTATCTTTAGTTATATTTTAAGGAAGCTCGATAACTCGCTAGTATAAAGCGAGTTTTTTTATTACATAAAATTAGATTTATAATCAAGGGGGTTTTTAACAATGTGTGGTTTTTTAGTATTAAATGAAGAACTATCAATTCCAGAATTCAAATTAGCTTTAAAGAAAGTATATCATAGAGGACCTGATAACTGTAGTGCTACAGTAAATAATGGTATCTGTTGGGGATTTAATCGTCTATCTATAATGGATTTATCAGCTAATGGTAATCAACCATTTTTATATAAAGATTACGAGGTTGTTTGCAATGGAGAACTATACAACTATCCTGCTTTAAAAGAGATGTTAAAGGATGAATATACCTTTAAATCATCAAGTGACTGTGAAGTAATAATACCTTTATACGAAAAATTTGGCATAGAAACTCTATGTAAATTCTTAGATGCAGAATTTGCTTTCGTTTTATATGATGCAAAAAAACAATCAATTATGGCAGCAAGAGACCCTATGGGAATTCGTCCAATGTTCTATGGTTATACAAAATCAGAACATAAAATATCCTTCTCAAGTGAAGCTAAAGGCTTAGTTGACTATTGTGAAGATATTATGCCATTTCCTCCAGGACACTACTATAAGGATGGAGAATTTATCTGCTACAATGATTTATCAAATCCAAAAACAATAATAGATGATTCTATTGATAATATCTGTAATAACATTCGTGAAAAATTAGAACTTGCAGTTAAAAAGAGACTTCAAGCAGATGCTCCAATAGGTTACCTTTTAAGTGGTGGACTTGATTCATCATTAGTTTGTGCAATTGGACAATCTATAACAGATAAACCAATTAAAACATTTGCAATTGGTATGGAAACTGACCCAATAGATTTAAAATATGCAAGGCAAGTTGCAGACTACCTACATACAGACCACACTGAAGTAATAATGACAAAAGAAGATGTTTTATCTTCACTTAGAGAAGTAATCTATCATTTAGAAACTTGGGATATAACTACAATTAGAGCTAGTATAGGAATGTATATCTTATGTAAATATATTAATGACAATACTGACTTAAAGGTTATATTAACTGGAGAAGTAAGTGATGAATTATTTGGATATAAATATACTGATTTTGCTCCAAATGCTGAAGAATTCCAAAAAGAATCAGCAAAGAGAATTAAAGAATTATATATGTATGATGTATTGAGAGCAGACCGTTGTATATCAGCACATGAGCTAGAAGGACGTGTTCCATTTGCAGATATAGACTTTGTTAACTATGTTATGAGCATCAATCCAGCTAAAAAAATGAACACTTACAATAAAGGTAAATATCTATTAAGAAAAGCATTTGATGGATGCAACTATTTACCTGAATCTATCCTTTATCGTGAAAAAGCTGCATTTAGTGATGCTGTTGGTCACTCAATGGTAGATTACCTAAAGGCTTATGCTGAAGAAAAATATACAGATGCTGATGTGGAAGCTGCTAAACAAAAATATCCTTATGGCACTCCATATACAAAGGAATCATTATTATATAGAGATATCTTTGAAGAATTCTATCCTGGAAATGCAAAATGGATATGTGACTTTTGGATGCCTAATAAATCTTGGGATGGATGTAATGTTGATGACCCAAGTGCTAGAGTATTATCAAACTATGGAGATAGTGGTAAATAATTAAAATGGCAACAAAAAACAGAGCCTATCAGATATTGATAAGCTCTGTATTATATTTATTCATAATTTCAAGCGTAATATTTCTATTTTTAAATCTAATATTATTATAATTAATGGAGTAAACTGGCATAATTCCCATTAGTGAATTGGTTAAAAATGCCTCATCAAATTCACACATATTCTCCTTATTTATTACAACTTCATTTACCTTATAATTTTCAATAATATATCTTCTTACAATCCCATTTAATAATCCACATTCTAATTTAGGAGTGTATATCTCTTTGCCCTTTATAAAAAATATATTACTAGCTGAAGTTTCTACCACTTCCCCTCTAGAATTAAAAAATAACACTTCATCATACCCCTGTTTCTTTATTTTAGACTTTTCCATTAAATTATCCCCATAATGAAATGACTTTATATAAGTTAATTTTGAAGTTTCATTTCTATAAACATCTGTTATACCTAACCTAAAACCTTTTTCATAATCCTCCTTTGTATAGTTATTATCTCTTTTGGTAAATGTAATATTTTTTTCAGAAACCATAATTTTAAGTACTCCATGTTGCATTGGATTGTCCATTAAATACTTTTCTATTTTTAAAACATTAACTTCCTCTTCAAATTTATCATTATGTATATTTAATATACTTAGCCCTTGCACCATTCTCTCCAAATGCCACTCTAAAAATAATGGCTTACCCTTTTCTATAGCTATAGTTTCAAATACTCCCATTCCAAAATAATATCCTGAATCTATATCAATCATTTTATCCCTCCTATAACATAATTGCATCTAACAATGCTTTAGCTTTCTGCCATGTTTCTTCATATTCAAATTCCTTTTCTGACTCATAGGTAATCCCACCACCTACCCCTATATGATATTCACCATCCTTATGAATAGCTGTTCTAATTGCAATATTGAAATCACAATCTCCATTTAATGAGATATATCCAATAATTCCTGTGTATATTCCTCTTTGACTATTTTCTAACTCATCAATAATCTCCATTGCCCTAACTTTAGGAGCTCCAGTAATTGACCCTCCTGGAAATACTGCTTTAAGTATATCAACTATAGTAAAATCATCTCTTAACCTTCCAATTACATCTGCTACCAAATGAAATACTGTTGCATATGTTTCCATCTTAAATAATTCCCTAACCTTAACAGTCCCTGGAATACATATTTTATTTAAATCATTTCTTTCAAGGTCTACAATCATTAATAATTCGCTCTTATCTTTTTCTGAATTTTCTAATTCTAACTTTAATATTTCATCCTCCTCCTTTGTATCTCCACGTTTTCTTGTTCCCTTGATAGGTCTTGTCTCAATTATTTGGTTTTTAATCCTTATAAATCTTTCAGGTGAAGCACTAATAATCTCAAAATTTTCACCTTTTATATATGCTGAAAATGGGGCTTTATTATTCTTTTGTAGTATTTTAAATACTTCATATGGTTCTCTACTACTATTTACTACAATCTGATGAGTTAAATTCATAACATAAATATGTCCTCTTTCAATGTAATCACGAACCATATCAATCATTTCTAAATATTGCTCCTTATTAATACTCCTATTAATAAAAGACTGTGCTTTTTCTTTACTCCCTAAATTATATTCATTATTGATTATCTTTTCTAAATACTCTAAACTCTCTTCACTAGGTTTAAGCTTTCCATTTGAAACAATATATATATTCTGATTTTCTATATCTTCAATAATAAAATTATCATAAAAAGTTACCATAGCATCAGGAATATCTATATCTTTTTTATGTCTAGAAGTTATTTTTTCAATTTTTCTTCCATAATCATAAGAAAAGTATCCTATTCCTCCTGATATTATAGGTAAATTTGAATTATTTTCTTCCCTGTTATCTTTTAAGTATTGACTTAAATAATTCTCTAATGCCTCCTCAGTCTTTTTTCCATTTATGTATAATACAGCCTCCTCTTCTTTTAATTCTAGATATGGCTCAATTCCTATAATAGAATATTTGCCTAGCTCTCCTGTTTTTGATGAATCTAAAAATACAGATTTATAATCCTTTACCTTATCAAATATTATTTGAGCTGAAATATACTTATCTAATTTCTTTATACTTACTGCCATAAACTCTCTCCCTCACAAATTTTCTTAAAGTTTCTTATCAATTCATATCCATACTCTGTTAGAACTGCTTCTGGATGAAACTGTACCCCAAATATAGGTTTACTTATATGACTTATTGCCATAATACAACCATCTTCACTTATTGCATCAATACTTAATTCATCTTTAGGAAAATTAGATTTATCCACCATTAATGAATGATACCTTGTAACTTTAAACTTTTCAGGAAGTTCATAAAAAAGCCTCTTACCTTTGTGGGTAACATTACTCAATTTTCCATGCATTGGTTTTTCTCCTTTTACTACCTTTGCCCCAAAGTTATAGGCTATCATCTGATGCCCTAAACATACTCCTAATATAGGAATTTTACCCTCGCTAAACTCAATAAGCTTAGATATATAATCATAATCTTTTGGATGCTTTGGTCCTGGAGATATTATAATTCCCTCTATATCATCTTTTGGTACATCAAAAATACTATCATCACATTTTACTATTTTTATCTTCATTCCTATTTCCTTCATATATGCTATCAAATTATAGACATATGAATCATAGTTATCAATTACACAATACATAATTTCCTCCTTAATAATAAAAGCCAAGAATAGATATGTTACATTATAATAACATATCTATTCTTGGCAGTTTTCAAAGCATACCTCGCTATGCTGACACACCACTTAATTTAATTCTTTTGACCTATCTCGTGGAAATACAATTTTAATTACTTCTCCTATAATATCTTCCTTATCAACAAACTTTTCACTCCAGTATCTTGAATCCCAAGATTCCTTTCTATTGTCTCCCAAAAAGAAATATTTATTTTCTGGAACTAAAACATCTATATTAATTTTTTCTGTTGCCTTAGATGATATATATGGTTCAACTAATTCTATATTGTTGATATACACCTTGTCATTTGAAATCTTAACATGATCCCCACCTACTGCTATACACCTAGCAATCATTTTTTTATCATCTTTGAAAAATTCATATATTTTTCCGACTTCAACCTTATCATAACTTTTCTTAACAAGTACAGTATCCTCATAATTTATTGTTTCACTCATATTTATAGACTTAACCTTATACATATCATAATAAAAAATCTTAATGACCAAAAATACTACTAATAATACTAATAATGAAAATAAACCTACTATTAGTTTGGTTTTATTCTTCTTAATAAACTTTCTTCTATTTTCTTCTTTTATTTTCTTTAATAACTTTTCGCTCTCTGTATTTTTATTTATGGACGAATTTGACTTGTTATCCATACCATTATCCCCTCAACACTAAAATTATAATTAAAATATTAACCCTATACTATATATAATAATTATTAAATATAAAAATTACAATATTTATATCTAAAATAAATTATTTAAAATGTACTACTCCTGGCAAAATTACCTTAAAACTATTATCTATTCTTGAATTAACAAATTTAACCCTTCCTTTTCCTTTAAAAGACTTTATCATTCTATTAAATCCTCTACCATCATTTACAAACAGGTGTGCATCATCAAGTGTGATTAATTTTTCATAAATCCACATATTTCTTTTAATATATTTATCATTTTGGGCCTTATTATTGGATTCAATCCTATCTCCTGGACTTTCAACAACTACACTTTTGTCGGTTATAATAACCTCAATCACCCTATTCATTTCTGTATACTCTCTGTATAATACAGCATTTTTTATCGCTTCTAATACAGCATCTACAGGGTAATCCTTTGGTAATACTTTTTTTATTATTTCATCTGCTGAATAAATCATAGTAAGTAAGCTACCTTGAATCACATTAACTGTATCAGTATTTTCATTAAGCTTATTTATTATCTTAATGACATTATTTGAAATACATAAGCTATTAATTTCAGAAAAAACAATAAGTCCGCCATAAGTACATTTTATTTTATTACTTTCTTTTTCTCTAAAGGTAATTCCTACACTCTCTAATAAAAACTCTTCATTCTCTTTATTTATAAATATTCCTTTTTTAGTAAAATATTTATTAATTAAATCCATATTAAGAAAATTTTTATTGCTTTTCATAATTGGAAAAGTTTCAATTGATAAATCTAAATTCTCTTCAAAAGCTTTTAATACTTCATATTTTCTCATTACATCTGTGGTTGAACCCCTTCTAATATGAAAAGCACCTGTTTCTCTAATTTGATATGGCTTTTGATACCCATCAAATACTGTTATAACTTCTATTTTTTTATTATTATATTTTAAAATATCCACCTGAATAGGTATTGGCGGTTCACATCTTGAACTTATAATCTGTTGTACTCTCTCTTCTGCAAATATTTTATCATCATCTAAACCAACTATTTCCTTAGTCTTATCTTTAACTCCAACTATTAAATAACCTCTTCCACCTTTAGAATTTGCAATAGCACATACATCCTTAGCAAATTCCTTCTTCCCACTTTCAGAATTAAGGTCTAAAAATAATTTGTAATCTAATTTTGTACCCTCATCTTTTTGAAGCAATGTCATCAGTTTCTTAATATTCATGCCTATCCTCCCCCCGTTTATACTTTAATTATATCAAAATAATAAGATATACTACAAGTAACCTTATAGTATATCTTTATTTAAATAGACCTAAATCTTATTTTTCATCATACCATCATTTTCTATATCTATGCTTATTGTAATATTCAACACACTATTTTTTAGAACCTCCTCGCTTAATATATAATCGGGATGTCTTTTTTCACAAAAATCCTTTAAATGAAATATATCAATACCTTGATTATAATACTTTCTATAAAAATCACTAGCTCTCTTAGTTAATACTTCTGCTACTTCTTTTTCTATCTTATATAAGCTTTCATTATCAACCACTAATTCCTCTTGAATTTCTGCTATCACACTCTTTATATTAATTTTTTTATTTAATACTAATTTATCATTAATTATATTTACATTACTCTTTATATCATTTTTTAAAATCTCCATACTTATAAGGCTAGTTTTCTTATTAGGATTTACAACCTCAAATTCACCCTTATTTACATTATCATTTAGTATTTTATAAATACATACATCTTCTTCATTCATAACATTTATAAGCCTATTATTTTTCATTACTACAGCCCCATCTACTTTTATCTTAGCTTCCTCCTCTTTATCTTCCATAGCTAATTTAGTAATAAATGAAATATTCCCACTTTTACTACTATCTGATACATATTTATTAATATCCGACTCTAATATTCTTGCATTATCTTTATTGGTATTAATTAAATCCTCTAAATATACACCAAGATACTCTTCATCAATATTTTTAGTTTGCAATAAATCTTTAACATCTCCAAAATATGCAAATATATTAGCCTTATATGCAAAACTTTGATTACTCTTTATAATATCTAGATATTTATCTATTCCTTGTCTACAACAGGCTTCTGTAAATATATAAGACTTAATTTGACTAAAATTCAAATGATTGCTTGACTCTGATTTTATTTTTTCTATAGCTTGCATTATCGTTTTGCCACTACCCTCAAAAATAATTCTCTTTGCTTTTTCTTGACTTTCCTTAGCATTTTTATATGATGTAACACAATCTATATAAACAGAAACTTCATTGTTATAATTTATATCAACTATCATTGCATTAACAAAAGTTATTTTGTTTATCTCATCATAATCAAAGCAACTAACTAAAGAAGATATAAATATTATAATAAAACTTATTGAAATAATTTTTTTCAATTTATATCCCTCTCTTTTCTTCTATAATCTTTTTAGATATTCTTCTTAAATCTCCTCGAATAATAACGTCTTTAAACTTATATGTTCCAACACTTCCTATTGGAAACAAATAAGAATAACCTCCTGTCCTTAACTCAGCAAGTCTAATTAGTAAAATCATTGCACCAATAAAAAATCCTGGCAATCCAAATAATGCACTTATTATAGTAATTAATATTGATGTTATTGATAATGCTCCATATATCTTGGGAATTAAAAAATAACTAAGTGAACTAATTGCAATAATAATAATTGTTATTCTAGATGCTATTCCTGCACTAACTACAGCATCACCTAAAATTAATGCCGATACAATGCTCATAGCTCCTCCTATAGGTGCTGGAAGTCTTAGACCTGCTTCCTTTATGATTTGAAAAGAAAATATCATAAGTAATGCTTCAACTATTGTTGGAAGAGGTACTCCTGCCCTTGCTATAGCTAACCTAAATAAAAATACTGTTGGAAGTAAAGCATAGTGATAAGTAAGTACTGCTATATAAAATCCTGGTAAAAATGTTGCAATAAAAAATGCTATCCATCTTAGAACCCTTGTAAAGTTTGCAAAATATTTATTTATGTAATAATCATCTGGTGCTTGAAAATTTTCTAAGAAAAAATAAGGAACAGTTATGCAAAAAGGCGTACCATCTACAATAACTCCTACTCTACCCTCCATAAGCTTAGATGCTATTTCATCTGGTTTCTCTGTATATCCAACAGTATCAAAGGTTGATTTTTTGCCTCTAAGAACATCTTCTATATAATTTGTGTCTAGTATAAATTTTATATCTTCTTTCAAAATCTTCTGTTTAACTTCGTTAACTAAATATTTAGGAGCTACGCCTTCTATATATGTTATTGCTATTTTTGTTTTACTCATACTACCAACACTATAGGCCTCAAACTTTAAAGCGGTGTTTCTAATCTTACGTCTAATCAAAGATACATTATCTACTATTGACTCAGTAAATCCCTCTCTAGGTCCTTTAACTACTGCCTCTGTTTCGGGAACTGACACACCCCTCTTTACATATCCCTTAACTTCACAAACTATTAACCTTTCATAATTTTCAAAAATTAAGATGCTATCTCCTGATAATATATGCTCTATAGCATCATCTATATCCTTTGCAAAATCGCTTATATTTATATCTAGAACACTCTCTATTACATAATTTAAGTCCTTATCAGCATAACTTTGTTCAATCAAAGGAGCTACCACATACTCACTCACAAGAGATGAGCCCACCAAATCATCTATAAAAACAACTGTACACTTCCCTAAATCTGTCTCTAATGTTCTATATTTAACATCAAAACACTTGCTTAACTTTTGCTTTATTATTTTTAAATTTTCATTCATCTGCATCACCATTATTATTATCCCTAAAATTGTGATAATTATTCTTATTTTGGTTAATACTAATAATAAATTTTTATATATCTAAAGGATGTGCTATTAAATGAACAAAATTTCTTCAAGACATTATATTTTTTTATTATTGTCTGTTAGTACAATAGCATTAAGAAGCTATTCATCAATATTTATATCAGACGGTGGTCATAACACGTGGTTACTTGTTATAATTGCTTACTTAATAACATTATTTATAGCTATACTATTTTTTAAAAAATACATAAAGCTAGAACTTTATGATTTTTACTCACTTTTAACTTATATAACCCCTAAAATAATAGGAAAAATATTATTATTACTATTTTGCTTTGGCCTATACCTAAATGCTATTGAAGCTACTGCTACCCAAACCAATTCAATTCATATAAACTTTTTTATAAACACTCCCATTTGGTACTGTTTAATATTTTTTCTTATTCCAAGTACCTATGCTATATCTCGAAACTTCAACACTATAATCATTACTTGTATTGTAACTGTTACCCTAGTTCTTATTGGTGATATCATTTATCTTGTACTTATTGCTAAATACATAGATTTTAGTAATCTTCTTCCGATACTAAAAAATATACCATTAAAAAATAGTTTATTGTGCATCATAAAGCTCATAGGGGCATCCTCTTGCATATTTATTACGCTTCCATTTATTCATTACATTACAGACTCAAAAAAACTAATTTTAAATGCTACCTTAGCAATTATAATTACGATTTTTCTTATTTCTACAGCCCTAATATCTGTCATAGGATTTTATGGTTATGAAAATGCTCAAAACATCTATTATCCAGAATATATTTTATGCCAACAAATCGAAATTGGAGACTTCTTTGAATTTGGAGAATTCTTCTATATATTTAGAAATGTCTGCCTTTGGTTCTTAAAATATATTATTTGCTCTTTGGGTATATTATTTGCATTTAAAAATAAAATAAAAAATAAAGCAGTATTTATCTCTCTATATACAGTTATTGTATTTATTCCTTCAATGATACTTGCAAATAATCAATTATATTTATTTGATATGCTAAATTTTTTACAATATACTAATATACTAACATTTTTAGTTATTCCAGTTATATCACTTATACTTATTAGAAATAATAGTCTAAATGCAAATGCTTAGATTTAATGAAAAGTTCAATCTACAAACAACATATGATTTTTGTTTATAGATTGGACTTTTTATTACATTATTTGCTATTACTTAAATCATAAAGTATAATTTTAACTGAGGTGACTATACTATGAAAAAATTCATTAATTTATGTTTAGATAATTTTTACTTTTCTATTTTTTACTTATTTACATGCTTTACCTTTGTCTCTTGTATGCAATATCTCCCCTACATTAATTACCTTCCAAAAATTGCACTTATATGGGGAATATTAATATCTTTTTACCACATATATAAAATGATAAAAAGAAGACCAACTATGGTTGAATGGTTTATACTATCTTTTTTAATTATAACCTTAATTTTAAATTTACTTGCATACTATTCAGCTGAAAATCTAAAGATATGGCTAGTTAACTTTGTCATAATGCTTTCATTTGCATATGTTAATCAAGACAAAAGTAAAGAAAAACTGAATTTTGAACTTAATGTAATATCAATTTTTTATTTGATTATTACTTTCTTTACATCTGCTATATCTTTATACTATCACTTTAGTAAAACTAAAACTGTTATAGGAGATATTGTATTAAATGATACTAATGGTGTATTTACTAATAAAAACACCTTAGGAATAGCTTGTGCAATTTCTATAATAATAGCCTTATATATTATTTTCTCTACTAAAAATAATATATTACATTTTTTTAGTATCATTAATTTATTAATTCAATCTGCTACACTCTACTTCTCTAAAGCTAGAGGCCCCCTACTTATGCTTATAGGATTAATTCTTGTTCTTGTTATGATATTAATTAAAAATAAAGTTTTACAACTAATATTATTTATTTGTCCTTTTATTGCTAACTTAATGCTATTATTTTTTGATTATGAAACTATGTATAAATATACTACAGGCAGAAACGGAGTATGGTTATCTACATTTGAAGTTATAAAGAAAAACTACTTATTCGGTGTAGGTAATGATGGTTTAGTTGAAAAAATTAAAACTGCAATTCCAAAACTAAATCTACCACCATTTGATTTAGGTGGAACACATAATATATATATACAAATATTATCTGTAAATGGACCTTTTGCACTAATAATTTTTTTAGGAATCATATTATTATCCGTATTTTCCTTATTAAAAGCATATAAAGATTATGAAAATAAAAAACAACTATATGCCATTCTATCTATGATAATTGGACTAGTTCTTGTAAATTTATTTGAAAGCAACCTAGTATATATGGTTAGTTTTGTTCCAATAATATTTTGGATTTTCATTGGTTACTCATTATCCCTTATACAAAAAAACAAGCTGTGAAAAAATGATTTTTCACAGCTCTTACTTTATCACAACTTTTATTTTTTCCATGGAGAAGCTTCTAAATATTTTATAAAATTATCTCTTAACTCCGGTTTTTTCAATGCAAACTCTATATTAGCTTGAAGAAAGCCTAATTTATCTCCAACATCATATCTCTGACCTTCAAAATTATAAGCATATATTGCTTCTTCTTCTCTTAGTTTCTTTAATGCGTCAGTTAACTGAATTTCTCCACCTTTTCCTGGAGTAGTATTCTTTAAAATATCAAATATCTGAGGAGTAATTATGTATCTTCCTAAAATAGCAATATCACTAGGTGCCTCTTCAACAACTGGCTTTTCAACTAAATCTTTAACCTTATATACTCTGTCTTCAATAAAAATTCCATCTACTATTCCATACTTGCTTACATCTTCTTTTTTTACCTTTTGAACACCTAATATATTAGTTTGATATTCTGAATAACAATCAATTAATTGCTTTAAGCAAGGTACTTCACTATCAACTAAATCATCTCCAAGCATAACTGCAAATGGTTCATTTCCAACAAAAGTCTTAGCACAATAAATTGCATTCCCTAATCCTTTAGGTTCCTTTTGTCTTATATAATGTATATCAACCATATCTGATATATCTCTAACTAATTCTAAAAGTTCTTCTTTACCTGACTTCTCTAATTCTAATTCTAATTCTACAGACTTATCAAAATGATCTTCTATACACTTTTTATTTCTACCTGTAATAATTAATATTTCCTCAATTCCAGAAGCAACTGCTTCCTCTATAATATATTGTATTGTTGGCTTATCAACTATTGGTAACATTTCCTTTGGTTGTGCTTTTGTCGCAGGTAAAAATCTTGTTCCTAAACCTGCTGCTGGTATTATTGCTTTTTTAACCTTCATATTTTTTCGTTTCCCTTCTTACTTTAAAATTATAAACATATAATTATTGTTTTAAATATTATATATATATCATAAAAAACATTGCTTTTTTCTATGTATTCTAAATTAAGCTTTAACTTATCTGGCATTATCTCATTAATATACATATCTTCTGCTTCATCTGCATTCTTAGCTCTTCCTAAAATTTCATTTTCATTTCTATATCTTATAGAAGCTAAGTCTGTTATTCCTGGTCTAACAGATAATACCTCTCTTTGAGTTTCATTGTACATCGCTACATATTTAGGCACTTCCGGTCTAGGTCCTACAAAACTCATTTCACCAATAAAAACATTGAATAACTGTGGCAACTCATCAATTTTATACTTTCTTAAAAAGTGTCCTATTTTTGTTATTCTCTTATCTTTACCTATAGTAATTTGAGTCCCTAAACTCTCAGCATTAACTACCATAGTCCTAAACTTAAAAATCTTAAATTCTTTTCCACTTTGACCCACTCTTATTTGCTTAAAAAATACAGGTCCTTCTGATGTACATTTAATTATTATAGAAATAATAATTAGAAATATACCTAAGATTATTATCCCTATAAGCGATACTATTATATCAAAAAATCTTTTAAAAAATTTATTAATTATATTCATAATATATTTATCCTTACAAAAACAGTTTCATAATTATTTTAGCATATATATATAATCATTTCTATGTAAATTTATAAAAAAATAAAAATAAAGGATAAGTTTTTAAACCTATCCCTCATTATTTATTCTAATATCCACATTGTACAATTGCCTTTACCAAATTGTCTGCTATCTTTCCTTGTACACTTTCTTTTGATACAGTTGAAGCATCTGTTCTATTTGTAATAAATCCTGCTTCTAACAAAATAAATGGCATATATGTATTTCTTCCTACACATAAATTCATTGCCTTAGATCCTCTATTATAAAGTCCAGTTGCACTTGAAAGTAAAGGTGCAAATTTATCAGATAATTTTTTACTCTCAGATACTTTACTTGTATGGGTTGTATTCGGATCTTTTTTACCTTGTGCTATTATCTTATTTCTAATATTCGAGTCCATATATTCAGTTGTATAATATACCTCTGTTCCATGTGCTGCTGATGATGTAAATGAATTGTGATGTACACTAATGCACAAATCAGCATTTTTATTATTTGCTATCATAGCTCTATCATTTAACCCTACATATACATCTGTAATTCTTGTCATTTGAACATCATAGCCATAATCAATTAGTGATTTTCTAATAGCCAAAGATAATTTCAAATTCATATTCTTTTCAATATATCCGCCACTAATTGCACCTGGATCAGTTCCACCATGACCTGGATCAATAACAATCAACTTATTAGCACTTATAACTATTTTTTGTTTCTTTATATCATCACAAGTTGTATCAGAATATCTATTCTTAACCTTAACTGAAATTTCATAAGCTCCAGCTTTATCGGGAACAAATTGCACTTTATTCACATTCTTCCAATTTACTAATACTTTAGTTTCTTTTGTATTCTTATTAGTTGCAAAAATCTTATAATATGTGTCCTTACTTGGTGATGCATTAACACTTATTGTTATTGCCTTTCCAACCTTTTTTTCTCCAGTCACATTAATAGAATTAATTTTTGACCTTACAGGTGTAATCACTTTAGTTACAGTCCTCTTATCGTCATATTCTAGATTACTTGCTTTACTTTTAACATACATATATATAGTATATGTTCCAGGTTTAAACGGTGTATATGACATAACTTTACTTGTAGACCAATCCTTTACAATAACATTTTTATTTGTTGCATTATCACGCATAACAAATTTATAAAGCACATTTTTAGTCTCAGAAGTTCTTAAGCTAACTGAAGATTTTTCATTTGCTTTATCTGTACCTAAAAAAACATAATCTATAATCTTTGGCCTATTATAAACATCTACTTTTTTCATTATCATATGATCATAACTTTTTGTGATGCTATACTTATTTTTTACATAAATAGAAATCATATATTGTGATTCTATTGTAGAAGTATATTTACAAACTTTACTAGTACTCCAACTACTATTAAGTACCGTCCTTCCTGTTGCTAATTCTTTTATTGTATACTTATATAATGTTGAATCAGCAGGAGTTGCTGTTGCTTTTATAGTTATTGTTTCCCCTACCTTTTGATATTCATTAACTTTTACATCTGAAATAACCGACACCATTGTTACCTTATGAGAAACATATTTATAATCATCATAACTATTAGGAGACAGTTTATTTTTAGCATAAACCCTTATCCAATAATCTGAAGCTTTATTTACAACATATGAAATCTGAGTACTGCTAGTCCAATTTTTTATAACTGTAGATTCTTTTGTAGCCTTATCAACTAAAACATAACGATATAAATTATCATTATTTTGTTCTGCAGCAACCTTTATTGACATACTCTTGCCTACAACACTGCCACCTGTAATTGTAATATTATTAATTTTTGCTGGTTTAAATTGAACAATACTAGCTGATACTGATTTATATGAATCATAGCTAGCAATACTAGACTGATTTTTAGCATAAATCTTAAATGTAAACTTTCCTACTTTTTTAGGTGTATACTTAAAAATATTGCTTTTTTGCCAATCAGATGTATGTACTATCTTACTTTCTGCAACATCATATACAGTAAATTTATATAAAGATGTTACTTTTGATGTTAAATTAGCCTTAATTGTTAATTCATTTCCTAATATTTTACTTCCTGATAATGTTAAACTAGAAATTTTAGAAGGTTTATATGAAGCTACTGATTTAGTTTGTTCTATAACACTTAATATTGACTTTCCATAGTTATAACCACTTGCCCATCCTTTTCCATAAGGATTTTCATGTATTCCAAGCCATTCGACATACTTTGCACAACCCCTTTGCACATATACAAATCTTGGGTCTACACAAGCTTTATTAAGAGCTTCAGTCGAACCATATGCTTTTAAATGTTGTACCACTGCTCGTACACCTATTTGTACTGAAGAAAAACTTAATCCTGGATTGCCGTTTCCAGTTGCTCCTAATCCCCCAAAATTATTTTGTTTAAACTTAACATCTCCACCAAATCTTAAATAAGATGTTTCTAACATTGTTAATCCAAAAACTACATCATAGTTTACACCTTCTGCATTTGCCTCATCAATTACATATTTAACGTATTTTTCTATATAAGAATTACTTAATGATGTATTATTCTTTCTTAAGATTGACATCATTTTTTCTTTTGCCAAACTACCCTTACCCATAATTAAATGTAAACCTGCATTTTCCTGATAAACATCTGTTAAATCACTCTGAGTTTTTTCTAATGCTTGTACATTTATACCTGTAAAAAACGGTATTATAAATGTAAAAATTAGAATTACAGAAAATAACCTCTTAATTGTTTTCATCTCTTTTCCCCTCTCTTTGTATACTATTACATAAAAAATTATATCACATAGATACTGTTTTATCAAAATATTAATATACAAAAATAAGTTTTCTAAACTAATTTTATTTAGAAAACTTACTTAACATTATTCTATTGCTACCTCTTCTGAAGTATCCTCTCTATGATATGTTGGAACTATACTAGTCATCTTTTCTTTTATAATATTTATATCATCTTCATATAAAAGAGCCCTAAGCTCATCAAGCTTCTTTTGCAAAACATCCATACTTTCAAATGTAGGCTTTCCTATGTATATTTTATTATGTGAAGTATTCTTTAATCCTTCTTCACTCATTAATAATTCTTCATATAATTTTTCACCAGGTCTAAGCCCTGTAACCTCTATTTTTATATCTACATTAGGCTCAAAACCTGAAAGCTTAATTAAATCATAAGCTAAATCATAAATTTTAACTGGTTTACCCATATCGAGTACAAATATTTCTCCACCCTTAGCAAAACATCCTGCTTGAAGTACCAGCTGAGCAGCTTCTGGTATGAGCATAAAATATCTTGTTATTTTTTTGTGTGTTACTGTTACTGGTCCACCATTAGCTATTTGTTTTTTAAATAATGGAATTACAGAACCATTACTTCCAAGTACATTTCCAAATCTAACAGCTACAAACTCTGTTTTGCTCTGTTTATCCATAGCTTGAATTATCATTTCACATAATCTCTTTGTTGCTCCCATTATGTTAGTTGGATTAACAGCCTTATCTGTTGATATAAGTACAAATCTATTAACATTATACTTACTAGCCATCTTTGCTACATTTAATGTACCAAATACATTATTTTTAATTGCTTCTTTAGGACTATCCTCCATTAGTGGAACATGCTTATGTGCTGCAGCATGAAATACTACATTTACTTTATATTCTGAAAATACCTCTTCTAATCTATCAATATCTCTAACTGAACCTATTAAGGTTGTAAGTTTCAAATTAGGATATTTATACTTTAACTCATTTTGAATATCATAAGCATTATTTTCATAAATATCAAATATTATTAACTCTTTAGGACTGTATAATGCTATCTGCCTACATAATTCTGAACCAATGGAACCACCTCCACCAGTTACTAATATTACCTTATTAGAAATATATGTTTTTATTCCCTCATTGTCTAATGTTATTGGGTCTCTTCCAAGTAAATCCTCAACATCTACATCTTTTATTCTGCTAATAGTAGCCTCACCTTTAATTATCTCATATATACCAGGTATAATTTGCAATTTACATGTTGTCCTCTTACATATATTAATTATTTCTGTTTTTTCCTCTGTCTCTAATGTTGGGATTGCAATTATTATAACATCAATTTCATATTCTTTAACCAAATCTGGTATATCATATCTATTTCCAACGACTTTAACTCCTGAAATTCTTTTACCCCTTTTGTACTGTGAATCATCCACTAAAATTACTGGATTATATTTCATTTCACGCCTTGCAAGCATCTCATTTATTATCATAGTTCCTGCTGAACCTGCACCAACAATAAGAACTCTCTTTTGATCTGATGAATTTTTATAAGGCATATAAAGTAACATTCTTCTATATATTCTATATAAAATTCTTAATCCAAGAACTGATACCATAATAATAATAATTCCCATTACACTTACATTTAACGGTATAGTTGCTCCAAAAAATCTTGTATATGCTATAGTTATTAATCCAGCTAGTATACATCCTCCGACACCCAAAATAAACTCATCTGTACCTGTAAGGTCCCATAAAGAATGATATAACTTAAAACATAAGAAACAAACCAAATATATAATTGATACTACTATGCAATCATGAGAATATATCTCAGCTATTTCTGTAAAACTACCTACATTAGTCATATTAATTGCTATTAAATAACCCATATTTACAAGAAACATATCTATAATTATTAATAGTGCAGTTCTCCAATATTTCATAATATTTCCTCCACTTTTTTCTCATTTTTCTATACTGAATTATACTATCAATATTTATCATTGTCTACTTAAGAACGAACAAAAGAGTATAATAATCAATTATACTCTTAAAATTCTAACTATAAATCTATCTTTTTCTCATAAATGAGAAGAATGATTTTTTTTCTTTTATCTTTTCTCCAATAAACTCAACAGCTTTATTTTCAATCAAATTAATTGAAGAATCCTCTATTACCTGTCTATAGTCTGCTTCAATCATATTAAATGCCTGCTTCATTTTAGTATTTCTACTTTTAATATTATGTGCATCAGAACCAACAAAATTATATATATTATTGTTAAGTAAGATTTCACTTGTCTTTTTAACATCTTTCCCAAAATTACCCAATATACTACCTGCATTCATTTGAAACAAAACTTCTTCTTCGATAAATTTATTAATATACGAAGGCTCCTTAATAATTTGAGAATATCTTTCTGGATGTGCTAAAACTACAAAATATCCTAACACTCTCAATTCATAAAACACATCAAATACATCTTCATCGAACTTATGCATTGGAAGCTCAATTAAAAGATATTTTGTATCATTTAAGCTACCTATTTCGCCACTTTTTAAGTTTTCTAATAACTCATGACTATAATATATCTCTTGTCCATGATATACATCTATATTTAGATTTTCACTTTTAATCAATATATTCAACTTTTTTACTAACTCTTTCACATTTTCATATGGTTCTTCTGCATATTCTCTACAAAAATGGGGAGTTGCTATTATCTTTTTTGTTCCATCTTCAACAGCTTGTCTAAGCATTTCCAATGTCATATCAATATTCTTTGAGCCATCATCTATTCCAGGTAATATATGTGAATGTATATCTATCATTATTATTTATCTCCCTCGCGACCATAATAATAATAATATTTTCTTCTACTATTTTCTACACCGTTTAATACAGTTCCAACAACATTAGCCCCAACCTTATCTAATAATCCTTTTGCTGCCACTACTGAATCTTTCTTTGTAGCTTCAGCTCTTACAACTAATATAATACCATCTATTTTAGTTGATAATATCTGTGCATCAGTAACAGCTTGAAGTGGTGCTGTATCAAGAATTACCATATCATATTTTTCTTTTAATACTTCTAGTAATCTTTCCATTGTTTTTGAGCCTAACATTTCTGATGGGTTAGGAGGTAGTTTACCTGATGTAAGAACATCTAGATTGTCACTAAACTTATATACTGTATCCTCTAATTTTTCTTTTCCAATTAATACCTCAGTTACCCCTGTAGTATTTGATATTTTAAACTTTTTATGTAATGATGGCTTACGCAAATCACAATCTACTATTATTGTTTTCTTTTCAGATTGACTAAACGCAATAGCTATATTACCTGCAACAGTAGATTTTCCTTCTCCAGGTTCTGCACTTGTCACTGCCAAAGTGTGTAATTCACTATCAAATGAAGAATATTGAATATTAGTTCTTAAAACTCTGTATGCCTCTGCAGTAATTGACTTTGGTTTCTTATCCATTATAAACATATCTACTCATTTTCTCCTTTACTTAATTTTTTCACTATTAGGTATAACACCAATAACAGGTAATCCTATACTTTCTTCTAAATCTTCCTTATCTTTAAATGTAGTATCTAGCATATATAATGCTACCGCAACACATACTCCAAGAATAAATCCAAAAATAAAGGCTATTAAAATATTAATTTTTTTATTAGGACTAACTGGATCAGTTGGAAGCTTTACTGATTCAATGACATTTACAGATGTATCATAATAATTAGGTGATACCTTTATAAATTCTTTTGTAATTGCTTCAACTACATCTTTAGCTAATTGCTTATTTGTATTAGTATATTTAATAACAATAATTTGTGTATCTGTTTGCGGTTCAACAACTAGTGATGATTTAGCTTGATTGGCACTTATATCTGTAATTCCAGCAGATTCAAATGCATTTGATATTAAATCTGTTGTATTTATTAAAGAGGCATATGTTTTTAACATCTTTTGATACATTTGTATTTCTGAATTATTATAACTAGCAGCTTCATCTTTTTTATCTTTAACATTTTTACCTATAAAGATATCTGTTGTTGCTTGATACTTTGGTTTTATCAAAAAGAAATTTGCAACTGTTGCTATAATTGTCACAGCTAATGTGATACTTACTATAAGTTGCCATCTCTTTTTGACTCCATCTAATATATCTTCAATTCTAATTTCTTCTTTCATTAATCTTTTCCTCCATACTCATATACTTACCAAAGAATATTTTAATTGATTTTAACTAATGTTTCAATATCTTTAAACATAATAAATTTATTCATTTTTTCCAACTCCAGATAATACTAAACCTTTATTATGATCTAATGCCCAGCTTATTCCCCAATCGTTTTGGAATATCAAAAGGTTTCTATCTCTTAAATCTTTTACCTTTTTAGTGTCTGAAGTAAGATTTAAAGAATCAACTTCTATATCTTCATTTTCAATCCATCTAATATTTTTATAAGGTAATCTTTCGATTTTTATATCAACCCCATACTCATTATTCAATCTGTATTCTAAGACTTCAAATTGAAGAACTCCAACAACTCCAACTATTATTTCCTCCATTCCTATATGAAGCTCTTTAAACACCTGTATAGCTCCTTCTTGAGCTATTTGTGTTACACCCTTTATGAATTGTTTTCTCTTCATTGTATCAACTGGTCTAACTCTAGCAAAATGTTCAGGTGCAAAAGATGGTATACCTTCAAACTTAAACTTATCAGAAGTAGAACATAAAGTATCCCCAATTGAAAATATTCCCGGATCAAATACACCAATAATATCTCCAGCATAAGCCTCTTCTACAATTTCTCTATCCTGTGCCATAAATTGTTGTGGTTGTGCAAGCTTAACCTTCTTGCCACCTTGCATATGCATTACTTCCATACCTTTTTCAAATTTTCCAGAACATATTCTCATAAATGCTATTCTATCTCTATGTGCCTTATTCATGTTTGCTTGTATTTTAAATATAAAAGCTGAAAAATTTTCATCAAAAGGATCTATTTTACCTTTACTTGAATTTCTAGAAAGAGGTGCTGTAGTCATATCTAAAAAGTGTTCTAGAAAAGGTTCTACTCCAAAATTAGTTAAAGCCGAACCAAAAAATACAGGTGTTAATTCTCCCCTTCTTACCTTTTCTAAATCAAAGTCATCTCCAGCAATATCTAATAATTCAATATCTTCCATTAACTTAGAGTGAAGGGCTTCTCCTAATATTTCCTTAAACTTTTCATCTTCTACATTACCTTCTATTGTAGTTGCTTCCCTCTGTCCATGGTCACCACCATCAAATGCTATAATTCTCTTGTTATCTCTTTCATATACACCTTTAAAATCTTTTCCTGAACCAATCGGCCAGTTCATAGGATATGTTTTTATACCTAATTCACTTTCTACATCATCTAAAAGCTTAAATGGGTCCTGTGACTCTCTATCCATCTTATTTATAAATGTAAATATAGGAATTTCTCTCAATGCACAAACTTGGAATAATTTTCTTGTTTGCTCCTCTACTCCCTTTGCCGCATCTACAACCATTACTGCTGAATCAGCTGCCATTAATGTTCTATATGTATCCTCTGAGAAATCTTGATGTCCCGGTGTATCTAATATATTGATACAATGGTCATTGTAATTAAATTGCATTACAGATGAAGTTACAGAAATACCTCTCTGTTTTTCTATCTCCATCCAGTCTGAAACTGCATGCTTTGAAGCCTTTCTTGCTTTAACCGAACCAGCTAATCTTATCGCTCCTCCATATAACAAAAACTTTTCTGTTAATGTTGTTTTTCCAGCATCCGGATGGGAAATTATTGCAAAAGTTCTTCTTTTTTTAATTTCATTTATATAATCTGACAAGATAATATCCTCCTATTTTCTTTTTACGTACTTTCTAGTATATCATATTTTATATTAATTAACTATAAAAAAAGATAATAAATAATCTGTAAAAAATTATTTATTACCTAAAATTCTTTACTTATTGCTTAATGTTTTCAACACATCACCAATGGCAACTGTATAACATTGATATCCAATGTCATTAGGCAAATCTCCATTCATTAATCCACCATCAACTACACCATTAACTTCAAAATACTTTCTTGTATCAATAGTTTTTATTCCAAGAATATCAGACACCCCAATAATAATTTGCTTATTCATATTATCGTTAGCCAATGTACTAGGTATTAACACTAATATTTCCATAGATGGATTCTTTTCTTTGATTTTTTCTAAAAACGCAGTATATTCATCCTTAAATGTTGTGGCATCTACACCTTGTGCATTATCATTATGTCCTAAACATACTATAGTTAAATCAATTTGAGAAAAATCTTGCTTTGAAATAAAATTACTAGCATCCTTTGTCAATAAATCTGATTTAGCTAACAAATTGACATCAGCCTTACTACCAAAATTTTGACCAATTATGTATGAAACTCCTCCACTCCAAATACCAGCTTCTGATGTTCTTCCTTCACTTAAAGCTAATTTATCACCAATTATAGCTACATTAACATCCTCTTTATCCTTTAACTTTAGATAAAAATTCTTTCTTGGCTCTTTTTTCTCTTCTTTCTTATCATCCTTATTGTTATTATCATCTGATGAGCTACTGTTTTGGTTTTTATCTTTAGTTTCTTCCTTTACAACACTACTTGAAGTATTATTTTTCCAATTCTCATAATCTTGAACATTCTTAGCAGTATCGTTCTTATCTTTCACAATACCATACCCCAATAATCCAATAAGTATAACACTTAAGGCAATAATCACAATTATACCTTTTTTATTTTCCAAATAAATACACCTACTTCCTAAACCAATACAATATTAATTTTACACATTTTTCATTCTATTGTAAACATTTTTTATGCATCAGTAGCTCTAAAGAGTAAATTTATTTTTATCATCATATTCTCTCCTAAAGATGAATATACTTATGATTTTTGTTCTGTCTTGTTGTTTTTGCCCTGTCGATATATCCTCTCTTTAATAAAAATTCTCAGTTCAAAGAACAGCATAAACAGCGTTGCAATTAAAAATCCAATCATCAAAATCCTATGGCAGACAGCAAAATAGGCGATATATGCCACGATGGCCAATAAGTACACGATAACCAATATGTGCCATTTCTTAGCGGAGCTATCAGCAATTATTTTCTTTTTTACAGCAACATCTCCCTTAATCAGCTCGTCCAAGCTAAGCCCAAATTCATCACTGATTGCAATCAGATTGGCAACATCGGGAATGCCTGTAGTAGTATACTAAATTTGTAACACCTTGTTCGAATAATATAGTATAATATTATTCAAATCAAGGAGGATATAAATATGTCAATACGTTACAGCAAAGACTTCAAAAAAAAAGTAGTTAAAGCCTATATGGCTGGTAATAAATCAACAGTTGAGATTGCTGCTGATTATAATATTGCCAAGAGTACTGTTAGCCAATGGGTTAAGCAGTACAAGGAAGAATGCCTTTATACCACTAATACAACAT
>JALENK010000030.1 GCA_022767515.1 Clostridium sp.
TAAATGCTGATGGAATTTATACTGAAAATGAAATGGAAGATACATTTGACCTATCAAATTCAAAGTACAAGATGGATAATAATAGATATACAATAAAAGCCACTATGGATGTAACTTTTGTTGGATACCTAGATTGGAAAATTGAACTAGTTAATAAAGAAAGTGGTAAAATATCAAGTTATGTTACTTTTAATACAGTATTCAAAGCATTAGAAGGGCATAGAAAAGGAATAAAAGTATTACAAATTCATCCAACAGGTGGAGATGATACGAATGCATTATATTTATGTCCATCAGGTAGTTATAATGATCCAGCTTCACAAAAAACATTTAATAAAGTTTTAGCATACGAAGAAGTTGCGAACTCAGGTTATGATTTAGATATTCATTCAATGAGTGCTACAGTTTTTAATGGAAAAACAGATACAGATCATAATTACTTAGATACTGAAAAGTATGATATGATTATTGTAGGTTTTGGCGATAACTATATAAATAATCAATTAAATACTAATGCTTGTAATGCCATTCAAAAGTTCATTAAAGATGGAAAGAGTTGTATGTTTACTCATGATACTCTTACATTAAGCACTTTTGGTGCAATTAATGATAATTGGAATGGTTTTAAGGAAGATAATCCAGTAGGTGGTACTGGTCCAAAGAGATTTGGTCAAATGTTTAGAGATATTGCAGGACAAGCAAGATATGTTGACCCATATAGAAATTCAGGTAAAAATTCTAATGCTTCTGACTTAGAAGAAAAAGATTTAGATGGTTCTATAATTCCACATGATAAATTGCCAAGTAGTGTAGATAAGAATAATAAAACTTATTCATTAGGTACAACATTCTATATGAATGACTATAAGTCAACTTTAACAGACAAGGTTAGGAATGTTAATGGTGCACAAATAACATCATATCCATTTAAATTATCAAATGAAATTTCAGTTGCTGACACTCATACACAATGGTTCCAATTAAATCTTGAAGATGAAGATGTAGTGCCTTGGTATAATTTAAGTGGAAGTAATATAAATTCAGGTGATTCTAGAAACTTCTACTACACTTATTCAAAGGGAAATATTACTTATTCTGGTACAGGACATAGTAATGGATATCCAGAATCAGAAATGAAATTATTTGTTAATACAATAATTAAGGCTGATAGAGGTGCAAACTTCGCACCAAATGTTATAAACTATAAAGCAGATACAGATTTTAATGATTTAGATGAAATTGGTGATAATCAATTTGTTAAAGATGGCGATAAAAATTTTGAAGCAGATGGAAATAATGACTTCTATTTTGTAAGTAAGGTTAAAGACCTAAATCAAGATGATATTAAGGTTTCTATGACTGCAGTAGTAAATGGTGCAAATGTAAGTGTTACTCCTGTAAGAACTGCTAAGACTAAGGATGCAAACAAATCACAATTTAAAGATACGACAAATGTTTTTGGTGCTGGTTCTTATGTAGGTGGTATAATTGATAAAGCGTATATTCAACAAGTAGCAAATCAACCAAACGGTGGAGAAATAAAAGTTATTGTTACAGCAGAAGATTATTTGGGTGCAAAGACAAGTAAGTCATTTAAAATTAAAGTTAAACCAAATCATCCACCAGTAGTTACAAACTTTACAAGTGGAACTAAAAATCAAATTTCAAATAAAGCTAAGGTTGAAGTTAGTAGAGAAGAAGACTTTATATTCGATTCATTAATTACTGATGAAGATAAGGATGCTTTAAAAGAAGTAGTTATTACTTTAGATGGTAAAGAAATACTAAGAGAAGAAAATGTTGCAACTGGTGATGAGGGATATAAAATTACAGGTACAAAAATTGCAAAAGAAACTTTGTCTACTAAAGCACCAGGAGAAACATTTGAGGTTATAGTTACAGCTACAGATGTAAAGAATGGAAAAGATACTAAGAGCTTTATCTTAGCGACTGCACCAGAAGGTATTAATGTTAAGCATTATTTTGTAGAAAGTAGAAAAGAAGATGGTACAATTGATAAAGCTACTATAATTGAGCATAACACAAGTATCAATATGGAAAGCAAGATAGAAGCTGTAGGATATGTTTCAAAGATTTATGAATATAACAAGACTGTTAAGTTAAAGATAGATGATGGATTAAGAATTACACCAGGAACTGAAGTTAACTTATATGTTGAAGCTAATAATAAAAGTGTAGTTATGAACAAGATAAATGATAAAGAATATGAATGTACTTTAACTCAAGACTTATTAGGCGATATAGATATGCTTAAGGGAGCTAAGATTAGAGTAGAATATTCAGTAGATATACTACAAATGCCAAAGCAAAATCAAGTTGATACAAGATACAATAATATATTAAGTGTTGTAGATGATAAGTCTGCTACAATTACTATAATTGATAAAAAGTTTGAAAGATTTCATAATGAAGAGTATCCATATTTATTCTAATTAAAAATATAGCGTGTTCTCAAAAAAGAGGGCACGCTTTGTTTTATAAAAAGGCAAGAATAATAAGAATTATTCCAGAAAGCCAGGATAAATTTAAATTACACTTTATAGATAATTTATTTCCAATAAAAAAGCCAAGCTTTAGAAAAAGAATTGATATTATTAGAGATAAAACTATGATGATAATAATATTCATACTAGAGAGATTAGCAGAAACTCCAACTACTAGGGAATCAAACGATAGGGCGGTAGCAAGGCAAACGGATTCTTTTAGGGTTATAGTTTTTGATTTGTCAAAATCAGCTTTAATTTCATCAGTATATATGTTTAATATAAATTTGAAATCATATATTTTAAAAGTAAAAGGGATATCTTTTGATATCCTTTTTTGAATTGTATTTTTAAAGATACCTTCAAATAATTTATAAAATCCTAAAATAGATAAGAGAAAAAAGGATATATTCTGACTTAGTTGTAATGGAATTAGCAAATTTATATAATATCCAAAGGTTAGGGAAATTCCTAGAAATATGCTGCCTATTATGCTTATAGCTAGGATGTTTAAAAAGGATATCTTTATTTTATTTCCACCAAGGGCTATACTTGCGACTAATGAGTCTAGGTATATTGATAATAAAATTAGAAATAAATTAAACATTTTCTTTAGCTCTCATATATTTATTTATAATACATACTATGATATAATTATTGAGTATGTACATTTTTATTAATATTTAGGAGGTAAGTTATGTATAAGTTAATTGCCCTAGATATGGATGGGACAGTTCTAAATGATAAAAAGGAAATAACAAAAAGAACAAAAGATGCTATAGCTAAAGCTAAAGAGCTTGGTGTTAAGGTTGTCTTATCTTCTGGAAGACCTATAGATGGGTTATATCAATTTTTAGAAAAATTAGATTTAGTAGAAGATGATGAATACATATTGAGTTATAATGGTTGCCTAGTGCAAGAAAATAAGAGCAAAAAGATAATTCATGAGGTTGTCTTGGATAAGGAAGATTTAAATTATATATATGATTTAAGTGTAAAGCTAGGTGTAAATATGCAGGCATTTTCTACTAATAGAGGGCTTATTACACCGAAGATTAGTAAATATACTGAATATGAGGCAATGTTAAATAATATAGATATAACAGTTACTGACTTTAGTGATATGGAAAATGATGAATATTTAGCTAAAATTATGATGCTTGATGAACCAGAAATTTTAGATGAAGCTATTAGCAAGCTTCCTAAAGAGGCTTATGAAAAATATAATATTGTAAAGAGCACACCATTTTTCTTAGAAATAATTAATAAAAACGGAGATAAGGGAGAAGGGCTTAAAGCTCTTGGAGAGTATCTTGGAATAAAAAGAGAAGAAATGATTGCTATAGGTGATGCTGCAAATGATATATCTATGATAGAATATGCAGGACTTGGTGTTGCTATGGCAAATGCATCTGAAGATGTTAAAAAGGTAGCTGATTTAATAACTGTTAGTAATGAAGAAGATGGAGTCGCAAAGGTAATTGAAGAATATATATTAAATTTAGGATAACTAAGTGTAAAAAATATATTAACAAATTCTTAATATAATGGTAGTATATATTTATATGACTTGATATATTATAAGAAAGGAGTTAATTAAAAAATATGAATTCTGTAAAAGATGAATTAATTATGAAGGATTCTTCAAGAATAGGGTATAGATTTATTAAAAGAACAATAGATATTATATTTTCAATATTAGGTTTAGTATTACTTAGTCCACTATTAATTATAGTAGCTATTATTATTAAAATAGATTCAAAGGGACCAGTATTTTTTGCTCAAGAAAGAGTTGGATATAAGGGTAATCATTTTAAAATGTATAAATTTAGATCTATGGTAGTAAATGCTGAAGAACTTAAAGAAAAACTACAGGAAAAAAATGAAATGAGTGGACCAATGTTTAAAATTAAAGATGATCCAAGAGTTACAAAGATAGGTAAATTTATTAGAAAAACAAGTATAGATGAATTACCTCAATTAATAAATGTTTTATTAGGACAAATGAGTCTTGTAGGACCTAGACCGTCTCTTCCTAAAGAAGTTGAAAAATTTGAAACTTGGATGCTCGAGAGGCTAAATGTTAAGCCAGGGCTTACATGTTATTGGCAAGTATCAGGAAGAAATGATATAGATTTTGAAGATTGGATGAAGCTTGATATTAAATACGTTAATGAGAGAAATTTATGGATAGATATAAAATTAATATTTAAGACAGTCTTTGTTCTTTTTGGAGACAAGCATGCAAGTTAAAATAGTCCTGGACCAAAACTTTGGTCTGGGATTATTTTTTATAAAGATTGAAGATTTTTTTTTAATATGGTAATATTCTAAATAAAAGAATAATTTAAGGATTTGAGGAGAAATTATGAGTAAGGTAAATCAAATAATAGATAATATGGAAAAAATAATTGTAGGTAAAAGAGATGTAATTAATAAGTTAATAATAGCATTATTGACAAATGGACATGTACTGATTGAGGATGTACCAGGAGTTGGTAAAACACAATGTGTTGGCTCTTTAGCTAAGTCAGTAAAGGGTACATTTAATAGAATACAGTTTACACCGGATGTAATGGCATCAGATATCACAGGATTTACTATGTATAATCCAAATGAAGGTAAATTTGAATATAAGGAAGGTGGAGTAAACTGTAATTTTTTATTAGGTGATGAAATAAATAGAGCCTCTTCAAAGACTCAATCAAGTCTTTTAGAAGTAATGGAAGAAAGACAGGTAACAGTGGATGGAGTTACAAGAAAGGTACCAGAGCCATTTATGGTCCTTGCTACACAAAATCCAATTGAAAGCAGAGGTACTAACAAGCTTCCAGAGGCTCAAATGGATAGATTTTTATTTAGATTATCAATAGGTTATCCAACTCGTGAGGGAGAGAAGGAAATATTAAATAGATTTGCAGGAGAAAATATCCTAAATAAATTAGAACCAGTTTCTTCAACTGAGGATATAATAAGAATGCAGAAGGAAGTGGAAAATATTAAGGTTAGTGAGGAAATTAAAGATTTAATAGTTACAATAGTATTTAAGACTAGAAACAATACCTTTATAGAATTAGGAGCAAGTCCTAGAGGAAGTCTTGCAATACTTAAGGCATCAAAGGCATTAGCATACATTAATGATAGGGATTATGTTATACCAGATGATGTAGTGGAAATTTCAAAGGATGTATTGGCTCATAGAATAATTTTATCTTCTAATGCAAAGGTTAAAGGAATGACAGAAAGAGAAGTGCTTAAGGATATTGTAGATGAATCCTTAACTACAGTTAGTAAGGTGTTATAATGAGAAAAATATTAGTTTGGTTTAGATATTTACTTTTATTAGTTATGTCATATGTTTTTGCATATTTATTCAATTTGAATGAAAACTATATTTTGCTATATATGCTATTATTAGTTCCACTTGGCGATTTTATATATTTTAGTTTGGTCAAAAACAAGTGTGAAGTCCAAATTATAAGCGAAAAAGAAGTAATAACTAGAGGAGAAGAGAATAAATATTCATTAATAATTGAGAATAAAGGAAATATAACCATACCTTTTGTGGATTATAGTATGAATATAAATAATAAATTCTCATCTAATAAGACTATTTCAAAAAGAGTTGCAGTTGATAGTTCTAAGAGCTTTATAAATACTTTTTTTCTTACATCAGAACACATAGGGCTAGCAAATATAATAGTACCACAGATTAGCGTAAGTAGTATTTTTGGTTTTTTTGATAAAAGGTATCAAATTAATAAAGAGATTGATACGACGATTCTTCCAGATTATAAGGAAATTTCAAATGTTTATCAGGCTTTAGATATTGGTGGAGGACTTGATTTAGAGGATGAAGTAAATAGGTCTGCTTTTCAAGGTGAGCCTGGTTATGAATACAAAGATTATATAGAAGGTGATCCATTAAACAGAGTGAATTGGAAGCTTTCATCTAAACAAAATAAATTAATGATAAGAAAGAGCATTTCAGGTTCAAGGCTTACAAAGAGTATATTACTTGATTATGGTGTTGAGGATAATAAAGAAATGTTAGATAGTATAGATTTAATAACAGAAACATATTTGTCTTTAGTTTTAGCATTAGTAAAAAGGGAATATGAGGTAGAAGTTATTTTAAAAAATGAGGCTTATAAGGAAGTTTATATGGAAAATGAGCAAGATGTTGAAGAGATGAGAATAGAGCTTGGAAAATATAAGTTTAGTACTAATAATGAAGAGAGATTTGCAGAGATAGATGTAGATAAACTTATGGCAAGTGATTTTATAGTTGTTACTATCAAGAAAGATGAATGTCTTAGAAGATTTGTAAATAGACTCGAAGAAAAGGGAATAGAGGTTCTTGTTATAAGTAATGACTGTAAGAAAATATTTGAAAGAGAAGCATATATAAGTGATACATATGTTTTAGAAAGGATATAGAGGATGGGTATAAAAAAATCTAATATTATTTCATTGATTTTTGCTGCAGTTGGAATACAACTTGTATTTTGTGCAATAAATGGTTCATTTAATCTAGTCTTTTCAGCTTTTATTTTATTAGGTACTATAATATTATATAAATTATATGACCTTGTTTATGTAAAAGGACCGATTGTATATATACTTATACTATCTGGGACTGTTTTAAGTGTATATTTGTTACTTATTAATGTGACAGGGGAAAGTGTAAGTTTTCCAGTATGGCTTCTAAGTGGTGGTAATTTAATATCAAGTAATTTTTATTATTTGGTATCAGCAGCAATAATATTAACAGTATTTTTATCTACAATGTTTTATTACTTTACTATAAATATAGTAAGACCTAGTATATTATTATTACTATATATGATAGTTATTATATTTTATATTAAGGGTTCATTTTCAGCAAATAGTATTATGTTATATCTATTTATTGGTGGATATATAGCACAGTTTATGTTTTATAGCCGGGCAAAAAATATGGAAAACGTAAATATAGAATCCGAAAATAAAGCTATATATAAGGTTGGAGGAGTAATACTACTCATAGTATTTGTAGTTTCAATGCTTATTCCAAAGCCAGGCTCATTACCAAGAATGGAATTTTTAGATAAAACTAAGAGCTATATTGATGGAACAGTATTAAAGGATAGTATGTCAAAGTTTGATATAACTACTGCAAGTAATAGAACAATAAATAGGTCTATTAAGGAAAATGAGGATATTGAATTATTTTCAATTAGTGCTAATCCACGTTTTTTAGTCTATAATGTTTTAGATAAATATGAGAATGAAACTTGGTCAGAAAACGATATAGGAATATATCAAACTCAAGTTGAGTTCTCTAGAATGGAAAAAGCAATTTTGAAAAATAAGATTGTAAATTCTAGTAGTGACAATGAAATTATTAAAAGTTGGCGTAATAAAATTCAAAATGAAGGTATTCTTGATAGTGATGTTAAGGATATGACTATTAATTTTGATAGACAGATAAATACTATGGATAAGCTTCCTCATCCAATAAATACTATAGGTGTTACAGATAATTCAAGTAAAAGACTTTTTGTAGATAAGGATACAATATATGCAAGTAATAAACATCCCTTATCTGGTATGTATAATATGACATATTATGATGATGAATCTAAAGAGGATTCATTTGAGACATGGATACTTAAAAATTCTAGTGAAGATATTATTAATCTATTAGAAAAGGAAACAAGTTTTTCTAGTAATAGTTATATAGAATATGATTTTAATGCAAAAAATAGATATCTTCAGATACCAGAAGATATTGAAGAGGATGTATATAAGATTACAAATGAAATAACAAAAGATAAGAAAAACTATTATGATAAAGCAAAGGCAATAGAGGAATATTTAAAAAAAGGAGATTATAGATATTCATTATCAATAGGAGGAAACAGTAACAATTCAGATTATATTAATTATTTTATTTTAGAAGGTAAGGTTGGATACTGTGTTCAGTTTGCTACAGCAATGACTTTGATGTGTAGAATTGCGGGGCTTGAGGCAAGGTATACAGAAGGTTATTATGTTGGAGAGGATGATAAAAAAGGGGATAGTTATGTTGTTAATGCAAAGAAGTCTCATGCTTTTGTGGAAGTTAGAATTCCAGGTTATGGATGGAAAATATTTGATCCAACAACAAGTATAATGGCAGATGAAACAAATGGAAAAAGGTTATTTGATTTTTCAAGATTTTTTACTTATAAGTTTTTCGTTAATATAGTATCAGTAGTATTAATAGTAGCAGTATTATGGTTTGCTATACGAATAGTATTAAGATTAACTAAGAGAAAGAGAAAATTATTTATGATATTAAGAAAGAATGATAAGGAAGCCTTTGAGGGATTAATATCATATGCAATTTCTTTAGCTGATACATCTTTATTAGGAAGATATAAAGAGGAAACCTTTATAAAATATGCAAAGAGACTAGATGAGGCATATAATATAGGCATTTATGATTTAGCTAAGCTTTACTACGGATATAAATATAATGATATTGATGTTATAAATAAAGAATTGATAAAGCAGGCATTAAAGCTTAATGATGACATATATAAATTAATTAAAGAAAAAAATAAGTAATATAAGGGAGTGCCTTATCAGCAGTTTTTTAATTGCTAATAGGATACTCCCTGATTATTGTAATTGATTTGTAAGAAAGGTTACAAGTTTGTAAATATTATTGACTAAATATATGTAAACGTTTATAATACAAGTATAGTGAAACATATCTTTTAGGAAAGTTCACTAGATTGTAAAGAAAAGAAGGAGGGATGTCTGTGTTTCAATTAGATAAAGATAGTCCCATTTTTTCAATGAAAGTGTGAGTAGGACCAATATATCAGTTTTGTTTAGTTAATGTAGGTTTACATCCTCATATTTTGAGAGAGTAAATAAGTGAGTTAAAGATTATAGAATGAAGTGATTGAGGCAAAACATTAGTAGTTGAAGTTTTCGATATCTAGAACATTAACATGAAAGAAAGGAGCACAGATACTCATTTTGAGGTTTGAGGCTTGAGTACTTTGATATCGGGTAGGGAAGATTTTTAAAGTTTTACATTAAGTTTATTATTGATAATGATTTGCTTTAAAATATAAAATGGGATATTTTTACAATTTGAATTAAGGTAGAAAAAGTAGAAAAGCTAGTAGGATTATCTTACTAGCTTTTTTGTGTATATAAACTTAATTATAACCATTTAAATGGTTTTGATGCCAGTTCCAAGCTGTTGAAATTATTGTTTCTAAATCATTATATTGAGGCTTCCAATTTAATTCATTCATAGCTCTTTCTGATGAAGCAATTAAGGTATCAGGGTCTCCTGGTCTTCTATCTGCTATTTCACAAGGTATTGGATGATTTGTAACCTTTCTTGCTATTTCTAATACTTGTTTGTTAGAAAAACCAGTTCCATTTCCTAGGTTATAAGCAGTACTTTTACCACCATTTTTTAATCTGTTAAGAGCTAAAAGATGTGCAGAAGCTAAATCACATACATGTACATAATCTCTAACACAAGTTCCATCAGGGGTATTGTAGTCATCACCAAAAAGATAAATCTTATCACGCTTTCCTTGAGCTACACTTAAAATAAGAGGAATTAAATGTGTTTCAGGATTATGAGCCTCACCTATAGTTCCGTCAGGATGAGCACCAGAAGCATTGAAATATCTTAATGCTGTGTATTTTATTCCATATACAGTATCACACCATTTTAACATTTTTTCCATCATAAGCTTTGTTTCACCATAAGGATTAATAGGACAAGTATCACTGTCTTCAGTTATAGGAATAGTTTTTGGTATTCCATAAGTTGCAGCAGTAGAAGAAAATACAATATATTTTACATTGTATTTAACCATTGCTTGAAGAAGAGTAATTGTTCCATAAACATTGTTATCAAAAAATGAAAGTGGGTCTTTCATACTTTGTCCAACTTCGATAAAGGCAGCAAAATCTATTATAGAATCGATATTATTTTCTGTAAAAACTTTATCTAATATATTTTTGTCTCTTATATCTCCATTATAAAATTTAATGTTTTGTGGTAAGGATTCTTTATGACCATTAACAAGACTATCAATAACGACAACATCAATATTGTTGTCAATTAAATGTCGTACCATATGACTACCAATATAGCCTGCACCACCACAAACTAAAGTTGACATAATATCATCTCCTTAAAATTATTCTAAATATAATTTTATAACATTATTATGTAATATACAATAAAATTTATGGTATAATTAAGGCAAATGTTTGGCAATAAATAAACATAAAAAATATATATTAGTGGGGTGACAAAATGCCAATAAAAATTCCAAAAGATTTACCAGCATATAAATTATTTAAAGAAGAAAATATTTTTGTAATGCATAATGAAAGAGCAGACTCTCAAGATATAAGACCATTAAAAATAGGTATGCTTAATTTAATGCCTAAGAAGATAGAGTATGAAAATCAAATATTAAGGTATTTATCAAACTCACCTCTTCAAGTAGAGGTAACACTTATTACGACTAAGAGTTATATATCACATAATACACCTAAGGCTCATTTAGATAGATTTTATACTCATTTTGATGAAATAAAGAACCAAAAGTTTGATGGATTTATTATTACAGGTGCACCTGTTGAACATATGGAATATGAAGATGTTGCTTATTGGAATGAGCTTGTTGAAATAATGGAGTGGACTAAAACAAATGTATTCTCAACATTACATATCTGTTGGGGAGCACAAGCAGGATTATATTATCATTATGGAATTCCTAAATATCAGTTAAGTGAAAAAAAATTCGGTGTTTTTGAACATGAATTATTAATTGATAATGCAGAAATAACTCAAGGTCTAGACGATATATTTTATGCTCCACATTCAAGGCATACAGAAGTAAAGACAGAAGATATTTTAAAAACTAATAAGCTTCAAATATTATCTAGTTCTAAAGAGGCAGGACCTTTATTGATACAAACAAAGGATAATAGACAAATATTTATTACAGGACATTTAGAATATGATAGAAACACTCTAAAAGAAGAATATTTTAGAGATAAGGAGAAAGGAATAGATATTAATATTCCTAAGAATTATTTTCCAGATGATGATGTGAATAAAGTTCCAATTATGAAGTGGCGTGGAAGTGCCCATATTGTTTTTGCAAATTGGTTAAATTATTGTATTTATCAAAATACACCATATAATTTAGAGGATATTAAATAATGAAGAAGATATTGATTTGCGATGATGAAAAAGAAATATTAGAAGTTTTACAAATATATCTTGAAAAGGAAGGCTATGAGGTTATAAAGGCTTATGATGGAAAGGAAGCTTTAGATATAGTTGAAAATGATAATGATATTGCATTAATAATAGCTGATTTAATGATGCCAAAGCTAGATGGAAATAATTTAGTTAAAAAAGTTAGAGAAAATAAAAATATTCCCATTATAGTACTTTCAGCAAAAAATCAGGATAGTGATAAGATATTGTCTCTTGATTTAGGTGCAGATGATTATATTACTAAACCCTTTAATCCATTAGAGATTGTTGCAAGAGTTAATGCGCAGATAAGGAGAGTATATAAACTTAGTAATGATAGTATGAAAAAAGTTGAAACAATAAAAATTGGTGATGTTGAACTTGATACATATAATATAAAGGTTATTGTAAGAGGAGAGGAAATAGAGCTGACTTCTATGGAATATGGAATTTTAGAATACTTAATGCAAAATGCGGGAAGAATATTAACTAAAACGCAAATTTTTAAACATGTATGGAAAGAGGATTTTTTAGGTGCTGACAATACTATTATGGTGCATATGAGTAGACTTAGAGATAAAATTGAAGTAGACTCAAAGAACCCTGAATATTTAAAAACAGTTAGAGGCTTAGGTTATAAATTTGAAAAGAAGTAATAAGAAAAATAAAAAATTAGTATTTTCACTTACAAGGAATTATGTAGTATTCTTACTCATTATGGCTACGATTTTTATAAGTGCTTATTTAGTATCAGGAATTTTAGTTGAGAAGTTTATTAATAAGACAGAAAATGGAAATGTTGTCAGTTATATTTTAGATAAGAGTGGTAGTATAGATGAGCCTGACTTTAAATTTATTACAGATATTAATGGATTTGTGCAGGTTTTAGATTCTGAAAGAGTTGTAGTAAAGCAGTTTGGAAATCCGTTTGTAGAGGTAAAGCAAAAATATACAGAAGATGAGTTGTTAAGTATGATTGCTGTTAATAATGAGGCTACATATACAGTTATTGTTAGTACACTTAGTCATTCACAATACGGGAAAGTCACTGTTTTATATATGCTTCCAAAGGATAAGATTGATTATCAGGTCAATATATTTAATGTTCCATATAGTGTTGGAAAGGATTATATAAATTTATATATAAAGGTTTTATTAATAACTATTTTATTATTTATAATTATAATAATTTTATATAGTATTTTGACTACAAGAAATATAAAAATACCACTTAAGAAGATTGATGAGGCACTCGGAGACATAGTAGAGGGGAATTATTCTACAAAGATAGATTTAGAAGGGGCAAATGAATTTATTGTTATAGGGCAAACTATTAATTATCTGACATATAAGCTTGAGAGAAGTGTTGAAGAGAATAAAAAATTAGAAGAGAGTAAAAATAAAATGATACTAGATTTATCTCATGACATTAAGACACCAATAACTACAATTAAGGCATTTTCTAGTGCTTTATATGAGGGAATGATTACTGATGAAGAGAAAAAAATGAGATATTATAATACAATAGCAAAGAAGTCAGAGATGGTAGAAGAATTAGTTAATGAGCTTTTTGATTATGCAAAGTTAGATAACAGTAGCAATATAAAAAAAGAAAAAGTCGATTTGTGCGAATTTATGAGGGAAATAATATTAAAGTACATTGATGAGTTTGAAGAAAGAGATTTTGAATTAAATATTGAAATTCAAGAAGAACCAATAATTTTTGAAATGGATACTAGATTATTTAAAAGAGCTATTGCTAATATAATTCAAAATGCATTAAAGTATAATCCAAGTGGTACAAAACTTAGAGTTACAGTATTAGATAACAAGTCTGAGATTTTAATTGAAATAGCGGATAATGGTATTGGTATACCAGAAAAAGTTAAACCATTTATATTTGATGCTTTTGTAAGAGGTGATGAGAGCAGAAAATCAGATGGTGGAACAGGTGTTGGATTATCTATTTCTAAGAAGGTAATAGAATTGCATAATGGGACAATAGTCCTTAGAAGTAGCAGTCAAGAGATAACAATATTTACTATTCAATTGCATATATAATATTATTTAGTTTTTAATTTGAGGTGATTTAATATGGATGATAGAATTATTGATTTTAATGAAATAAAAAATCAGGCAAGGGAAAAGGATGTAGATAAATTAGAAAATTATATGTATTCATTATATTATGATATGGCACAGGGTAAACTAACAATAGCTGACTTTAATAAAAGTATTATGCAATATATTCAAGATAACAATATTTCACAAGATAAATTTTTTAATATACAAAAGAAATTAATGTCTAGATATGGCATTGATATGACGAATATAGAAGAACAGCTTAAGAGTGCTGGAGTAAATATTTCAAGCGTAGGAAATGATTTTGAAGAGTATAGAAAAAACGTTAGCTTTGATGAAAAATATAATGAAAGAATAGCTAATAAGGTAGTTAAGACTTATAGTATACAAAATGATAAAAATGATGTGAATATTGTTTTGGAAAAAGAGAATGTTATATTGATGAGTGAAAAAACAATTGATTTAACAGACATAGAGCTTAATGAATTTTTATGTTCTTATAAAAAGCTAGTTGATGATAAAAAGTTAAAGATAAATATTTGTGAAAATACTAAAAAATATGATTATTAGAAAGGATAATTATGAGCATAGTTATAGTTAAAAATGTTAATCATGGCTTTGGAGACAGAGCAATTTTTGAAGATGTTTCTTTTAGACTTTTAAAGGGAGAGCATGTGGGCCTTATTGGAGCCAATGGTGAAGGTAAGTCTACATTTATGAATATAATTACAGGAAAGCTTATGCCAGATGAAGGTGATGTTATCTGGTCTAACAATGTAAGAGTAGGCTATCTAGATCAGCATACAGAACTAAAAAAAGGAACTACTATAAGGGAAGTATTAAGAGATGGATTTAGGTATCTATTTGATTTAGAAAAGGAAATGAATACTTTATATGAGAGTATGGGAGACTGCAGTGAAGAAGAGCTAAATAAAATGCTTGAGAGAACAGCAGTTATTCAAGACCTACTTGATAATAATGATTTTTATGCCATTGATATTAAGGTGGAAGAGGTTGCAAAGGGATTTGGACTTAATGATTTAGGGCTTGATAGAGATGTAGATGATTTATCTGGCGGACAGAGAACAAAGGTACTTCTTGCTAAGCTTTTACTTGAAAAGCCAGATATATTACTTCTTGACGAGCCTACAAACTATCTTGATGAGGAGCATATTGAATGGCTTAAAAGATATCTACAAAGTTACAGTAATGCATTTATATTAATATCTCATGATATTCCATTTTTAAATTCAGTTGTAAATTTAATATATCATGTTGAAGAAAGAAGAATAGAAAGATATGTTGGAGATTATAATGAATTTAAGAGACTTTATGATGAAAAGCAAAAGAGATTAGAACAGGCTTATGAAAAGCAGCAAAAGGAAATAGCAAGGCTTGAAGACTTTGTGGCTAGAAATAAGGCTAATGTTGCTACTGCTAATATGGCAAAGTCAAGACAAAAGAAATTAGATAAGATGGAAAAGATAGAGCTTAAAGCTGAAAAACCAAAACCAGAGTTTGTATTTAAGACAGCTAGAGCTGCAGGAAAGGTTATATTTGAAACAAAGGACTTAGTAATAGGTTATGATCAGCCACTTACAAAGCCAATAACGATGCTTATGGAAAGAGGACAAAAAATTGCACTTACAGGAGCTAATGGTATAGGTAAATCAACCTTATTAAAGAGTCTTCTTGGAATAGTAAAGCCATTAAGTGGAGAAGTCCATAGAGGAGACTATCAAAGCATTGGATATTTTGAACAGGAGGACAGAAGTGATAACTCTAATACTTGTATTGAAGAGGTGTGGAATGAATTTCCATCATATACTCAATATCAAATTAGAGCTGCACTTGCCAAGTGTGGTTTAACTACAAAACAGTTAGAATCAAAAATTAGAGTATTATCAGGAGGAGAGGCTGCAAAGGTTAGATTATGTAAGATTATTAATACGGAAACCAATATATTAGTATTAGATGAGCCTACAAATCACTTAGATCAGGATGCAAAGGATGCATTAAAGTCAGCCTTAAAGGAATATAAGGGTTCGATTTTACTTGTAAGTCATGAACCAGAATTTTACAAAGGATTAGTTACAGATGTCATAAATTGTGAGGATTGGACATTAAAAGTGTTATAATTTATTTATAATAGCATTTTTTAGTATATCATGTTGATAGGAATTAAGAAAACCAGTATTGTGGAATAAATATCCATTTGATTGACTATAAATATGAGTCTTGTTAAAAAAAATACTTATTATCATATTATAATTTACAAATCGTTTAATTTTTTGATATTTAATTTATGTTATAATATATTTATGATAGGAGATGAAATTATGACTACTATTGCAGGCAAAGGCTGTGAGAGGATAGTTCCAAGTGAAGATAAAAAGGAATTGAGTGAGATTGAAAGAAGCATTATTAAAAGATATAGAAAATCAATATGGGCAAAATTTATAAAAGCAGTCAAGACCTACAATTTAATCGAAGAGGGAGATAAAGTAGCAGTAGCTATATCTGGCGGTAAGGATAGTTTATTGATGGCAAAGCTATTTCAGGAGCTTCATAGACATCCAGAGGTAAACTTTGAATTAGAGTTTATAGCTATGGATCCAGGTTATCATCCTCAAATAAGAAAACTTTTAGAAGAAAATTTAGATTATTTGAAAATACCAGCACATATATATGAGTCAGGAATTTTTGAAGTGGCTGATAGAATGGCAAAGGATTATCCTTGCTATTTATGTGCGAGAATGAGAAGAGGTTCTCTATATGCCAAAGCTCAAGAATTAGGTTGTAATAAGTTAGCTCTTGGGCATCATTTTAATGATGTGATAGAAACTACACTTCTTAATGTATTATATTCAGGTAATTTTAAAACAATGCTTCCAAAGCTAAAGGCTAAAAATTTTGAAAATTTACAGCTTATAAGACCCTTATATTTAATTGAAGAAGATGATATTAAGAGGTTTATTAATTATAGTGGAATTTGGCCTTTGAATTGTGCTTGTATGATAGCAGCAGAAAGAATAGGTAACAAAAGATACGAGATAAAGGATTTAATAAAAGAATTGAAAACAAAATTTAAAGATGTTGATAAATCTATATTTAGGTCTGCTGAAAATGTATATATGGATTCTATACTAGGGTGGGATAAAGCAGATGTGAAGTATAGTTTTTTAGATAATTTTGATGAATAGTAATAGATAAAAGTTTTGTGGGAATAATGCAAATATTATAAGGAGGTATAATTATGAAAAATATCAATAAAGGTAGATTAGTTATATTAGCAGGAGCTGTTACAGCTTTAGTTGCAACATTAGTTAATGATCGTAAGAGAAAGAAAGAGAGTAATAAATAGTTTTTTGGTTTTGGTATAAGGAGGTTTATTATAATGGAAGGGAATCTTATCTTCACGAGGAGACTAATTGAATTTGCAAAAGATAATTTAATTGTTTGTGACATCAATAATAGAACTTTCGAGATCCATGGAAATATTGCCAATGAATTTAATGATCAGAAACTAAATGAGGTGGTTATATCTTGGGATAAGGCATTTAAACTTATTTATAAAATTGATGTAAAAGAAACTGAACATAAATGGCTAAAGTTAATCAATTCTAAGGAAAAAATAAATGTTGAATTTAGAGTTAAATTATCTTATAAAGAATTATTATGGTTTTCTGCTAAGTTTAAGCCACACTATGATGAGAATAATAATTTAAAATACTATATTGGTTATATTCATGATATTACTAGAGAAAAGTATATAGAGGCAGATATAAAAAAAATATTAGAATTTGATAGGCTTACCAAGCTTCCATCAAAGCTTTATGTGAGAGAAATGGTTAATGATTACGTAGCTGATTGTGAAAAGGATAAGCTAAGGGGGTTATTGTTATTATTAAATGTGGATAATTTCAAGCTAATAAATGATTCTTTTGGTCATCAAAAAGGTGATAAAATATTAGAGAAGGTTGCTTATAGGATACAGGAAGTAGTAGATGAAGAAGATTTGATTTGTAGATATAGTGGTGATGAGTTCATTATTTTTAAGCCACATATAGAGAGTGTGAGTAAAGCAGAGGATTATGTTATTAAAATAAAAAAAGCATTTGATGATGGATTTTGCTTAGATGATAATAATATTTTTCTTACTGCAAGCATAGGAGTGGCAACTTTCCCTGATAATGGAAAGGATTTTGATGAATTATTAAAGAATGCAGATACAGCTATGTATAGAGCAAAATCTAATGGTAAAGATGAGTGGGAATTTTTTGATAATAACATTAGTATAGAGATTAATAGAATGTATGAAATACAAAGAGGATTGAGAACAGCTATACAGGATAATGAGCTATGTGTTGTATTTCAACCTAAGGTTTTATTAGCAAATTCAAAAGTAAATGGATTTGAAGCGTTATTAAGATGGAATTCAAAAACATTAGGAAATGTTTCTCCTGGAGAGTTTATACCTATAGCAGAGAGTACAAGGCAAATTATTCCAATAGGTAGATATGTGCTAGAAGAGGTATTTAAAAAGATTAAGACATTACTTGAAGTGGGATATAATAATTTCAAGGTGGCAGTTAACTTTTCTGAGGTTCAATTTAGATATGGAACTATAGTAAATGATTTTTTAGAGTTAATTGATAAATATGATGTATCATCGGAGTACATAGAAATAGAAATAACAGAAAGTATGTTAATTAAAGATTTCCAAAATAATATTCGCAGATTAAAAGCTATTAAGCAATTAGGAGTTAGCGTCGCATTAGATGATTTTGGAACAGGATATTCTTCACTTAGCTATTTAACAAAGCTTCCTATAGATGTATTAAAGATTGATAGAAGTTTTGTTATTGATTTGATAGAAAATAGTAAGAGTAGATGCATAGTTGAAACTATAATAAATCTATCACATAAATTAGGTATAGATGTTGTAGCAGAAGGAGTTGAATATGCTGAGCAGGTAGAATATTTAAGAGGTATATTATGTGATGTAGTTCAAGGATATTATTATAGTAAACCAGTTGTATTTGATGAAGTGAAGGATATGTTAGGCAAGGAATTGAAAAAATAATAGTTTTTATCACACATAAACCTTTAGATAAAATATCTAATAGTTTATGTGTGTTTTTTGTTATGATAAATTATTTTATTATTTTATATAATTCAGGAGTATCTTCTGTAATCTTTTTAAAAATATAATTTTGAGATTTATAATATTTTATTATTTCTTTAAGAGCTTTTGGACTGTTTTTATTAAGATAACCGCAATGCATTAATAGAATAATAGGATTCTTTGTGCTAAGAGATTTTTTAACATATAAGCTTGGCATAGCAGATGGATTAGCCCCATCTGTACTATCAACATTCCAATCATAGATTTTAAAATTATTTTTGTGTAGTAAATCAATTAAGCTTGGTTTTAATTTATAGAAGTTATTATTAGCACCAAAAGGAAATCTTAATATATTTACTGTATCTCCTGTTATATTACTAATAATTTTTTTTTCCTCAATCATTTCTTTTAAAAAGTTTTCATTACTTGTATATAATTTTTGTTTATCATGAGACATACTGTGAAGACCGATTGAATGTCCTTCATTTTTTATTCTATTAACTAGGTCTTCTTGGCCTAAAATCTGTTCACCAATAAGAAAAAAGGTTGCAGGAACGTCTTCTTCTTTTAAAATATCTAATACTTGCTTTGTATTTTTACCACCAGGACCATCATCAAAAGTTAAGTATATAACCTTTGTTTCTGCTTCTTCAGCTGAGGCTAATGTTGTTGAAAAGCAAGAGAGTATTAGTAAAAATAATATAGATAGTTTAAGAATAATGCCTTTCATAAGAATTCCACCTTTATATTTTTTAAAAATAGTATGTCACATAAATATATTTTTATTCATACTTTATAATAGGAATAATAGGGAAGTGAAATTTTGGAAAATAAGGCAGAAAGCTTTGATACAGTAGACAAGTTTATGATGGAATATTTAAGGGATGAAACAGCGATAGAGGATTTACCAAATGGAGAAGAATTAATAGTTGATTTTGATATAGAATATCCTGAAGGAGTAAATTATACTTGTATAAATTCTGAGCAAGAGAATGATGATAAGACTAAAAAAAATGATGGTAAAATAGAAGTTGTTTCTACATTAGGTAATATCAATGGAAAGAGAATAATAGGACTTGAGGTTAAATTATATAAGGTTAGTGATGTTTGTACTATGGAGATTGAAGAAAAAGTAACAGATTGCAATGGAATAGCCCAATTTTGCGATTTGGAAAATGGAACTTATAGAGTAGTACAATTAATTGATAGTAAGTATTTTAATAAGCCTAAGTATATAAATTGGAATGAAGTCTTAATTAATGATAATGATAAATCAGTTAAAATATATGTAGTGAATACGATTCGTTCTTGTAAAAAACAACGATAGCTAATTAATATTAGCTATCGTTGTTATTTCTCTACAAGTATTCTTCCCATAAAGCATAAAGCTCATCAATATGTTCTTGTAATTGTTGAATTTCTTTATTGACTCTTTGGCTTTCGGAAGGATTTGAATATACCTTCTCATCACAAAGTGCTTCTTGAAGATTTTCCATATCTTTTTCAGCGTTAGCTATTTCTTTTTCTAAATCTTTAGCTTTTTTTATTTTAGCTTTTTCTTCCTTCTCTTCATTTTTCTTTTTTCTTTTTTCTTCTTTTATTTGAGTCTTTGTTTTGCCGTTAGCTAATTCATCAAAAAGCTCAAAAGATTCTGGATTTTGTTTTTTTTCTATGTAATAGCTGTAATTACCAAGGTATTCATTAACCCCATCTTCTTTAAGTTCAAGAATCTTATTTATAACCTTATTTAAGAAATATCTATCATGTGATATTACAATTAATGTTCCATCATAAGTTAGGATGGCATCTTCTAAGGCTTCACGGGAAACTATATCTAGGTGATTTGTAGGTTCATCTAAAAGAAGAAGATTAGATTTTGAAAGCATTAGCTTTAACAAATTAATTCTACATTTTTCACCACCACTAAGGTTTTTTATAATCTTAAATACATCATCACCCTTAAATAGGAATGAGCCTAGGTAAGTTCTGATTTGTGTATTAGTTAAGTAAGGAAAATCATCTTGTATCTCGCTGAAAATAGTTTTATCTTCAGAAAGGTTAGATTGTTCTTGATCATAATATCCAAGATTAACATTTGCACCTATTACTTTGGTTCCTGAGTCAGCCTTTACTCTGTCCATAATTATTTTAAATAGAGTAGTTTTTCCACGACCATTTTCACCAATTAATGCAATTTTATCTCCTCTTTTTAAGTCAAAGGAAAGGTTGGAGAATAGGTGTTTATTTTCAAAGCTCTTACTAAGATTTTCTATATGTAAAACATCATATCCACTTTTAACTGCTGCTTCAAATTTTATACTTGCAGCTCCCTCTTCTTTATCTGGAGTATCAAGAACTGTAATCTTATCTAAAGCTTTTTGTCTACTTTCAGCAGCCTTTATGCTTTTTTCACGGTTAAAGGACTTATATTTGTCTATTATTGCTTGCTGTCTTTTTATTTCAGCCTGTTGAAGATTATATGCCTTAAGCTCTGTTTCATAATCCTTTTTTCTAAGCTCTAAATATTTAGTATAGGGTGCATTATAGCAATGAAGATGACCTTTTATGACTTGAAAGGTTTTTGTAGTAACAGTATCTAAGAAAAATCTGTCATGGGATATAACAAGTATTGTTCCTTTGTAATTTTTTAGATATTCTTCAAGCCATTCTATAGCCTCCAAATCAAGGTGGTTAGTAGGCTCATCTAGTAGAAGAATGTCAGGCTTTCTTAAAAGTAACTTACAAAGAGCTACTCTTGTTTTCTGTCCACCACTTAAATAATGAATTACCTTATCAAAGTCTTCCTCTAAAAAGCCAAGTCCCTTTAAGACTCTTCCGATTTCTGCCTTATATGTATATCCTCCTCTATTTGTGTATAATTCTTGATATTTTGTATAATCCTCAATAAGCTTATTGTGATAAGAGGAATTGTTTTCATCATAAGGCTCATTCATTTTTTGTTCTAATAAAGCTAATTTATTTTCTATATTTGTTAAATCAGAAAATACAGTCAACATCTCATCATATATAGTATTGTCAGAATCTAAGTCTAGATGCTGGGCTAAATATCCTAAGGTTTTATTTTTATCTATAAATATTTCACCTTCATCATAGGATAATTCCTTAGTAATTATTTTAAATAAAGTAGACTTACCTTCACCGTTAGCACCAATAAGACCAACTCTGTCGCCATCATTTATTGATAGATTTATATTATGTAATATTGTTTCTATTCCGTAGCTTTTGCTAATATTTTTACAGCTCAAAACTATCATGTATAGCACTCCAATCCAAATTAGTATAATAATACATTATACTACATATTTAATCATTAATAAAAGTGGAAAAAAATACATTATAGTGATATAATAAAATATATTATGTTAAGTTTAATTAAAAAAGGGGAGAAAAGGGAATGAAAAAGAGGGTGCTAGCTTTTATTATAGCTACAGTAATGGTATTTTCTTTTGATAGTGTAAAAAAAGTACAAGCAGAACCTAATGATGCAACAGCAATAACTGAGGCTGAACAATCAGAGATAAATGATAAGTGTAACGAATTAAAGTCTGTTGAAGAGGAAATAGCTAATTTAGAGGATGAATTAAGTAAGCTTGATAACGATATCTCAAATTTGCAAAGTGAAATAGAAGCAACTGGTGAAGATATTAAAGAAGCACAAAAAAATATAGAAGAAAAAGAAGAAGAAATACAAGAAACACAAGAGCTTTATGGGGGAAGACTTAGAGCATATTATGAAAATAAACAATCATTTTTAGATATAGTAAGAGTATTTTTAGATTCAGATGGATTTTCTGATTTTATAACAAAGATTACAACAGCAAAGCAAGTGTTTGATATGGATACTGAAATTTCAGAAGATTTATCAAATCAGCAAGAAGAGCTTCAAAATAAGAAACAGGAATTAGAGGATATTCAAAATAAAAATTCCGAAAGTATGGATAAGCTTAAAAATGCTAAAAAGGAATCTGATAAATTATTAAAAGAGCTTGAGGAAAAGAAAAAATCAATTCAGGAGGATTTAGCACAAACTGAAATGGGAGTGCTTGAAGTTCCAATTTGTGTTATTTCAACTTCAAAGTCTGTTGAAAATATACAAAGTGCAATTTCTATATTAGAAAAGCTTCAAGATAAATTTAAAACAAAGGAAGCTAGAACATTAATATCAAATAATATTGAAATTGGAAAACAAAAAATTATCAAATATAAAGATATGGAATTGAATGGAGAAGATTTAGAACAATCAATGTCAGATAAATTAGTTTTAGATTCTTACAAATATTTAGGAATTGATTATGTTTGGGGAGGTAAAACTCCAAAAGGGTTTGATTGTTCTGGTTTTGTAGGATGGGTATACAAAGAAGTTACTGGTATTGATATTGGATGGTGTACTTATACTCAAGTATTTTCAGGAGTAGAGGTTTCAAAAGAAAATATAAAGCCAGGAGATTTATTATTCTTTGGAGATAAGTTAGCACCACATCATGTGGCAATGTATGTAGGGAATGGAAAGTACATACATGCTCCTCATACAGGAGATGTAATAAAAATATCTTATGGAATAGATAAAGCTTCTGTAATTAAACATATTATAGATTAGTTTTTTGTAAGGTACTGTTGTAAATAATGGTACCTTAATTAGTCTGTAATATAATTGTAAAACAAATATATTAATATAAATATATAGACTTTTTATTATAAAAGAGATGGTGAAGGATAATGGTTAAGGATATACAAAATAAATGCGATAAGGTAATTGAAAATTATAGAGAGGCTAAGGAAAGTTTAAGGTTTGATGGGGACTGTATAAATCATTTGTGTGCAGTAATTTATGGTGTTTATGAAAGAGATATACCAGTAGAAGATATAAAGTATATAAGAAAAAAGATTAAAAATGATACTTCAAGGTTATCTTATTTTAGGGGAGATATTTTATATATAGTTTCAATACTTATTGCAAAAGAGAAGGATATAGATTTATTTATTAAAAATATGATTGAGATTTATGAAAAACTTATTGAAAGTGGTTTTAAGGAAAGTCAGTATTTAGTTATGACTGCATTCTCAATAGCTAAGTATATTAATGATAGAAAATTAAAGGATATAATAGATGAGGCTAGTAAAATATTTTGTGGTATGAAGAAAAAGTATCAAAATATAACTAGTGAGGATGATTATCTTCAATGCACATTATTGGCACTAAATGATAAGAAATGGTGTAGTATAGAATCCGATATGGATTCTATAATGGAAAGGATAAAAAAGTTAAAAGATTTTTCTTTAAATAGTGTTCAAGCTTTAACTTGTGCTCTTCTTTTAGATTATAGTTATCAAAATATGTGTAGAATTGAAGAGTTTATTAGATTATCAAGCATTAAAAAAATTAAACTTTCATATCAGATTATGCCTTTTTTAGGAGGAATAAAAGGTATAGAGGATATGGAAAAATATATAAATGAGGCTAATGAGGTTATTCAATATCTTGTAAGCGAAGAATATGAATACGGATATTATATGGATAAAAGTATGATAATTGAAATTGCTCTAGCAATTTTAGAAATAAATGAGGATAATAAATATTTAGAAGAATTATTCTGCATAAGTATTTATTGGTTCATTTTAAGTAAAAATCAAGGTATCATAGAAGAAGTACTAGCTGAATAACTATAATTCATTATCTAAATTAATTATTTTGAATATTAATATACTATAATTAATTTTCAAAAAGGTAATTAAGGTTAATGAAAATTGATAAATCAGATTTAATTTATAATGTTGATTTAGAGTTTGATAAGGAAAATGAAATTAAGGAAAAAAAGAAGATAGATAGAGTATATGATGACATTTATAATATACTTAAAATTAATGATAATATGAGTAATTTATTTATAATTACTGAGGGGTATGAAGAGATAATAGATAAAATTAAATTAACTGCTCAAAAAGCTTATGAGAAAATAAAAGTACCTAGGGATATATGTTATATAACAACAGATAATATAAAATATCCTAAGGTACTTTTTTTAGAAGCTGGAAATGGGAATAAATTAAAGGAGAGTATAGAAGAATTAAAGACTATTTATATAAATGCCCTACTTGATTTTTATAGCAATTCATCTGATGAAAAGAAAGATAAAATAATTGATGAAATGATGATAAAAAGAAATCAATATATTGATGAAATGATTGAAGAAGCTAAGAATAATAATTTTAAGCTAAAAAATACTAGTGGTTCATTTTCATTTGTTCCAATACAAAACAAGGAGGCAATGACAGAAAAAGTATATGATAGTCTTGATGTAGAGGAAAAGGAGAGAATTATGGAAACTGCTTCTATGCTTAGAAAAAAGGCTAACATATTGATTGAAAAGATAAAAAATATTGAAAAGGTTGAGATAGAAAAAATAAAAATAATATATAATGTATTTTTGATAAATAAAACAGAGGATGCAATAAAGGAAATATTAAGTAGGTTTAACGAAGATATTGAGGCAATAAAGATAATAAATATAATTTTAGATAAAATAAGAAATCAGTTAGTAGAGATATATAGCATTAATTTTGAAGAGGATAGCAGTGAAATATATGAAATGTTAGAAAAAATTCAGCTTAGAGTAATAGTTGATAACAGTGAGATAGTATATCCGAGAATTACTTATCTTAGAGATTTATCAATACCGAATCTGCTTGGTGGAATTGATTATGAAAATAGAGGGGGTTCATATATTACTGATATTTCTCTTATTTATCCTGGAGAGCTTATAAAGACGGATGGGGGTTGCATAATTATGAGGGCTAGGGATATTTTTGAAAATCCTCTATGTTATTCATTAATTAGAAAGGTTCTTTTGCTTGGCAGAATTAATATTAATTTTGCTAAAACTTATCTTGATTTATTATCGCTTGGAGGATTAAGACTTGATGATGTTAAAGTAACATTAAAGGTGATTTTAATTGGAGATATTAATGAGTATGAGATGCTTTATAATGCTGATATAGAATTTAAAAAGATATTTCCTTATTGCTTAGAGATAAAGAATATTTATGATATATGTGATGTTAGGAATTTAGTATTAGCCTATATTGATAAAGCCTGTAAAAGATTAAAAATTAAAGATGCTTCTGCAGATATAAAAAATGAAATTTTTAGAGAACTTTCAAGAGAAGCTAATAATAGAAATAAGCTAAGCTTAAATTATGAGAAAATTCAAAGGATGCTACTTTGTTATAGAGAGAAACTAAAATCTATTAGACCATGTTTGATAGAAGAAAATCTTACCGAATTATATAAAAATAATAAGCTTATATTAAATTTTGAAGGTCAGAATGTAGGTACAATTAATGCTTTGTCAGTAATAGATACAGGCTATAATATGGTTGGAAGGGTTATAAGAATAACCTGCACAAAAACCTTAGGAAGTGGCGAGATTATAGATATTCAAAGAGAAAATGATTTATCTGGAAATATTCATAAGAAGTCTATAAGTATTTTGAAGGGACTTATAAGGCAGTATATAGGTAGCTTTAAGAAAATAAATATTGATTTTTATCTAGCATTTGAGCAGATTTATGGAATTATTGAAGGAGATAGTGCATCTCTTGCTGAAATTATTTGCATAATATCAGCATTAAGCAGAGTTCCGATAAAACAAAATATAGGTATAACAGGTTCAATAAATCAACTTGGAGAGGTACAGCCAATTGGAGGAGTAAATCATAAGATAGAGGGTTTTTATAAGGCGGGACTAAGTGTAAATAAAGGTAATTTAGGAGTATTGATTCCAGAAAGAAATTTAGATGAGTTAGTCTTAAGTAAAGAGATAGAATCTGCAATTGAAAAGGAAGAACTTATAATTTATACTGCAAAAACTTTGGATGAGGCTTTAAGTGTGATGCTTTATGGAGATATATCAAAAGAAGAATTGCTTTTAAAAATAAAGAGGGAGATTACAAAGTACCGATTGTAAATATTTGACTTCTAATATAATATATGGTAAAATATGGTAGTAAAATTTAAGGGGGGAAATTTGATGGAATTGTCTTATTATAAAAAAGAAGATGCTTTGATAATTGACTTTGTTGGGGAGTTAGACCATCACAGTTCAGAGGAAATTAGAGCAAAGGTTGATGATATAATAGATAGGGAGCAAAGTAAGAAGGTAATATTGGATTTTTATAATGTTACATTTATGGATAGCTCAGGAATAGGAGCTATAGTTGGAAGATATAAAAATGTCAAAAGAAAAGGTGGCACTCTTTGTATAATAAATTTGCGAAAGGGAGTACAAAAGGTATTTGAGATAGCTGGTCTTTATAAGGTTATAGAAACTTATGAAGATTTAGAAGAGGCACTTAGAGCTATTTAGCATTAAGAAAGGATGGGAGATATGAATAGCAAGGTTAAAGTTGAATTTGAAAGCAAATCTTATAATGAAAGTTTTGCAAGAATGGTAATTGCGGCATTTGTTACACCGCTTGACCCAACAATAGAGGAACTTTGTGATGTTAAAATGGCAGTTTCAGAGGCGGTTACAAATTCAATTATACATGGTTACGATGAAAGGGAAGATGGGAAAATTGTAATAGAAGCAGAGTGTTTTGATGATAATACTATTAAGGTGGTAGTTATTGATTATGGGAAAGGGATAGAGGATATAAATAAGGCAAGAGAGGCTATGTATACTACAAAGCCTGAAAAAGAGCGCTCTGGTATGGGATTTACAGTTATGGAGGCATTTATGGATTCTGTTGAGGTTGAAAGTACATTAGATAAAGGAACAAAGGTGGTATTAATAAAAAAATTTCAATCTGTAAGCTAGGTGATGCTTTTATGGAAAAAAAAGGAGATAATTTTCAGAATAATTCTAAACTTTTAGAGAATGCTAAAAATGGAGATACTGAGGCTACAAAGCTTATTATTGAAGCTAATTTGCCTTTAGTTACGTCACTAAGCAAGAAATTTTTAAATCGTGGCTATGAATATGATGAGATATTCCAAGTTGGATGTATAGGACTTATAAAAGCAGTTAATAATTTTGATTCGTCATTTCAGGTTAAATTTTCTACTTATGCAGTACCAATGATTATTGGAGAAATTAGAAGATTTATAAGAGATGATGGCATAATGCGAATAAGTAGGAGTATAAAAACTAATATAATAACAATTCATTTTGCAAAGGAAGAATTAGAAGCAAAGCTCCATAGAGAGCCGACAATTGAAGAAATATCTAATTACTGTAATATTGATAAAGAAGAGGTTATTCTTGCAACAGAAGCTGCATTAAATGTTAATTATTTATATGATACAGTCCATCAAGATGATGGAGCAGCTGTACTTTTAATTGATAAGATTGGTGAAAAAAATATTCAAAATGATAATATTTTAGATAAATTAGCATTAAAGGAAGCGATAAGTCAGCTAGAAGATAGAGAAAGAAAAATCATTATTTTAAGGTATTTTAAAGATAAAACTCAAAAGGAAGTAGCAAAAATGCTTGGAATAAGCCAAGTACAAGTTTCAAGGATAGAGAAAAGGGTATTATCAATAATGAAAGAAAAATTAAAGGAAATATAAAAATTAGGTATATGCTAATAGTGTAGTATATACCTTGTTTTTTTGGGTAATACTATAATTAAGTAGGATAAAAAGAGGTGGAATTTTTTAATGAATGAAAATGAAATTAAAAGAAAATTTAATATTATATCTGAAGAGGTAAAGCCAAAGCCAAGGATTGTAAGGAATTGTTTTAGGGCTTTTTGGGTTGGTGGATTGATTTGTTTAATAGGGCAGATAATTTTTAATTTTTTATCACGATATGATTTTACAAAGGAAATTGTCTCTACCTATACTTCAATAATTATGGTATTTTTAGGAGCATTGTTAACGGGAATAGGTATATATGATAGATTTGCAGAATATGCAGGAGCTGGTACTATTGTTCCAATTACAGGATTTTCTAATGCAATGGTATCACAGGCTATTGAGTTTAAAAGGGAAGGTTATGTTTTAGGAGTTACAGCTAAAATGTTCAATATTGCAGGTCCTGTAATAGTTTATGGTATAGGTTCATCAGTAATTGTTGGCATAATATATTATTTTATATTAAAGTTTTAGGTGGTGATGTTTATGAATAAAAGAGTGGGTAGTCAAACTGTTGAGCTTGAGAGTAAGCCTCGTATTATAGCTACATATTCTATAGTAGGACCTAAGGAAGGTGAAGGACCTCTTAGTGAATATTTTGATGAAATTATAAGTGATGATACTTTAGGTCAGGAAAGCTTTGAAAAAGCTGAATGTGAGATGTTACTGACAGCAGTTAGAGGGGCCATTAGCAAGGCTAATTTAAAGGAGCAAGATATAAACTATTTATTAGCTGGTGATTTATTAAATCAAATTACATCTTCTGGTTATGCAGCAAGGCAGTTAGATATACCTTTCTTTGGACTTTATGGTGCTTGTTCTACTATGGCAGAGTCATTGAGTCTTGGCTCTTTACTAATGGATGGTAATTTCGCAGAGCACTTAGTTGTTAGTACATCATCACATTTTAGTTCATCAGAAAGGCAGTTTAGGTTTCCTCTTGAATATGGTTCTCAAAGGGCTGTAACATCTCAGTGGACTGTTACAGGTTCTGGGGCTATGGTTCTTGGAAAGGAGGGCAATTATCCATATGTTAAGTACGTTACAACGGGTAAGGTAAAGGATTATGGAATAACAGATGCAAATAATATGGGTGCTGCTATGGCACCAGCTGCAGTAGATACGATATATAAACATTTAAAGGATATTGGCCAGGGACCTAATTATTATGATGCAATAATTACTGGAGACTTAGGAAAGGTTGGAAGTAAAATTGTAGATAAACTTTTGATTGAATATGGCTATGATGTTAGTGATATACATAAGGATTGTGGCGAAATGATATTTAACTGTGTTACTCAAAAGACAGAGGCAGGTGGTAGTGGATGTGGTTGTTCAGCAACTGTAGCAGCAGGTTATTTTTATAAAAAATTAATGAGAAGGGAATTAAAGCGAATACTTTTAGTTTCAACTGGAGCATTGATGAGTCCAACTGCTACACTTCAAGGAGAGAGCATACCTGGAATTGCGCACGGAGTTTGTATAGAATTTGAGTAAATATTTAGAATAGGAGGAAAAAAGAGATGGATTATATTTATGCGTTTATTGTAGGAGGTCTTATATGTGTAGTAGGTCAACTTCTTATTAATTTGACTACGATTAATCCAGCTAAAATATTGGTTTTGTTTTTGGTTACTGGAGTAGTTCTTGGAGCCTTTGGTATATATGATAAGCTGATAGATTTTGCAGGAGCAGGAGCATCAGTTCCACTTCCTGGCTTTGGTAATTCTTTAGCTAAGGGGGTATTGAGAGAAGTTGAAGAAAAGGGATTTATAGGTGTATTTTCAGGTGGAATGACAGGAACTTCTGCTGGAATAACAGCGGCAATCTTTTTTAGTTATATTATGTCACTAATATTTACTTCAAAGACAAAAAAATAGTCAAAATTTATGAAAAAGTTTATATTTTGTATTATAAT
>JALENK010000033.1 GCA_022767515.1 Clostridium sp.
ATTATTGTACAATAATGTCATATTAATTATACGGTATATTGGGGGTATAAAAAATGAATTTATCAGCTATTTATCACAAATCTACAGATAACTTTTGTTATCAATTAAATGAAAACCAACTTATGATTAATCTAAAAACAGGATATGATATTACTAAAGTATATATCTATTTTGATGACCCCTACACTTTTAAAGATGTTGGACCAAAAGAAAAATGGATAACTACTAAATTAGAAATAACTAATACTATAAGTCTTACAAATCATAAGCTTTGGAGCATTATTTTAGAACCTGAATTTAAAAGATTAATTTACTTTTTTGAAATAGTATCTGAAGATGACACTTATTTCTATTTTGAAAATAAATTTATACGTGGAGAAGATTTCAAAAATAACACCTCAACTGTTCAATGTTTCTGTTTTCCATGGATGAATAAAAGTGATATATATACTGTACCTAGATGGGTTACTAATACACTTTGGTATCAAATATTTCTTGATAGATTTAATCGTGTATCAAATGACAATTCATCTGTGCAACCTTGGGCAAAAATTGATGACCCAATAACTAGTAGCGATTTTTATGGTGGGAATCTTCAAGGTATAATAAAAAAATTAGATTATCTAAAATCCCTTGGAATTTCAGGAATATATCTAACACCAATTACTGATAGTATCAGCAATCACAGATATGATGTTACTGATTACTATAAAGTAGATCCTAGACTTGGTAGTGAGCAAGATTTAAAAGACCTTATAAAAGAAGCTCATAATCGTGATATAAAAATAATGCTAGATGCAGTATTTAATCATTCTGGTATAAACTTTGAACCTTGGAAAGATGTTGTTAAAAATGGTCCTGATTCAAAATATTTCGATTGGTTTATGGTAAATAAATGGCCATTTGACAAATCAAATAATTCAAAGAATGGAAATTACTATACTTTTTCTTTTTATGATGTAATGCCAAAACTAAATACTAATAATCCAGAAGTAATAAATTATTTTATAAATGTTTGTAAATATTACATATCTAACTTTGATATTGATGGTATGAGATTTGATGTTGCAAATGAAGTTAGTCATACTTTTTGGAAAGAACTAAGACGTGTAGTCAAAAAAATGAAACCAGATTTTTATTTGCTTGGTGAAATATGGAACAATGCGACACCTTGGCTTCGTGGAGACGAATTTGATTCTGTAATGAACTACCCTATAAGTTATTCTTTTTATAACTTCTGGAAAGATTCTACATATACAAAAAAAGATTTTGAAATATCAATTAATGAATGCTTTTATCCCTATACACACCAAAGCAAATCTGTTATGTTTAATTTATTAGACTCGCATGATACTGCTAGACTAACAACTACTGTAGGTAGTGAAGAAAAAGCATTACAAATGTTAACATTATTACTAGCAATGCCTGGCTCACCATGTATTTTCTACGGAACTGAACTATTACTTACTGGTGATGAAGACCCTGACTGCAGAAAATGTATGCCTTGGGCAGATATTGATGCTGGTAAATATGATGATATTTTAAATAAAATAAAGAATATAATTGCATTAAGAAATGATGAGCCACTATTTAGATGCAATCACTTTTATTTTAATCAAAATATAAATAATGATAGAGTTATTGAATTTATAAAAGAAGACACTCTTGGTAATAATTTAGAAATTATTCTTAACTGTAGCGAAAAAGATGTTGAACTAAACTTAGATAAAGAAATACTATTTTCTAACCTTTTAGAGGGAAATATACTACAAAAAGACGGAATATTAATTTTTAGGGGGAAAGCCTAATGCTCACAGAAGAATATATAAAATTAAAGGAAAATGCTACTCATGGTGACTTTATGGTTCCACTTATTGTATATGATGCACACATCCCATATAATTATACCTTTTATCCAATCCATTGGCATGATGAAGTAGAATTAATTTATGTCCACTATGGAACACTTGATATAAATTTAAACTTAAAAACATATACTTTAAAAAAAGGAGATTTAGTTTTTTTATCTCCTGGAACTCTACATGGATTTAGACAACATAAAAATGATACTATGCGTATCACTACTATTTTATTTAATATAAATATTCTTGGAGTTCAAATACCAGATGCTTGCTCATTAAAATACTTTACACCATTATTAGAAGGCAAGTATACTTATGATCCAATAATTACCTCTGATAATCAGAATTATCAAAAGCTTGTAGATTGTTTTACTAAATTAAAGGACAATTATAGGCAAACACCTCCTCTTTATGAGTTAGAATTAAAATATGAACTTTTTAAAATGTTTAAATATTTATTTTCAAGTGTATTTAAAGAGGTTTATTCTACCCCTGAAATCAAAGAGGAAAATGTTAAAAATATAAAAACGATATTGGATTATATTAAGGATAATTACTCTAAAGAAATAACAATTGACGAATTAGCACAACTATTAAATTTCAGTAAATCACATTTTATGAGATTTTTCAAAAAAAATTTAGGTCTTACAGCAATAGATTATATTAATGAATATCGTTTAAATGTGTCTAGTAATCTGCTTGTTAATACTAACTTAACTATTACTGAAATCGCAACAAAAATTGGAATAAGTAATGTTTCCTATTTTAATAGACTATTTAAAAAACATTTTCAAGTATCACCTATGCAATATAGAAAAAATTTCTATCAAAAAACTAAATAAATTGAAATGATTATTTAAAAGGACCAAATATTATTGTATTTAGTCCTTTTTCTAAAATCTAAAAATAATTCCTTTTTAAACAAAAACATAATCATTCATAACAGGCTGAAGACCTTTAGCTTTAATTGCCTCATATACTTCATCAACATTTCTATCATCAGCTATTTCAAATTGAGCATCACCTTTTTCCTTATTTTCAACATCACCATTATGCTCACCTATTCCTGTACTTACACCAGCTGATATCTTAGTTGCAGCAAGTCCTATTACATTGTCTCTAAATTCTGCTCTTTCTCTTGTTGAAATAGTCATCCCTGCAAATGGCATAAATAATCTGTAAGCTGTCATTACTTGAAGCAATTGTTTTTCATGCACATCCTTAGGATTAATCTTATCATTGTTTATAATAGGTCTTAATCTAGGACATGAGAATGAGATTTCAGCATATGGATATTTTCTTTGAATAAAGTATGCATGAAGTCCTGTTGCAAAAGCATCCTTTCTAAAATCATCTAATCCTAAAAGTGCAGCAAAAGCAACTCCTCTCATTCCCCCCATTAAAGCTCTTTCTTGAGCATTAAATCTATATGGGAATATTCTTTTATGTCCTTCAAGATGCAATGTCTCATACTTATCTGAATTATATGTTTCTTGGAATACAGTTACATAATCTACTCCACATTCATGCAAATATTTGTACTCATCTGAGTTCATAGGATAAACTTCAATTCCTACCATTTTAAAATATTTCTTAGCAATCTTGCATGCTTCTCCTATATACTTTACATCAGACATATTCTTACTTTCACCTGTTAGTATTAATATTTCTTCAAGCCCTGTTTCTGATATTGCCTTCATTTCCTTATCAATACCTTCCATACTTAACTTTGCTCTAGAAATCTTGTTATGACAGTTAAATCCACAATATATACAATAATTTTCACAATAATTTGAAATATAAATTGGTGTAAACATATATACTGAATTACCAAAATGCTTTCTAGTTTCAATCATAGCTTTTTGAGCCATTTCCTCAATAAATGGCTCAGCTGCTGGTGATAATAGTGCTGCAAAATCCTCTATGCTCTTATTATCACTGTCAAGTGCTCTTCTAACATCTAAAGCTGTATATTTGCTATAATCATAAGCATTCATTCTACTTATTACTTCATCCATTATATCTGTTGGAATTTGTTCCATTCCCTCCATATATTCCATATGATTAACTCTTTCCATTAAGCTCACTCCGTCCTATATTATTGTAAAAATCCTGTAAGTGGTGAAGAAGCTGAACCACCCTTTTCTATAACTCTTCCCATTTTAGCAAGATATGCTTCTCTACCAGCTTCGATAGCTTTCTTAAATGCTGCTGCCATCATATTTATATTACCAGCTGTAGCAATTGATGTGTTTGCCATAATAGCTGCTGCTCCCATCTCCATTGCCTCACATGCTTGTGATGGTCTTCCTATTCCAGCATCAACTATAACAGGTAAATCAATTTCATCTATTAAAATTTGTATAAAATCCTTTGTGCATAATCCTTTATTAGAACCTATTGGTGCTGCAAGAGGCATTATAGAAGCTGCTCCAGCATTTTTTAAATCTCGTGCTGCATTTAAATCTGGATACATATAAGGCATTACTATAAATCCCTCTTTGGCTAACATCTCAGTTGCCCTTATTGTTTCATAATTATCTGGAAGAAGATATTTTGACTCATGAATTACCTCAACCTTAACAAAATCTCCACAACCAAGCTCCCTAGCAAGTCTTGCTATTCTTACAGCCTCTTCTGCATTCCTTGCACCTGATGTATTTGGTAATAATGTAACATTTTTAGGTACAAAATCTAAAATATTCTCCTTGTCATTTGTATTAGCTCTACGAACAGCAAGAGTTACCATCTCTGTTTTTGCATATTCTACTGCAGATTTTATTAACTCCACATTAAATTTTCCTGACCCTAATATAAATCTTGAATTAAATTCATGACCACCAATTATCAACTTATCATCCATTTTGCTATCTCCTTTGTCTCTATTCTTCATTTATTCCAAGTATTAATCTAATTATCATATTTGCTTCATGGCCTGCACATATACTTACTCTAGGCGACATAAGTCCAATATTTCCTTCTATTGCATCTGAAACTCCATCTCCACACACATATAAATTTTTCATGATTTTTTTTGTCTTTATTTGATTGCTACTTCCATAGCCTGCCATACCAGAACCAGATACAATTTTTACATTATTACAATTTGAAAGAATTGTATTTATAAGCATTGCTTTATTTTCAGCCTTATCAAAAGCTTCACAAACATATTCATACTCACCAAATATACTAACTGCATTTTCTTCAGTAACACATATGTTTTCTGTTGTTATTTTTAAATATGGATTAATCTTAGATATTATATCCTTCAAAGCTTCTGGTTTACTAATTCCAATATGCTCAATATTATAGACCTGCCTATTTAAATTAGTTACATCCACCACATCAAAATCAACCAAATGTAAATGTCCTATTCCACTTCTTGCTAGCATTACAGCCACATTGGAACCAAGACCGCCAAGCCCTGCAATAGCTACCTTTGCACTTTTTAATTTTTGATGTATTTCTTTTGAAAATCTACTATCCATTGCTTTATCAAGTTCCTGTTTAGTAATAATAATAATCAACCCCCTCCAACAAATCTAACCACTTCCAAACTATCACCCTCACCTAAAAGTGTTTTTGCATAGTTTGCCTTAGGTATTATATCTCCATTCATTTCTACTGCAAGCTTCGTTATATCATAACCAGCTTCTTGTAAAAATTCTTTTAAACTCTTACCTTCAGCACCTTCTATATTTTCACCATTTACTCTAATCATCACTATCCCTCCCTTACATTTTTTTACAATATATAAAAAAGACCACATAAAGATTTACACCCGTGGTGGTGTACCCCTTCATGTGATCTTTTTCACACTCTATATTTGATTATACCAAAATAAATTAATATGTCAAATAAGTTATTATCACTAATAAATTTCCTACTTTCTGCTCTCTATTCATCTTTTAATAACATTTCCTTTAATTCATTAATATTATCTACTATGTAATCAGCCCCTGCTTCTTTAAGCTCCTCTCTACTTCCATAACCAAATGTTACACCTATTGACTTCATATTGTTTTTCTTAGCACCTATAATATCATGCTTTCTATCTCCAACCATTATCACATCATTAATATCAGTAATATTATTTTTTTTGAGTGCATAGTCTATTACTTCCGCTTTTGAATTTCTACTTCCATCAAGTTCGCTTCCCGCTACAAATGTCAAATACTTATCAACATCAAAATGCTCAACTATTCTTTTGGCAAACACCTGTGGCTTTGAAGTTGCTATTATTAATACCTTTCCATCTTGCTTTAGCTCACTAAACATTTCCTTAACACCATCATATAGAGCATTCTCAAAAATTCCAATTTCAGAAAAATACTCTCTATACTTTTTTATAGCTTCATCTGTCTTTTTTTTATCAAATCCAAAACCAATTTCAAAGGTTTCACTAAGAGGAGGTCCTATATATTTTTCTAAAGATTCAAGACTTACATCTTTTATACCAAGATAATTTAATGCATATCTCATACCTTTAGTAATACCTTCTTTTGGCTCTGTAATAGTGCCATCTAAATCAAATAATATATATTTCATATTTATACATCATCTCCTCATATTATTATCCTCCCTATTTTAACTTATACAAAATAAAATAACAAGAGGATATCTCCATCACTATTTGACACTATAAAATACTACATATATAATTAAAAATATAAAAATTTTTATTAAACGGGGTGTATTTATGAGACTTAGTGGTGCAGAATTAATAATAAAATTATTAGAAAATCAAAATGTTAAATTCATATCAGGTGTTCCTGGTGGATTTAACTTACCTATATATGATGCATTATATTATAGTGAAAAAATAACGCATATATTAGCAAGACATGAACAAGGAGCTGGTTTTATTGCCCAAGGTATTTCACGTTCTAGTGATGAGGTTGGAGTTTGCTTTGCTACTTCTGGACCTGGAGCAACAAATCTTATAACTGCCATTGCAGATGCCAAAATGGATTCAACTCCTTTAGTAGCAATTACAGGACAGGTTCCTCTTTCAGCTATTGGAACTGATGCTTTCCAAGAAGTTGATTGTTATGGACTTACAATGCCTATTACAAAACACAATTACTTAATAAGAGATATAAATGAATTATTCACAGTAATTCCAGAAGCCTTTAGAATTGCAAAAGAAGGCAGACCTGGTCCTGTACTTATTGACATTCCAAAAAATATTCAAACACAAATGATTGAAGTAGATGATATCAATATATATGAAGCACCTAAAAAACCTAAAAAAGTAATTGATGATGATGTACTTAATGAAATAAAAAATATGATTGCTAGTTCTAAGCGTCCTATTATTTTTGCTGGTGGTGGTGTTACAAATTCAGATTCAGCTAAAGAACTATATGATTTTGCTAAAAAAACATCCATACCTGTAACTTTAAGCCTTATGGGGCTTGGAACTTTTCCTCCAAAGGATGAATTGTACTTAGGAATGATTGGAATGCATGGTGCTCCTTACACTAATTACTTAATGGATAAAAGTGATTTGATAATTGCACTTGGTGTAAGATTTGATGATAGGGCTACTGGATATATTAAAAATTTCTGTCCGAATGCTTCAATTATTCATATTGATACTGACCCATCTGAAATAAACAAACTAAAAAAGACACATATTTCTGTTATAGCTAATCTTAAAGACTTTTTATCTAGAATTATTGATAAACTTGAAGAAACAAAGAGAGACGAATGGTTAAACACAGTAAATGAATATAGGAATAAATACCCACTTCCAAAGTATAATAGTCCTATTCATCCTGTAAATTTAATTAATTTCTTATCTGATACTTTAAAAGAAGATTCAATAATATGTACAGATGTAGGTCAACATCAAATGTGGACTGCTCAAAGATATGAATTTAAAAAGCCAAAAACATTATTAACATCTGGTGGACTTGGAACTATGGGCTTTGGTCTTCCTGCAGCTATTGGTGCCTCACTAATAAATCCTGATAAAGATGTAGTGTGCATAAGCGGAGATGGTTCAATACTTATGAACATACAGGAACTTGCCACTCTTGCAGACCATAATTTAAATGTTAAACTTATTATTTTAGATAATCATTATTTAGGACTTGTGCATCAACAACAACAATTATTCTATAACAAACATTATATGGCATCTGAATTCATATCAAATCCTGATTTTGAAACCATTGCAAAAGGATTTGGAATAAACAGTATTACTTTTAATGATAATAATTTCTCACAAGAAAAATTCAAGGAAATATTATCACAAAAGGGACCTTACGTAATAACTATAGAAATAAGCCAAAAAGAAAATGTATTCCCAATGGTTGCACCCGGTGCTAGTAACACTGATATGATATTCAAATAAAAACACTAGATAATAAGACATATATATGGTATTTTAAATATATGTCTTATTTTTATTTTAAAATAACATTACAAATATATAGTGTATATGCAGAAGCAATTACAAGTATTCTGCTTCTAAGACTCCACTTAATATCAAGAAACCTTTCATAACTTAATCTTTCATTATTAATATTCTTTTCCTTATAGATTAGAGGATATAATTTATCATATAATTCAACCTCATCAAACATTTCACTTTCGTTATAATTCTCAATATAATTTGCTAACTCATAGTGTCTTATAATAGGCAAATCCTTATCTCCATTGTATTTAATGTCTACTCTATCATTTAATAAAACTACAATATCTTTAATCTGTGATTCAGTAAATTCTTCTAATAGAATCTTTTTATTTTTTAATACCTTCTTAAACGGACTCTCAACATCAGATTTCTTTCCTCTGTAATATCTCTTCCATCTTCCATCTTTAGTTATTGTTATCTTTCCTGAATATGTGCAAAAAACTATATTAAATATACCTTTATTACTTACAACCAAGGCATCTACATAGGCTTTATCATTATCTTTTTTAAGGGTTATTCCTTGAAGCTTAGTTATATCATCATCTTTTATTTTTGAAAAAGCTTTATCTATTAAATATATGCTTTCAGAATCTGATGATAAATTAAGTTTAACCTTTATTCCCCTATATACTGGAACTATTAAGAATATACCAAGTGCAATAAAAATTATATTCTTAGAAATATCCTCCATACCTAATTTATAAAAAATTACTGATATATTGTAAACATAATATGCTATAACAAATGATATAACAAAGTAAAATACTCTCTTTACCTTCCTCATCAACAAAACACTCCAATAATATTATTTATATGTTATTATTTCCACTCTTATTTTTTTTATACATATTAATAATACTATTTAATAATTTTACAGTCCTATGAGGAAGCTTTCCTATTGAGGTCTCACTTGCAAGCAAAAAGCCATCTACACCTTTATTAATATGATTATAAATACTTTCTACTTCTGTAAGGGTTGGTGTTCTTCCCTTTATCATACTATCGATTATATGAGTTGCAATTACTATTTTTTTATTTTTTAGTTTTGCTTCTTCTATAACCTTATCCTGAAAGATTGGAGTCATAAATAAAGAGGTCTCTGGAATTAAATCTCCTCTTCCAATAATAATTCCATCTACTATATCTAATATCTCAATAATGTTATTAACCCCCTGTAAAGTTTCAACCTTTGCCCATACTTCTATACCACTTCCACTAATATGCCTTTTAATTTTATCGACATCTTCTCTATTTTCTACAAAAGATTGACAAATAATATCAACCTTCTTTTTACATGCCCACTCAATATCATCTCTTTCTTCTTTACTAAGTTCTGACTTTTTTCGAATAAACCCCTTTATATTACAGCCTTTCCCCTTTCTTATTATCCCATCATCTAAGCTTTCTGTTAAAATTCCATCTGAAACAATGTCAATTATATTGAACCTAATGCTACCGTCCTTTATTGATATACTCTTTATATTCTTACTATTTTCTATAATTTGATTTTTTGTTATATTTAGAGGAATTACTCTTATTTCCTTATCCTTATAACTTAAATTATCCTCACTTGTAAATAACACTTTTTGATTTTTAAATACCTTTACTGGCTTTTGATATATGCTACTTACCCTTATTTTTCCACCTGGTAAATCTTGCATTATTTTAATATTCCTCTTATAAAACCTTGCTGATTTTATTACATCATCAAAAAAATCCATGTTCTTATGCGAAAAATTTAACCTCAATATATTAGCACCATTTCTTATACAGGAACTTAATAAAGCTTTATTATTAATACTAGGTCCAGCTGTTATTATTATGTCCATATCATCCATCCAAAGTAAATTACTTCTCTCTATATTATTATATTAGAGATATAAATATCACACTAAAAACATAAATTATTATATAGAATTAAATTAAGGAGAATTAATGAAAAAATTTTTACTAATCATTTTTAGTACTTTATTTCTTATTGGATGTAATACTGAAAATATTCAATATATAAGCTTTACTTCAAAGCCAAGCTTAAGCTATTACACTGACAAAATTCGTCTTTTATTAGCCAATAACAAGGACTATTCTATTATATTATTTAATAAAAATTTGTTTAGAACTACAACTCTTGATGATAACCAAAAGCTAATTATTGAGAATTTCCTAGACTACTTGCCAAATGACAATTATAAAGAGTATTATGATATTGAAAAAAAAGAAATCTATCAATTAAGACTTACAATAGATAATCAAAAATATATTATAAAAATATTTGATTATACACTAATTAGTATAGCTCCTTATGATGGAAATTATGAAGAGGATATTATTGTTATGGACAATATTCCTATAAGATATAATTTATATGATTACTGTTATTATATTGAAAATAATTATAAACTTAATCAATAAAAATCAGCAGATAATTACTTATCCGCTGATGATTTTAATTCTCTTAATAATCTAAAAACTCTTTTTTTAAGTAATGGATGAATATAATTAGGTGCAATTTCATTTAATGGCTTTAATACAAACTCTCTATCCTCCATAAGTGGATGTGGAAGTGTTACAAACTCATCATCAGATACTATATCATCATAAAAAATAATATCTAAATCTATGATTCTTGGCCCCCACTTAATAACCCTTTCTCGCTTCATATCACTTTCAATACCAAGTAAGACTGTCATAAGTTCTTTGGGAGTTAATAACGTTTCTATTTTAAGTGCCGCATTTAAAAATTCTTCCTGCTCTAAATATCCCCAAGGCTCAGTTTTTATAAATGATGAAACCTTAATTACTTTAATACCTTCTATGCTATCTATTCTCTCTATTGCATCTTTTAAATGCTTCTCTTTATCTGAAATATTGCTTCCTATAGATAAATACGCTATATGCCTACTTCTCTCAATTTCTATAGCTGGATATTCTAAATTTCTTAGTATTGGTGCCCATGGCTTCTTTAAAGTCAATTTAACCTTATTAACTAATGAATATTTATTTAGGATAAATTCACATACCTTTTCAGCTACCTTTTCAATTAAATCATAAGACTCCTTTGTAAATACCTCTTCAACTTCATAGCAAAGCTTCGCATAATTAACTGTCTTTGATAAATCATCGGTCTTACCAGCTTCTCTAATATCTATATCAAGTTCTAAATCAATAATAAATTTCTGACCTAAAGATTTCTCTTCTTTAAGAACTCCATGATGTGCAAATATTGTAATATCTTTCAAGTATATCTTATCCATATTATTTATCACCATTTATTCTAATTATTTTATCAGTCATTACAGCAGTTCTTTTATTTTCTAATACATCATGAACTCTTATAAATTTGCATCCCTTCATAATTCCAATTACAGTAGTAGTAATAGTTCCTTCAACCCTTTCATTAACAGGTAAATCTAAAGTAAGGCCTATCATTGACTTCCTAGATGTTCCAAGAAGTATTGGAAAATTTAAATTATTAATCTGCTCTAAATTATTCATAACTATTAAATTCTGCTCATAGGTCTTTGCAAATCCTATACCTGGGTCAAGTATTATATTCTCCCTCTTAACTCCAGCATCTAAAGCTATATTTATACTTTCAACCAAATCCATAATTACATCATGAACTATATCATCATAATCAGTATTATCTCTATTATGCATAAGTATACAAGGCACATCAAACTCTTTAGCAACCTTTGCCATATCAGGGTCCTTCTTAAAGCCCCATATATCATTAATTATATCAGCACCAGCCTTAAGTGCTTCTCTAGCTGTTTCTGCCTTGTAAGTATCTATAGATATTGGAATATCAAATTTTTCTCTAATTGCCTTTATTATAGGTACAACTCTTTGAATTTCTTCCTCTACTGAAACAGCTTCAAAATTAGGTCTTGTAGATTCACCACCAATATCAATTATATCAGCTCCCTGTGCTATCATTTCTTCTGTTTGTTTAAGAGCTGCTTCTATACAATTAAACTTTCCACCATCTGAAAAAGAATCTGGAGTTACATTTAATATTCCCATTATGTATGTTCTTTTGTTTAAATCAAATTCTTTATTTCTAATTAACACCTAATAATCAACCTCCAAATCTAATATAAAATGTTTTTATTTCTTTTCTCTGTGCTCCAATTACATTCCTTTTGACTTTCACACAAAAAACAGTTTCGCGATTTTTTATCACTTAGATATAATATCTCACTTAAACCATCTGCATTTTTATTTCTGTGATTTCCAATTGCCTTTAATATTAAATCAATCTCAATGTCTGTATAGGATGTTTCATGTAATATCTCTTTTGCAATGCTTATACCCCCTATATGATGAGGAATATTTTCTTCATATTCACTAACTCTTCCTAAATCATGCAAAAGTGCAGCACCATATATTACTTCCTTGTCATAACCTAATTTTTCTTCCAAGTTTTTTATATATGCAATCCTTGCCACATCTAATAAATGTTCTATTCCATGCTTGCAAAATATCCTATCTTTTTCGATTAGCTTTAACTTTTGTATTTTATCTATAAAAAGCTTATTATTTATAATTTCATTTACTTTATTCAAAAATCAAACACCCTATCTATTTATCAAGTCTAATACTTCTTTTCTAAGGTTATAATCTTCCTCAAACTTTCCTCTATAAGTTGTAGTTAATGTTTTTGTTCCAGGCTTTTTGACACCTCTCATTGTCATACACATATGTTCTGCTTCTATAACAACCATAACACCTTGTGCATCTAGATACCTTTCTATTGCATCTGCAATCTCTGTAGTTAATCTTTCTTGAAGCTGAGGTTTCTTTGCATACACTTCAACTGTTCTTGCAAGCTTTGATAAACCTGCTACTCTATTATTAGGTATATAAGCAATATGTACTTTCCCATAAAATGGAACCAAGTGATGTTCACACATAGAATAAAATGTTATATCTTTTTCTAGAACTAAGTCATTTCTTTCAACTGAAAATGTTTTGCTTAAATGCTCACTAGCATCTTTACCTATTCCTGAAAATATTTCCTCATACATTCTTGCTATTCTATCTGGAGTTTCGATTAATCCTTCCCTGTTTACATCTTCTCCTACTGCTTCTAGTATAAGTTTAACTCCTTCTTTTATCTTTTCTTTATCAATCATTTGATTATCCGTTACTGAAAACTTATAAAAGTCTTTATCTTCCTTTTACTAAAGGCTTAAATTCCCGACTAACGTATCGGTACATATATATAGTATCTATGCTTTTATAATGTTACCTGTTTTACAATAACTATCTCCTTTCTAAGTTATTAGATATCTTTACTAACGTTGTAACTTACGTTATTAATACTCACATTGTATTTTAACATTTTACAAATAATAATTAAAGTATTATTGATTAGATTAATTATTAATAGTAAAATATACTAAATAATATTTTTGCTAGAAAGGAGTTAAATTTATGCAAAAATGTGACTTTCATACTCACTCTACGGCATCAGATGGTATTCTAACTCCAACTGAAATCGTACAAAGAGCATATAATAATAATGTGAAATATTTAGCCCTAACTGACCATGATACCGTATCTGGAATAAATGAAGCTAAAAAAGTAGCTAAAAACTTATCCATACACTTTATTCCTGGTATTGAATTATCTACAGAATTAAATGATGAGAGTATTCATATTTTAGGCTTTTTTAAGGATTTAAGCTATTTAGATGCTGAATTTATTGAATTCTTAAATACAATGGAAAACAATAGACTTACTCGTGCAAAAAAGATGATTGAAAAGTTAAAAATTAATCACAACATTGAGATTTCTTATGATAGTGTATATAGAAAAAGTAATGGCATAATAGCTAGACCTCACATTGCTAGAGAGATAATAGCAAGTGGCTATAACTATGATTTTAATTATATATTTGATAATTTTATTGGAAAAGATTGTCCTTCCTATGTACCCACTACAAAGATTACCCCTAAAGAGGGAATTGAGTTTTTACATAAGCATAATGCACTAGTTTTTTTAGCTCATCCAAAGTTTATTAAAAAAACTCCTATAGAGGAATTTTTAAAACTTAAATTTGATGGAATTGAAGCTATTTATTTTCAAAATACAGAAGAAGAAGAGAAATATTACTTAAATATTGCTAAAGAAAATAATCTCCTTGTAAGTGCTGGTTCCGACTGCCATGGAAACTTCGTTGATGATTATAGACATGGTGATATTGGAAGTATGAATTATCCTTCGTTGTATTTAGAAAAGTTTTTAGATGCCTTAAATATAAAAAAAGCTGAAGCTAAATAACAAGTTTAGCCTCAGCTTTTTAATTATGCTTCTAAAAATGCAATGTATCCTCTCATTGTTTCATATATATCAACCTTGCTTGATACTTCCCATGGAGCATGCATATTGTGTAATGCAACACCACAATCTATAACATTCATACCATAAGCAGCTAAAATATAGGCTATGGTACCTCCACCACCTTGGTCTACCTTTCCAAGCTCAGCAGTTTGAATAGAAACATTATTCTTACTCATTATATTTCTTAATTCAGCAATATACTCTGCACTAGCATCATTTGAACCAGATTTTCCTCTTGCTCCAGTATATTTATTAAATACCATTCCAAGTCCGAAATATGCACAATTATTCTTTTCCATTACTGATGGATAATTAGGGTCAAATGCAGCAGATACATCTGAGGATAACATCTTTGAATTTGTAAGTGCTCTTCTTAATTTTAATTCTGAATACTCACCTGTTCTATCCATAACTTCTGCTACCATATTTTCAAAGAATTTAGATTCCATCCCTGTAGCTCCAACACTACCTATCTCTTCTTTGTCAACTAATAAGCAAACAGCTGTATTTTTAATATTCTTAGCATCAAATATGGCTTTTAAGGATGTATATGCACACACTCTATCATCCTGTCCATATCCAATTACCATACTTCTGTCTATTCCATAATCTCTGGCCTTTCCTGCTGGAACTACTTCAAGCTCTGCTGAAATAAAATCTTCCTCTTCAATCTTATATTTTTCTTTTAATAGCTTTAATATATTAGCTTTTACCTTCTCTTTTTCTTTTGACTTACCAGAAATAGGCATACTTCCAACTAATACATTTAAGTCTTCACCTTCAATTACTTTGTTTCCTCTTTTTTCTTGTTGATTTTGAGCTAAATGTACTAATAAATCTGATATTCCAACTACTGGATCATCCTCATCTTCACCAATTACTATATCAACCCTCTTACCATCCTTTTTAACTACAACTCCATGTATGGCAAGGGGAAGTGTAACCCATTGATATTTCTTAATTCCGCCGTAATAATGTGTATCAAAAAGTGCAAGCTTTGAATCTTCATACAATGGATTTTGCTTTAAATCTAATCTTGGCGAATCTATATGTGCTCCTAAAATTTTCATACCACTTTCTATTGGTTCTTTTCCTATAACAAATAAAGCAATTGCCTTATCCATATTAACTGCATATACCTTATCACCAGCTTTTAATTTTTCACCCTTTTGTATTATCTGAGCTAAATCCTTAAATCCTTCTTTTTTAGCCATCCTAATAGTTTCTTTAACACATTCTCTTTCTGTCTTACAATCAGAAATAAATTTTTTATAGCCATCATTAAAATCAAATATTTTTTTGATTCCATCTTCGTCATATTTTTCCCATGCATTTTTTAATTCCATAACTATTTATCTATCCTTTCTAAAATTTACTTCTATAAATCCATTCCTTTTGCTTGTGCATCAATTCTTTGTTCTATGACATCTACAGGTGAAATATCAGACATAAGTGAATATCTATAATTTGCTGCTGCTGCTTCTATAAGTACTGCTATGTTTCTACCAGGTCTTATAGGCATTCTTAACTTTCTTACCTTAACACCTAATATTTCTTCATATTCTCTATCTGTACCTAATCTATCATACTCTGCATCATCTTGCCAATTCTCAAAATGAATTACTAAATCTATTTCCTTTTCTTCAACTACTGAGCTCAATCCATATAATGCAGAAACATCTATTATACCAATTCCTCTTACCTCTATCATTCCAAGAGTTATCTTAGGAGATTTTCCAATAAGTTGTCTGTCTATTTCTTTAATATCAACAGCATCATCTGTAATAAGTCTGTGACCTCTCTTAATAAGTTCAAGCGTTGCTTCACTCTTACCAATTCCACTTTCTCCTGTAATTAATATTCCTACACCATATACATCAACTAATACCCCATGTAATCTAGTTTCTGGTGCAAGCTTTGATGATAAATACATTGTAAGCTTTGTAATAAGCTTTGTTGTAACAAGATTACTTCTAAGAACTAATGTATTCTTTTTTCTAGCAGCATCTATTAGCTCTTTAGGTGGCTCTAAGCCTCTTGCTATAATTATACATTGCATATCAAAAGAAAAATATTTCTTTAATCTCTTTTTTCTTACCTCAACCTGCATATCATCAAGAAAACTAAGCTCTGCCTTACCAATAAGTTGAATTCTTTCAGAATTAAAATAATTATAAAAACCAGCTAGCTGAAGCCCTGGCCTAGTAATATCATTTATAGTAATTTCTACTGATGTATCCCCTTCCACCAATACTTCAAGGTCAAAATCCTCAATTAATTTTTGTATTGTTACTGCCATATAATCACTTCCACTTCTAATTTATTTTTTATTAGGTCTAATTTGATTTAATTGTGCTCTAAAATTATTTTTAACATTATCAATATAACGTTTTCTATACTGTTGTTGTAATACCTTTTCTTCCTCTGTTAAGCCCTCTTCTTGACTTTTCTTATATAAACGATTAATTTCATTTATTACTTCTTCAATTTTCATAATTAATACTCCTAACTATAATGCATATATACTTATTTTACAGTTATTATTAATCATTATCAACTTAATTATTTAAATAATTTTACACAACAAGTATAAATCCTAATATTATGGCAGAAAAAAAAACGACCACTAAAAAGGAGGCCACTGAAAAAGTGTCCTTTACAATGAAAGACCTAAAAAATTAGTAAAAGCTAATTTTTTAGGTCTTTCATGCTATACTATAATATATAAAAAGTAGTGTGGGTGATTTATATGCTAAAAAAGCAAGAAACAATGATTTTAAGTGAATATACAGGAATTTATGATTTAGATGTGCCTAAAGATAATATGTTGAGAAAAATTAATGAACTAATTGACTTTTCGTTATTTTATGATGAGCTTTTAGATAAATATTGTACCAATAATGGTAGTAATTCAATTGATCAGATACGTATGTTTAAATATCTTTTATTAAAATCCATATTTGATTTATCAGATGTGGATATTGTGGAGCGTTCAAAATATGATATGTCATTTAAATATTTTCTTGGAATGGCTCCAGAGGAAAATGTTATTGAGCCAAGTGTTATACGGCAAATTATTTTGGTAAAATTTCTTAAGAAAAAAGCAAATTAAAATATCTTGTAAATAATAAGAGATATCTTAATTTGCTTTTTTAGTAGTCAGATTAAATAATCTAACTTAGTGTGTTGATAAATAAAA
>JALENK010000044.1 GCA_022767515.1 Clostridium sp.
ACCTAATGCTTTTTCAATAGCTGCATCTAAAGTTAAATTTCTTACTTTTGCTTCATACTCTGCTTTTTGAGTTTTCATGTTATCCTCATACTCTTTAACTTTAGTTTGTAATGCTTCATTATCAGCGTTATTCTTTTTTAAATCTTTAATAGTTGTATTTGCAGTTTCTAGCTGGTTATTAATATCTTCTAATTTTGCATTAGCTTCTATTGTTTTAGCCTTTTCCTTCTCCACATCTTTCCCGTTCTCAGTCATAACAGATTTTATCTGTTCTTCTGATAAACCTAGTTCTTTTAAAAATTCTGTTTTCATTTATATTCCTCACTTTCATTTTTAAGTTATTTTAAGTGTGTAACTATCCACTAATGAATTGACTATTTTAGGTCTAATCTACTGACCAATTTTTTAATTCCAAGAAACCTTTATTCCCTCAGTAAATTTTTTTCATACATATGAACTTCAACTCTAAAACCTTTAGCTTTAAGAGAATCTACAATGTTACTGCTTACTGGTTCTAATACATATAAAACAGAACCACCTTTAATAGCTGTTTCATTGCATTTAGTTAAAATGTTATTTAACATTGTTTCTTCATTGGAAGCCCAGTATGAATTAAAAGCTTCTTTACATGTATTGGCTGTTATTTCCATATAATCACCTCACTTTAATTTTGGGTATAATAAAAAGCCTTAGTTTTCTAAGACTTCATATATCCTAATTATTACTCTTATAGGTCCCTGACCAAACTTTGTGCGTATATCTTCAATTTCAAGTTCATATCTTTTTGATAATGCATTAATTACTGGACTAGCTATATCATAACAAACTGAAATTTCATCTAGAAACTTTCTCATTTTAAATTTCTTTTCATTATCTTTACTTTCATTAAAATTCATTCTCTTATTCCTCCTTAATTTTGAGTATAAAAATAGCACCTACCTTCTTATAAGTAAGTGCTTATGGTATCATATCGGATATCCCCTTTGCTATATTAGCAGCTTTTTTCATCAAACTATTTTCTTCTAGATATTCAAGACCAGTCTTCTAGATATTCAAGACCAGCAAGTGTTATCGTTGGATTATAGAATTTTATTAATGGGATTCTAGCTCCATCATAACTCACAATTCTTATTCCTTCAACATACCCATTATCAACTATCATCTTTATTATCCTTGACCATCTCTGTTCTGATATATTTAATGCTTCGCTTGAAATTTCTTTTATATCAATTTCTTCACAATCTAATGATTTTTCAAAGGCTTTTAATATTTTATATATAATTTTAAAATTATCCATATTAATTAACCTCCAATTTAGATTGATAGCTACTCATTTAAGTGTTCTTCTGCTTCATTTTTTCTTTATAAATTTCTAATTCTTGATATGATTGTTCTGGTCTTAACCCAAAAAATTCTTTTACTATCTTATTTCGTTCTTCTTTTGAACCATCTAAAATATTTGTTATTTTTTTATCCATTCAATCATCTCCTTACTATGTTTTAAAAATTCATTTATAGCTTTATCGATTTCTTTATCAGAACCAGTCTTAACATATTTTTTGAATTGCCTTTTCATTATATTTATCAACTTTATTTTATCATAATTTTCTAATTTTGTTAATGTCTCAATATCACCATTATTTTTTACTATAGATAATGCCTTAACATTATCATTTGATAAGAAAAATATAATATCTGTATCAGAATAACTACTATTTCTAGGATGATTATGCATAACGAATAAATCTTTTCCGTATAAAATACCGCCGAAATCAAGCTTATCATCTTCCCCTTTAAATTCATCATGTTTTTCAAAATCATTGTTTCTAAAAACAAAAGCTACTTCTTTACCCTTATTGTTATCACGAGAATATTTCAATAATTCTTTATGCTGATTCTGTATAAATTTGCACTCTTCAGCTGTATATCTTGCTATATTAATATAAGGTATTTTATTAATAATTTCATCTGTTATATTTGTGATCGCACTTTTCTTTTTACTTAATTCCTTAAGCTTTTTTGTCTTTTCCAGTTCTTCTTTTATAATTCTATTATTTTCTTTAGCTTGTTCTATATTAATAACAGGAAGATAAGTACACCTGTAATTAGGATGAAAAGGTAATATAGGTCTTTTATCAATCTTATACTTCTTTTCGTGCCTAGTTCCACATACTTCACAAGTCCTTTCATCCTTAGCTGTATATATTTCCACTTCTTCACAGCCACCATCTTTATATGCTTTAAAAGCACTTTCATTAAGATAATCTACAATCAGATGTATTCAGTTTAGAAAAGGGAATGAAAGACATCATCAAAACCCTTGCTTCTGAAAAGCGAATGTCAATCAATGCATATTTGCAGGATTTGGTCAGGAAAGACCAAGAAGGAATGTTTGACACAATGCAGATTGCAGACAGGAACAAAGAAATGTTGTCAGGAATTTCAGGAAATATGCATGATGGTTATGATGTCATCTTTAAGGATGGTCACAAAGTTCATGCAAGAACAAAGAAAGATGTTCGCAAAGTGATAATTTCATATTGTGCTGAAAAGGGTGTCTGATGACACCTTTTTCTTTTGTCAAAACCTTTTTTTATAATGGTTTATGCTATCTTGCACAAGACCAATAATTCTGTGTTACTAATTTGTTTCTATCGTGTTACTAATGGAGAGATTTTCAAGTGTTTGCAGAAGTTGTTCAGCAGTACATGAAATAATAAAAAAGCCTTGGAAACATTGCATTTCCAAGGCTTTTGTGTTTTTGTTCTCTGAACCTTTGAATTATCTCTTTGAGAATTGTGGAGCTCTTCTTGCTTTCTTAAGACCGTATTTCTTTCTTTCCTTCATTCTTGGGTCTCTTGTTAAGAATCCAGCCTTCTTTAATTCTGGCTTTAAAGATTCATCAGCTTTAACTAAAGCTCTTGTTATTCCATGTCTGATTGCACCAGCTTGACCTGTGAATCCTCCACCACATACGTTAACTAAAACGTCAAATCTATCTTTAGTTCCAGTTAAAACTAATGGTTGATTAACAATCATTCTTAATGTTTCAAGACCAAAATAGTTTTCGATATCTCTCTTGTTTATTGTAACCTTACCAGTTCCTGGTACGATTCTAACTCTTGCTATTGATTTTTTTCTTCTTCCAGTTCCAATATATTGAACATTTGCCATTTCTATTTTCCTCCTCCCAAGTTCGTATTAGTACTTTAATTCTAGCACTTCAGGTTTTTGAGCTTCATGATTATGTTCAGTTCCTCTATAAACCTTTAATTTCTTGTACATTTGTCTTCCTAATACACCCTTTGGTAGCATTCTTCTTACAGCTTCTTCAAATGCAACTTCTGGCTTCTTAGCTAAAACTTCTTTATATGGAGTTTCTTTTAATCCGCCTGGATATAAGCTGTGCTTTCTTAATAATTTTTGTTCTAACTTCTTACCAGTTAAAACAACCTTTTCTGAATTGATTACTATTACATAATCTCCACAATCAACATTTGGTGTAAATGTTGGCTTGTTCTTACCTCTTAATATTGAAGCAACTTGACTAGCAACTCTTCCTAATGGCTTACCAGCTGCATCAACAACGTACCATTTTCTTTCAACTTCTTGTGCTTTCGCAATGTATGATTTCATCTATTTCCCTCCCTGTGAACTTGTGCTTACTAATGTATAGCGTTTATGTCAAGACCCGGGGCTAGTGGATCTTAAGTACATAAATATTTCTTACAAACAAAATTATTATAATACACGTTTACGGGTGTGTCAACTAATTTTTTCATTAATAATATACTTTTTCTAAAATTAATCCATTAGGTGCTACACATTTTCCCGCCTTTGTTCTATCCCCATTCTTAATTATATTTTCTATATCTTCAATAGCAATTGTTCCATTTCCAACTTCAATAAGTGTACCTACTATTATTCTAACCATATTATATAAAAATCCATCTGCACTTATATACACCTTCAATGAATCATTATTTTGTTCTATATATAATTCCTTTATAGTTCTGACACTTGTTTTAGCAGAGCTCCCTGCACTTCTAAATGCTTTAAAGTCGTGTGTTCCTATAAAATATTCACATGCCCCTTGCATAGCTTTAACATCTAATTTTTCTTTAACCTGATAAACATAATTTCGTCCAAGAGATACCTTTTCATACCTATTAATTATAGTATAAGAATACATTTTTCCTTTGCTACTATATCTAGCATGAAAATCTTTATCTACCTCTTCGGACTTTATTATTGCAATATCATCTGGTAGCTTTGTATTAATTGCTTCTCTGAATCTATCCTGTGGTATTTTACTCTCAGTAAAAAAATTAGCTACCATACCTTTTGCATGCACTCCTGCATCTGTCCTTGAACTTCCAACTAAATTTACTTTTTCCTTAGTAATTTTAAATATTGCTTCTTCTATTTTTTCTTGAATGGTAACATTATTAGGTTGCCTCTGCCATCCTCCATAGTTTGTTCCATCATATTCAATCAATAATTTAATATTGCGCATAAAATATACCTCATAATAAACTAGAAAAATATTCTAGTTAAAATTATTCCAGTAAAAAAGATACCAAAGATTATAAAAGCTAAAATATCCTTTTTTGAAAACTGTAATTTTCTAAGTCTTGTTCGTCCTTTAGCTCCTCTATAACATCTTGCCTCCATTGCTAATGCAAGTTCATCTGCTCTTTTAAAGGAATTTATGAATAGTGGTATAAGTATTGGCACCATACTTTTAGCACGCTTAAATATACTACCATTCTCAAAATCTGCCCCTCTTGCTTTCTGAGCCCTCATTATCTTATCTGCCTCATCAGTTAATGTAGGTATAAACCTAATAGCAATGCTCATCATCATAGCTATTTCGTGTGATATATTTTTCCCAATTGGCTTTAATAAAAATTCTATTCCATCTGTAAATTCAATAGTAGATGTTGTAAGAGTTAATAACGAAGCTCCAATTATAAGAAATATTATTCTACAAGCCATAAATAAAGCTAACTTTATTCCTTCTAAATAAATACTTATAATCCCATAATTAAAAATTAGTGTATCCTCTGACCCCTTTGTCATTAACATATTTAGACATGCTGTTATTAAAACTAATATAACTATAGGTTTTAATCCTCGTAATATAAATTTTATAGGGATTTTAGAATCAAGAATAACTCCCCCCAAAAATAATACCACTAGTCCATAAACAAAAAATCTTTCAATTAAAAATAATGATATGATAAATAAGAATGAAATGATTATTTTAGTTCGTGGATCTAATTTATGTACAAATGATTCTCCTGGAACATATTGTCCGATTGTTATATCCTTTAACATTATGTCCTCCTTTATCTTCCTAAAACTCTTAATATTTCACTTTTTGCTTGTTCTACTGTATACACCTCATCTAAAACATCAAATCCCTTTTTCTTAAGCTCTCTCATTAAATATGTAACTTGAGGAACTGCTAATCCCATAGCTTCAAGTTCTTCAACTCTCTTAAAAACGTTAGACACTTTATCATCAATTGCAATAGTTCCATCATTCATAACAATTACTCTTTCAGCAATATTGGCAACATCCTCCATACTATGACTTACTATAATAATTGTCATATTATAATTCTTATGTAAATTTTTTATCTTATCTAAAATAAAGTCTCTTCCCTTAGGATCTAATCCTGCTGTTGGTTCATCAAGAATAAGAATGTTTGGATTCATAGCTAAAACACCTGCTATTGCAACCCTTCTCTTTTGACCTCCACTAAGTTCGAAAGGTGATTTATCTTTATATTTTTCATAATCAAGACCAACCATTTTCATTGCTTCTCTAACTCTATTATTGACTTCCTCTTCAGGCAAGTTTAAGTTTTTAGGACCATAAGAAATATCCTTCTCAACACTTTCCTCAAATAGCTGATACTCTGGATATTGAAATACAATACCTACTTGTTTTCTTATATCAATAAGATTAACCTTAGGTTTAGTTATATCAATGCCATTTATTATAATACTTCCACTTGTAGCCTTCTCTAATCCATTTAAATGTTGTATCAAAGTAGATTTTCCAGACCCAGTATGACCAATAATTGCAACAAACTCTCCATTTTTTATAGAAAATGACACATTATCTACTGCAACTTTTTCTTCCAAAGAACCATCCTTATATATATGTGTTAAATTTCTGACTTCAATTGACATAATGCTTTCACCATCTCATTCACATTCAATATATCTCGATTAATTTCTATTCCTTCTTTTCTTAGCTCATATGCTAATTGAGTTACTTGTGGTACATCTAACCCTATCTCATTTAATTTATCAACTTGCATAAAAATATTCCTTGGATTATCATCCATAAACACCTCACCATTATTCATTACAATAACTCTATCAGCTTGAACAGCCTCATCCATATAATGAGTTATTATTACAATAGTTATACCATACTCTCTATTTAAGCTTATAGCAGTTTCCATTATTTCTTTACGCCCCTGTGGATCTAACATAGCCGTTGATTCATCAAGCACTATACATTTTGGTTTCATAGCTAAAACTCCCGCTATTGCTACTCTCTGCTTTTGTCCTCCAGATAAATTATGTATAATACAATTATTATATTTCGACATACCAACAGCTTTTAAACTACTGTTAATTCTTTCTCTTATTTCTGAAGGTTCTATCCCTAAATTTTCTGGTCCAAATGCTACATCTTCCTCAACTATTGAAGCTACAAATTGATTATCTGGATTTTGAGACACTAAGCCTGCCTCACTTCTAATGTCCCATAATAAATTATCATCACTTGTATCATAACTAAAAACTATAACATTACCACTAGTTGGCTTTAATAATGCATTAATATGTTTAGCTAAAGTACTCTTTCCAGATCCATTATGCCCTAAAATTGCAACAAATTCTCCTGAGTTTATTGTAGTATTTACATTGTTAATTGCTAAAGTACATTTTTCTTCATTTCTGTATTTAAAAGATACATTATCAAACTTTATGCAATCTCTATTCATTTAATTTACCTCACTAAATTATAATAAAATTCTATATATTATACAATTTATAAAATAATAAATTCTATAATATATAGAAAAAATGGAGACTAAGTAAAAGTATACTTAATCCCCAGTTAATTATACTAATTCAAGTATAACTATTTCTGCTCCGTCTCCTCTTCTAGGTCCCTTCTTATACATTCTTGTATAACCACCTTCCCTAGTTGAGTATTGAGCAGCTACATTATCAAATAAGTTTTTAACAACTTCTTCTTCTTGAACATAAGATAAAACTTGTCTTCTTGCATGTAAATCTCCTCTTTTTGCAAGAGTGATTAACTTTTCTGCAATGCTTCTAGTTTCTTTTGCTCTTGTTTCAGTTGTTTCTATCTTACCATATTTTAAAAAGCTTGTTACAAGACCTCTTAACATTGCTCTTCTTTGGTCTGTAGCACGACCTAACTTACGATAACCTGCCATGGATTTACCTCCTTACTCATCGTTTAGCTTTAAGCTTAAGCCTAGTTCCTTTAGTTTTCTTTCAACTTCTTCTAAAGATTTCTTTCCTAGATTTCTTACTTTCATCATATCATCCATTGATTTAGTAGCAAGTTCTTGAACTGTATTAATACCAGCTCTCTTTAAACAGTTATAAGATCTAACAGATAAATCCAATTCCTCAACTGTCATCTCTAGGACTTTTTCTTTCTTATCTTCTTCTTTTTCTATCATTATTTCTACATCATTAGTATTGTCTGTTAATGACATAAATAATTTAAAATGTTCTATAAGTATCTTTGCAGATAAACTTATAGCTTCATCTATCTTCATTGTACCATCAGTCCAAATTTCTAATGTTAATTTATCATAATCAGTAATTTGACCAACTCTAGTATTTTCTACTACAAAATTAACTCTCTTAACTGGTGTATAAATTGAATCAACTGCTATTGAAGAAATAGGTAATTCATCACTCTTATTCTTATTTTGAGTAACATAACCTCTACCTCTATTAACTGTTAATTCCATATAAAGTCTTCCATCATTATCTAAAGTCGCAATATGTAAATCCTTATTAACAACTTCAACATCACCATCAGTCTTTATATCACCAGCTGTTACTTCTCCCGGTCCTTTAGCATCTATATGGATAACCTTTGGTCCTTCGCCTTCCATTTTTAAAGCAAGAGCTTTAATATTAAGAATTAATTCTGCAACATCTTCTTTTACTCCTGTAACAGTAGAAAACTCATGAAGTACACCATCAATCTTAACAGATGTTACAGCTGCACCTGGTAAAGACGATAATAAAATTCTTCTAAGTGCATTACCTAAAGTAATTCCATATCCTCTTTCTAAAGGTTCAACTACGTACTTACCATAAGTACCATCTTCATTTACTTCCGTACATTCGATAATTGGCTTTTCGATTTCTAACATAGACTAAAACCCTCCTTATTATTTAAAATGGCAACTTTCATCTGAGGGATACTAAATTACTTGCTATATAACTCGACTATTAAAGTTTCGTTAACTGGTACGTCTATATCTTCTCTTGATGGTTCAGCAACTACTTTACCTTCATAATTTTCCATATTTACTTCTAACCAATTTGGTTGAGCTTTAGGGTTTTCAGCAAAAGTCTTAAACTTTTCACTTGCTCTGCTCTTTTCGCATACACTAATAACATCATTAACTGATACCTTGTATGATGGAATATCTACTTTTTTACCATTTACTAAGAAATGACCATGAGTTACTAATTGTCTAGCTTCATTTCTTGAAGCACCAAAACCTAATTTGTAAGCCACGTTATCTAATCTTAATTCAAGTAACTTAAGTAGGTTTTCACCTGTGATTCCCTTCATATGTTCAGCCTTTTCATAATATGCTCTGAATTGTCCTTCAAGAACACCATATATTCTCTTAGCTTTTTGCTTTTCTCTTAATTGTAATCCGTAGTTTGATAACTTCTTCTTTTCAACACCGTGTTGACCTGGTGCATAGCTTCTTCTAGCGAAAGCACACTTATCTGTGTAGCATCTATCTCCCTTAAGGAATAATTTACTACCTTCTCTTCTACATAATCTACATGTAGCTCCAGTATATCTTGCCATTAAATCACACCTCCTATTATGGCTAAATTAGACTCTTCTTCTTTTTGGTGGTCTGCATCCGTTATGTGGAATTGGAGTAACATCTTTGATTAAAGTTACTTCTAATCCAGCTGCTTGTAGGGATCTTATAGCTGCTTCTCTACCTGAACCTGGTCCCTTTACATAAACTTCAATGCTTTTTAATCCGTGTTCCATTGCTGCTTTAGCTGCAGTTTCTGCTGCCATTTGAGCTGCAAATGGAGTACTCTTCTTTGATCCTCTAAATCCTAATGCTCCAGCACTTGACCATGATAAAGCATTACCTTGAGCATCAGTTAAAGTAACTATTGAGTTATTGAATGTTGACTTGATGTGTGCTGCACCATGCTCAACATTTTTTCTTTCTTTTTTTCTTCTAGTCTTCTTAACTTTTTGAGCTGCCATTATCTTCCCTCCTTATTATTTCTTCTTATTTGCGATTGTCTTCTTAGGACCTTTTCTAGTTCTTGCATTAGTCTTAGTCTTTTGTCCTCTTACTGGAAGACCTTTTCTATGTCTAATACCTCTATAGCATCCTATTTCTTGTAATCTCTTTATGTTTAACGCTACTTCTCTTCTTAAATCACCTTCTACGTTAAGGTTCTTAACGTAAGTTCTGATATCATTAACTTCATCTTCAGTTAAATCTTTAACTCTTGTATCAGGATTAATTCCACATTCAGCTAATATCTTTTGTGATGTAGCTAATCCAATTCCAAATATATAAGTTAGCCCTATTTCTACCCTTTTTTCTCTAGGTAGATCTATACCTGCTATTCTTGCCATTAAAATTTACACCTCCTGGTAATAAGAATGCTTATAATTTTTAGTATATATAATAAAATTTTAGGTAAGTAGAGATAATATTCTCTACTTCAGCCGCTCCTAAAACCTAATTATTAAATTCTTGCCTATATTATAATAGGAGACTTTTAAAAAAAAGTCAATATATTTTTTATATATTTAATATTTTTTGTGAATTTTAGCCTTGTTTTTGCTTGTGCTTAGGATTTTCACAGATAACCATTACTCTTCCTTTTCTTCTAATTATCTTACACTTTTCGCAAATAGGCTTAACTGATGGTCTTACTTTCATAGTTAACCTCCTTGTAGTTATACTCTATTTTAATAAGATTTATTTTGCTCTCCATGTAATTCTACCACGAGTTAAATCGTATGGAGAAAGTTCTACTGTAACTTTATCTCCTGGTAAAATTCTTATGAAGTTCATTCTTAATTTTCCTGATATATGTGCTAGAATTGTATGCCCACTTTCAAGTTCTACTTGAAACATAGCATTTGGCAAAGCTTCTAAAATTGTTCCTTGCATTTCTATTACATCATCTTTTGACATAAGGTAATCAACCCTCCTTAACAATGCTCAGAATTTCTATAAATTTGGTTCTATCAAATTTTCTATCTTTAGTATGATCTCAACTAATCTATAAATTTCTGTATATTAAATCATTGCTTTTCTATTATAAAATTAAATGATTACCTTAGTATAAATGTTAAAAACATTTTTACTAAGACTCAATAACATTATTATGTTAACACCTTAGAATATTAATTTTCTTTATCCTTTAATACATCACATATGCTTTCAAAAACTAAATTGATAGCCTTTGTTCCATCAACCTGTGATAATAAATTGTTTTTACTATAATAATCAATTAGTGGTTGAGTTTGTTTCTCATATACATCTAATCTTTCTTTAACAGTTTCAGCAGTATCATCTTTTCTCTGCACTATATCTGTACCACATAATTCACATTTACCATTAGCTGGTGGATTGAATTTTATATGATAACTTGCACCACATGATGGACAAACACGTCGTCCTGTCATTCTTTCTAAAATGAATTCATTTGGTACATTAATTAATAATGCGGTATTTAAACTTTCTCCTCTTTGTTCTAAAAACTCTTGAAGAGCTTCTGCTTGGCTTACTGTTCTTGGAAAACCATCTAATAAATATCCATCTTTACAATCATCTTGTACTAACCTATCTTTAACCATATTAATTGTAACTTCGTCAGGAACTAACTGACCTTTATCCATATATGATTTTGCTTCTATTCCAAGTGGTGTATTTTCAGAAATATTCTTTCTGAAAATATCACCTGTTGAAATATGAGGTATTGAATATCTATTACTAATTGATTTCGCTTGTGTTCCTTTTCCTGCTCCTGGAGGACCTAACAAAATAATTTTCACGGATATATTCATCTCCATTATTAAAATCTATTTAAGAAATCCTTCATAATGACGCATTACCATTTGTGATTCAAGTCTTCTTGAAAAATCAAGTGCAACTCCAATTACAATTAATACAGCAGTTGCGCCAAAAGATGTTTGACCAAACTTACCTGAATTTTCAATTAATATAGGAATAACTGCTAAGATTGCAGCAAATACACCACCTATAATTGATACTTTTGCAAGTACTCTTTCAAAATACTTAGTAGTATCTTCACCTGGTCTTACTCCTGGTATAATACCTGCAGATTTATTTAAGTTTTCAGCCATTTCATCTGGTTTTAATGTCACTTCATTATAGAACCATGTAAAGAATATTGTTAATATTGCATAAACAACTGGATACATCCAAGTCTTTTGGTTAAATATACTATATGGACTAGTATTTAACCATATTAATGTTTCGTTATTTGGGAAAAATTGTCCAAGTGCACCTGTAAATTGCATTACTGACATAGCAAAGATAATTGCTATAACAGCAGCACTTATAATACTTAATGGAATATGTGTTCCTTGAGCTTTCATCATCTTACTTCCTACTGCCTTACCAGCATATTGAACAGGAATTCTTCTTTCTGCTAAGCTGATATATATTGTAGCAACTATTAATACAAAAGCTCCTAAAATAAATAATACAAGTGATACAATATCTAAAGTACCTGCTTCATATAATGTATAGAAGCTGTATATTGTTAATGGTACTCTTGAAATAATATTAATAAAGATTAATATTGATGTACCATTTCCAAATCCTTTTACAGTAATTTGATCTCCCAACCATATACAGAATACTGAACCAGCTACAAGTGCTATTATTACAACTATATACTCAAACAAACCTAGCTCAGCACCACCACTGTTTGTTATAGTTGCTAATGTCCCAATTCCTAAAATTATAGCTATTATAATTGAAACATAACGAGTTGCATTTTGTATTTTATCTCTACCTTCTTTACCTTCCTTTTGAAGTTGTTCTAAAGGTGGAATTGCAACTGTCAATAATTGCATAATAATTGATGCATTAATATAAGGCATTACACCTAATGCTAATATACTAAATCTACTAAAAGCACCCCCAGATATTAAATCATAAAATCCAAATAATCCACTATTTTCAGATGCCTGTTTTAAAATTGTAGGATCTACGCCTGGAACTGGGATATTGGTACCCATTCTAAAGACTGCTACAAAAAACAATGTCCATAGCATCTTCTTTCTTAACTCAGGTACTTTTAATGCATTTTTAAGGGTTGATAGCATTATTAAATCACCTCAACTTTTCCTCCAGCTGCTTCAATTTTCTCTGTTGCAGCTTTTGACAACTTACATCCTTTTATTGTTAAGCTCTTTTCAATTGTTCCATTCCCTAATATCTTTACTCCATCCATTACTTTACTGATTACTCTAGCTTCTAATAATACTTCTGGAGTTACTTCTGTTCCGTTTTCAAATACATTTAATCTGTCAACATTTATGCTAACAATTTTCTTTGCAAATATATTTGTAAAACCTCTCTTTGGAAGTCTTCTGTATAAAGGCATTTGACCACCTTCAAAACCTGGTCTTACTCCACCACCTGATCTTGCGTTTTGTCCCTTTTCACCTTTTCCAGCGTTTCTTCCCCATCCTGAACCAGTACCACGTCCAATTCTCTTTGAAGATTTCTTACTTCCAACTGCTGGCTTTAATTCATGAAGTTTCATTTAACGTACACCTCCTCTATTATATTTCTTCTACTTTTAATAAGTAATCAATTTTTTTAATCATACCGTTGATTTGAGGTGTTCCCTCATGTTCTACTGTCTTACCGATTTTTTTAAGACCTAAGGCATTTGCAGTAGCGATATGGTCTTTTTTTCTACCTATTAAGCTCTTTACTAATGTAACTCTTAACTTTGCCATCGCAATATACCTCCTATCCTAAAATTTCCTCAACAGATTTACCTCTTAACTTAGCAATTTGTTCAGCTGTTCTTAAGTTTGCTAATCCGTTAATAGTTGCATTAACCATGTTTCTTGGATTGTTTGAACCTAATGACTTAGCTCTTACGTCTTTAATTCCTGCTAATTCAAGTACTGTTCTAGCTGGACCACCTGCGATAACTCCTGTACCTTCTTTAGCTGGCATTATAAGAACCTTACCTGTTCCAAACATACCATATATTTCGTGAGGAATTGTATTTCCTACTGTTGCAACGCTAATCATATTCTTTTTAGCGTCTTCAATACCTTTTTTAATTGCTACTGGAATTTCGATAGATTTTCCCATTCCAACACCTACGTGTCCGTTTTCGTCACCAACAACAACAAGTGCACTGAATCTGAAATTTCTACCACCCTTAACAACCTTAGTTACTCTGTTTATAAAAACAACTTTTTCCTTAAGGTCACCTAATGTATTAGGATCGATTCTCATGTATTTCCCTCCTTAAATATTAGAATTTTAGTCCTGCTTCTCTAGCTGCTTCTGCTAATTGTTGAATTCTTCCGTGATATACATATCCACCTCTATCGAATACAACTTCTGATACACCATTTTCTAGTGCCTTCTTAGCTATTAATTCACCAACAAGTTTAGCACCTTCTTTATTTCCACCATTAGCAGAAAAATCTTTATCTAAACTTGAAGCTGCAACTAAAGTTTTTGCATTTACATCATCTATAATTTGTGCATAAATATTCTTTTCACTTCTATATACTGAAAGTCTAGGTCTTTCAGGAGTACCAAAGACTTTCTTACGAACTCTAAGGTGACGTCTTAATCTACTAGCCTTTTTGTCTGCCTTTTTGAACATAGATAATTACTCCTTTCTATTACTTCTTACCAGTCTTACCTTCTTTACGTCTTATAACTTCATTTTCAAACTTAATTCCCTTACCCTTATATGGTTCAGGCTTTCTCCAACGTCTAATGTTAGCTGCTTGTGCACCAACAACTTGTTTATCGATTCCCTTAATAACTACTTTTGTAGCTGCTGGTGTTTCGAATGTTATTCCGTCCATTGGTTCTACTTCAACTGGATGAGAAAATCCAAGATTCATTACTAGTTTCTTTCCTTGAAGTTGTGCTCTATAACCAACTCCTACTAAATCTAATGTTAATTGGTAACCTTCAGTTACACCAATTACCATATTATTAATAAGCGCTCTTGTTAATCCATGAAGAGCTCTTTGCTCTTTAACATCACTATGTCTAGTAACAACTATTTCATTGTTTTCAATAGCAATCTTAATGTCTTTGTGCATTGCCTTAACTAATTCGCCTTTTGGTCCTTTAACTGTAACAACGTTATCTGGTGTTACATTAGCAGTTACACCATTAGGGATAGCTATTGGTAACTTACCTATTCTTGACATTACTGTACCTCCTATTTTATTTTAAAATTTTACTTAAGCTACGAATTACCAAACGTAACAAATAACTTCTCCACCTAATCCGTTCTTTCTAGCTTCTCTATCAACCATAATACCTTGTGAAGTAGATATTATTGCTATTCCTAAACCATTTAAAACCTTTGGAGTTTCATCTTTCTTACAGTAAACTCTTAATCCTGGCTTAGATATTCTCTTCATTCCAGTTATTACTTTTTCTTTATTTGCTCCATATTTAAGAGTTATTCTTAGCATTGGAACTATTCCGTCGCTATATTCTTCTATTTCCTTAATGTATCCTTCTTGTAATAATATATTAGTAATTGCCTTCTTTACACTTGATGAAGGTACCTCAACTACTTCGTGCTTTACAGCATTAGCATTTCTAATACGAGTTAGTAAATCTGCTATAGGATCTGTCATAACCATTTATATTGTGCCTCCTTTCGATAATCGCTTTATATTACCAGCTTGCTTTCTTACAGCCTGGTATTTCGCCCTTATATGCTAGTTCTCTAAAGCATATACGACAAATTCCGTATTTCTTTAAAACAGCGTGTGGTCTTCCACATATTCTACATCTAGTATAAGCTCTTGTAGTATATTTTGGTGTCTTTTTCCACTTTTCAATTATTGCTTTACGTGCCACGGTCTTCCCTCCTTAATTATTGAGCGAATGGCATACCAAAGAATCTTAATAATTCTCTTGCTTCTTCGTCAGTTTTAGCAGTAGTTACGAAAATAATATCCATTCCTCTAACTTTATCAACTTTATCATATTCAATTTCTGGGAATATTAATTGTTCTTTAATTCCTAGTGAGTAATTTCCTCTACCATCAAAAGATTTGCTAGATATACCTCTGAAATCTCTAACTCTAGGAAGTGCTACAGACATAAGCTTATCTGCAAATTCATACATTTTAGCTTTTCTTAATGTAACCTTACAACCTAATGGCATATTTTCTCTTATTTTAAAATTCGCAATTGACTTCTTTGCTCTTGTTAATACTGGTTTTTGACCTGCAATTATAGTTAAATCATTAACTGCTGATTCTAGAGTCTTTTGATTTTCCTTTGCTTCTCCAACTCCCATATTAATTACGATTTTTTCAAGCTTTGGAACTTCCATAATATTCTTGTATCCAAACTTTTCAATCATAGCTGGTATTATCTCTTTTTCATACTTTTCGTTAAGTCTTGTCATCATTTTTATGATTACCTCCTTTCAATAATTATAAAGTTTCTCCGCACTTTTTACAAAGTCTTACTTTAGAACCATCATCTAATACTTGATTTCCAATTCTTACACCACATTTACATTTCTTACAGTATATCATTACTTTTGAACTATTAATTGGTGCTTCCTTTTCAACTATAGCACTTTCTGCTTGAGTTCTTGATGCTTTTTGATGTTTCTTAACTATATTAACTCCTTGAACAAGCACTTTACCTGTTTTTGGATATACTTTTAAAACTTCTCCAGTCTTTCCTTTATCTTTACCAGATATTACTACAACTTTGTCGTTCTTTCTTACATGGATTTTCAAAATCAGACACCTCCTCTATTATAGAACTTCTGGTGCTAATGATAATATTTTGTTGAATTCTTTATCTCTTAGCTCCCTAGCAACAGGCCCGAAAATACGAGTTCCTTTTGGTTGCTTATCATCTTTTATTAAAACTGCAGCATTTTCATCAAACTTGATGTATGAACCATCTGCTCTTCTTAGTCCGTATACAGATCTAACTATAACAGCTTTAACAACTTCTCCCTTTTTAACAACTCCGCCTGGTGTTGCACTTTTAACACTAGCTACTATTGTATCTCCGATGTTACCGAACTTTCTTTTTGAACCGCCTAATACTCTAATGCACATTATTTCTTTTGCACCTGAGTTATCTGCTACTTTTAACACAGTTTGTTGTTGTATCATTAATAACCCTCCTTTCAGTAAAAAGCTTACTTAGCCTTTTCTACAACTTCAACAAGTCTCCATCTCTTATCTTTAGATAATGGTCTAGTTTCCATAATTAAAACTCTATCATTTATCTTAGCTTCATTATTTTCATCATGCGCTTTAAACTTTGTTGTTCTGTTAACTGTCTTTCCATATAAAGGATGTCTTACCTTAGTTTCAACAGCAACAACGATAGTCTTATCCATTTTGTCAGAAACAACTCTTCCGATTCTCTTTTTTCTTAAATTTCTTTCTTCCATTATAGCCTACCTCCTTCTATATTACTGTTGAATATTTAATTCTTTCTCTCTTAAGATGGTTTTTATTTGGGCTATAGATTTCTTAACTTCTCTTATTCTCATAGGATTTTCTAATTGTCCTGTAGCCAATTGGAATCTTAAATTGAATAATTCAGCTTTAAGATCAGATAGCTGTGTCATCAAATCTTGAGGATCATTTGCTTTTATTTCATTTAATTCTCTAGCCTTCATTATTCTTCACCACCCACTTCAATAAAATCTTTTTTAGTTACAAATTTAGTCTTTACTGGTAACTTATGAGATGCAAGTCTCATTGCTTCTCTTGCAGTTTCTTCATTTACACCTGATAATTCAAAAATAACTCTTCCTGGCTTAACTACTGCAACCCAGAACTCAGGTGAACCTTTACCTTTACCCATTCTTGTTTCAGCTGGAGTAGCAGTAACTGATTTATCTGGGAAAATCTTTATCCAAAGTTTTCCTCCTCTTTTTATATATCTGTTAATAGCTATTCTGGCTGATTCTATTTGATTACTCTTAATCCATCCACAAGTAGTTGCTTGTATTCCGTAATCACCGTAAGCTAAGAAATTTCCTCTAGTAGCTTTACCTTTCATTCTTCCACGGAACACCTTACGATGCTTAACTCTCTTAGGCATTAACATAACCTATTTTCCTCCTTTCTTACGCTTCAACTTCTTCTTTTTCTACCTTTTTTGTTGGAAGTACTTCTCCATTGTAAACCCAAACCTTAACACCAATTTTTCCGTATGTTGTATCTGCTTCTGCAAATCCATATTCGATATCAGCTCTTAAAGTTTGTAGTGGAATTGTTCCTTCATGATATTGCTCAGTTCTTGCGATTTCAGCTCCACCAAGTCTACCAGAACATGCAGTTTTAACTCCCTTAACTTCGTTCTTCTTCATTGCTCTTTGAATAGTTTGTTTCATTGCTCTTCTGAATGAAATTCTCTTTTCAAGTTGTTGTGCAATGCTTTCTGCCATTAATTGAGCATCTGCGTCAGCATTTTTAATTTCAACGATATTTATAAGAACGTTCTTACCGTCTACTAATTTTACTACCTTAGCTTTTAATGCTTCAATTCCTGCTCCACCTTTTCCAATAACAACTCCTGGCTTAGCAGTATATATGTTTAACTTTACTCTTTTAGCTGCTCTTTCAATTTCAATCTTTGAAATTCCTGCTGCATATAATTCTTTCTTAACGAAATCTCTAATCTTATTATCTTCTACTAAATTGTCTGCAAAATCTGCTTTATTTGCATACCATTTAGAATTCCAATCCTTGATTACGCCAACTCTTAGTCCATGAGGATTAACTTTTTGACCCACTAATATTCCCTCCTTCTTATTAATTTCTTTCTTTTACTATTACAGTAATATTACTTGTCTTTTTTAATATTTTAAATGCTTTTCCGTGATCCATAGGTCTGAATCTCTTTAATGTTGGTCCTTGACCTACATATGCTTCTGATACGTATAATCTATCTGTATCAAGTGCTGAATTATTTTCAGCATTTGCAACTGCTGACTTTAATACTTTGCTTATTTCCCCAGCAGCTAATCTAGGAGTAAATTGTAATATAGCCATAGCTTCATTTACATTCTTTCCTCTTATTAAATCTAAAACTGCTCCTACTTTGATTGGAGACATTCTTATATACTTAGCAACAGCTTTTCCTTGTTTAGCTTCCATTTATGCTCCTCCTTTCTGAAATACTATTATTTTTTACCTTTCTTATCAGTATTAACATGTCCTTTGTAAGTTCTAGTTAATACAAATTCTCCAAGCTTATGTCCAACCATATCTTCTGAGATATAAACTGGAACATGCTTTCTTCCATCATGAACAGCAATTGTATGCCCTATCATTTGTGGAAAAATTGTTGAACTTCTTGACCAAGTTTTAACAACTTTCTTTTCTCCATTGGCATTCATTTCATCAATTTTCTTTAATAATCCAGTATGGACGAAAGGTCCTTTCTTTACTGATCTACTCACTCTTATTTGCCTCCTTTCATAATGTATGAAGAGATACACATCTCTTCATATACTATTTAGACTTTCTTGCTTTAACAATATACTTATCTGAATACTTCTTATTCTTTCTAGTCTTATATCCAAGTGCTGGTTTACCCCAAGGAGTAACTGGACTTGGTCTACCAACTGGTGACTTACCTTCACCACCACCATGAGGGTGATCATTAGGGTTCATTACAGATCCTCTAACTGTTGGTCTCCATCCCATATGTCTCTTTCTTCCGGCTTTACCTATGTTAACTATATCGTTTGTTGTGTTTGAAATAGTTCCTATAGTAGCTCTACATTCTATTCTAACATATCTCATTTCACCTGATGGTAATCTTAAAGTTGCATATGCACCTTCTTTAGCCATTAATTGAGCTGCACCACCTGCTGCTCTTACTAATTGAGCTCCCTTACCAACTTGTAATTCGATATTATGAACAACTGTACCAACTGGTATATTCTTTAGTGGTAATGTGTTTCCTGGCTTAATATCTGCATTAGCTCCTGAAACTATTACATCTCCAACTTTTAATCCGTTAGGTGCAATTATATATCTCTTTTCACCATCTTTGTATACTACTAAAGCAATATACGCTGTTCTGTTTGGATCATATTCGATAGAAACAACCTTTGCTTCGATATCATCCTTATTTCTTTTAAAATCGATTATTCTGTACTTTCTTTTAGCACCACCACCATGGTGTCTTACAGTTATTTTACCCTGTGCATTTCTACCTGCATTCTTCTTTAATGCTACAAGAAGTGACTTTTCTGGTGTGCTTGTAGTGATTTCTTCAAAAGTTTGCATAGTCATTTGTCTTCTTGATGGTGATGTAGGGTTAAACTTCTTAACTGCCATTATTTTCCCTCCTTCTTAAGCTTATCTGGCCTATCTAGCCAATACTACACTTTATTATATATTAACCTTGTAATCCTTCAAAGAATTCAATTGGATTACTATCAGCTGCTAAAGTAACGATAGCTTTCTTTTGATCAGGTCTCTTACCAACATGTACGCCAACTCTCTTAGTCTTTCCAAGAGTATTAATTGTCTTAACGCTAGCAACCTTAACTCCGAATGCTTCTTCCACTGCATGCTTGATTTGATACTTGTTAGCATCAACATGTACTATGAAAGTGTACTTATTTTCTGACATAGCAGCCATAGTTTTTTCAGTTAAAACTGGCTTTCTTATTATATCATAACTTGTTAAATTCATTATGCGTACACCTCCTCAATTTTTGATACGGCATCTTTAGTTATTATAACCTTAGCAAATTTTAATAAATCATATACATTTATATTGTTTGCTGGAATAACACTTACACCTTCAATATTTCTTGCTGATTTATAAACTGTTTCGTTTGATTCAGCTGTTATTATTAATGTTTTCTTAGCATCAAATGCCTTTAAAACTTCAACCATTTGCTTAGTCTTGATTGCATCAAAATCTAAATTATCAACAACAATCATTTCACCATCTTGAACCTTAGTTGTTAATGCAGATTTCATAGCTACAATTCTCATGCTCTTTGGTACTGACATTCTGTAGTCTCTTGGCTTTGGAGCAAATACTACACCACCCTTAATCCATTGTGGTGCTCTTATAGAACCTTGTCTTGCTCTACCTGTTCCCTTTTGTCTCCAAGGCTTAATTCCGCCTCCTCTAACTTCAGCTCTAGTCTTTGCTGATTGAGTTCCTTGTCTCTTGTTAGCAAGTAATGCTACTACTACTTGATGCATTGCATATTGATTAACTTCAGCTGCAAATACATTATCATTTAATTCGATATCTCCGATTTGACTTCCGTCTTTACTAAATAATCCTACTTTAGGCATTGTTTCTCCTCCTTCCTTAAGAAAATTAAGCCTTTACTGTATTCTTAATTACTACTTGGGCTTTGTTTGGACCTGGAATTCCACCCTTTATTAGTATTAAGTTCTTTTCAGCTATAACTTTTACAACTTCTAAGTTTAAAACTGTTGAATTAACTGCACCCATATGTCCAGCTGCTTTCATATTCTTAAAAGTTCTTGATGGATATGAAGATGCACCCATTGAACCAGGAGCTCTCTTAAATTTAGAACCGTGTGACATTGGTCCTCTTTGAGCATTCCATCTCTTGATTGTACCTTGGAATCCCTTACCTTTAGAAACACCAGATACATCTACTTTATCTCCAACTGCAAATATATCAACTTTGATTTCTTGACCAACTTCATATTCTGCAGCGTTATCTAATCTAAATTCTTTTAATGTTCTCTTTATAGCAACACCTGCTTTAGCGAATTGACCTTTTTGTGGCTTGTTAAGTAACTTTTCTCTTACTTCTCCATAACCAACTTGAATTGCATCATATCCGTCTTTTTCTACAGTTTTCTTCATAACTACTGTACAAGGACCAGCCTCTACTACAGTAACAGGTATCACCTTACCATTTTCGTCAAATATTTGAGTCATTCCTATTTTCTTACCTATGATAGCCTTATTCATTTCACTACACCTCCCAAACTAATTAGCGGATTGTATTTATTACAATCTTAACAGTTTATGTTTATTTCTTTGCTATTATAGTTTAATTTCGATATCTACACCAGCTGGTAGATTTAATCTCATTAAAGCATCAACAGTTTTTGGTGATGGATTAACGATATCTATAAGTCTCTTGTGAGTTCTAATTTCGAATTGTTCTCTAGAGTCCTTATATTTGTGAACTGCTCTTAAAATTGTTACAACATCTTTTTCAGTTGGTAGTGGTACAGGACCAGCAACTTTAGCTCCTGTTGATTTAGCAGTTTCAACGATTTTTTCAGCAGATTGATCTAATATTGAGTGATCAAATGCCTTTAATCTGATTCTGATTTTTTGTTTTGACATCAACTTTCCCTCCTTTTCTTGTACGCTTTACTTCGAACGCACAACAGTTATTGTGTAAACTTTGCCTGGTGTTTCCCTTAACACCCACCGTTTACAAAAGCACTGTCGTCGGATTCTTGATCCAGACATACTCTTCAAGAATTACCCGGAAGTCCGGCAACCTCTTGAATCATCGTTGTTGCGACTTGCAACTACTACATTATACTATTAAAAAAAAATTTTTTCAAGGTTTTTTTACATATTTTTTTATATATAAAAAAGGCAAAGTTAAAAAACTTTGCCTTTAAAAAATTGAAACTATTCAACTATGCTAGTAACAACTCCAGAACCTACAGTTCTTCCACCTTCTCTGATGGCAAATCTTAATCCTTCATCCATTGCTACTTCTGTAATTAATTCAACATTCATATCAATATGATCTCCAGGCATTACCATTTCCATTCCTTCTGGTAATTTGATTGATCCTGTAACGTCTGTTGTTCTGAAATAGAATTGTGGTCTGTATCCATCAAAGAATGGTGTATGTCTTCCACCTTCTTCTTTCTTTAATACGTACACTTGACCAACAAATTTCTTGTGTGGATGTACTGATCCTGGTTTTGC
>JALENK010000072.1 GCA_022767515.1 Clostridium sp.
GATACTTACTCAAATCAATTCCCTCCATAAATTTGTCAAATGATAAAACAGGATCACAAATATCAAGAAAATCTGAAATAAATATTGGCAAAATGCCTTGTTTTGGTTTAAAATAAGTTGTGGTTATGTTTTTCATGGTAAGAAAATTTTACCACAAAAAGAAAGGATTTTTAACCTGATTCAGATTAAAAATCCTTTTTTCTATTTAGGGGTTATTTCACACCCCCTTGTGAAAATATATCATTTTGATTGTCCACTATCTTCTTATTAATAATGCATGACTGTTCTTTTTTGCTAATTTCACTCATTAAATCTTTATCAAAATTATCTCCTTCATCTTGCACATCTATACACCATGAACTAAAAACTTTTTTATCTAATAAGTTAGGGGAGCTTAAATTTAAATATACAAAATTATCATATTTTTCCCCCATAATTCCGACTACCTTATATTTTTCATTATCAATATCTATATACCTTATTCCATCTTCTTCATAATAAAAACTAACATTTTTACCTATAACACAAATATTATCATTACTTTTAAATAATTGATTTATATCTCCTTCTAACATAGGAATATTTATATTTTCATTAGATGCTACTGCAAATATTCCATTATTTTGATTTATTGTTATCTGAACTTTGTAACTATTATTTATTTTAAGAAAATTTAAAATGTCTCTATTTTTAAGTTTTCCTTCAGAATCAATTTTATATACTCTGGCATTTGAAGCTGTTATTCCGTACTTAGATATATTTTTTATTTCACTATCATTTTGATATCCTACTGCTAACATAATTAATATAGTTATGAAATAGTAGCTTAATACTATAAACCAATTTCTTTTTAAAAATCTTTTTATCTTCATTTTTTCTCCAATAATTTTAATAAAGAGATATATAGCATCTATATATCTCTTACGATTTTTTAGTAATAGCAATGATCACTATCAACATCTAAAAACCATCCCTTTTGAGAATAAGTTAAATTTATATTTCTTCTTCCGCTTTTAGTTACTCATTTTTTATCCTATCCCCTACTATGTATTATTCATTGCTGAACAATATAATAATAATAATAATAATAATAATATATTGTCAAGATATTTTCTCAAATAAGTATATATTTAACAATTTTTAGAATTATAAAACATATATATTTATAAATAACAAAGAACTATTTACAACTAAAATGAGCTAACAATCCTATGACTATTAGCTCACTTATTAACTGAATTTTACTACATTCTATTCCTTTCCTTGATAGCCCTATCCATATCTCTTTTATGTGCCTTTTCAAGCATCGAGTCCCTCTTGTCATAATTCTTTTTACCTTTACATACTCCAAGAGCAACCTTCACTCTACTATTTTTAAGATATAATGATAGCGGAATTAAAGAATATCCATCTCTTTGGACAAGCCCCATAAGCCTAAATATTTCATTTTTATGAAGCAATAGTTTTCTCTCCCTTAAAGGGTCAACATTGAATATATTTCCTTGTTCATAAGGACTTATATGCATATTCTTTATGAAAACTTCGCCACCTGATATATCTGCATAACAATCCTTAAGATTACATTTTCCCATTCTTATAGATTTAACTTCTGTACCAACAAGCTCAAGACCTGCTTCAATAGTTTCTTCTATAAAGTAATCATGTCTAGCTTTTCTGTTCTCTGCTAGAGAATTACTACTTTTCTTTCTTACCATTTTCTCACCTACCTGGTATAAAATTTCTTCTTATTATTATAAATTATTTCAATAAGTTTATTCAATTATTTTTTCAAATCTTTTTTTACTTTAGGTAATTCATTTAATAATTCTTCAGTTGGTTTTATTTCTTCTTTAGGCTCATCTTCAACTACTTCAAAAAATATCTCTCTGTTTTCTATATCAGTTCTACTACAAATAACCTTGATATTATCTCCCAATCTGTATTGCTTTTTATTTCTTTCACCAATTAATGAAAGTTTATTTTCATCAAAGATATAATAATCATCATCTAATGAAGTAATATGAACTAATCCCTCTACTGTATTTGGAAGTGCAACAAACATACCAAATGCTGTGACTGAAGATATAATTCCTTCAAATTCTTGCCCAATTCTCTCTTGCATATATTCAGCTTTCTTTAAGTCATCAACCTCTCTCTCAGCCTCTTGTGCTGTTCTTTCAGTTTCTGAAGACTGCTTAGCTGCATAATCAACTAAATTAGTAAGCTTAAGTGCTCTCTTATCATCTATCTCACCATGTAAATGCTCCTTAATGATTCTATGAATCTGTAAATCTGGATATCTTCTAATTGGTGATGTAAAATGACAATAATACTTAGCTGCCAATCCAAAGTGACCTGAACACTCAGGTGAATATCTAGCTTGCATCATACTTCTTAATAAAAGTGTACTTACTATCGTCTCTTCTTTCTTACCCTTTATTTGATCTATCACCTTTTGCAAATCCTTTGGATGAATTTCATCACCACTAGCTCTTACAGTTATACCTAGGTTATATACAAAATCCTTAAATTTTTCTAACTTCTCTTCATTTGGATTCTCATGAATTCTATATACAAATGGTAAATTAGTCCAGAACATATGCTCAGCAATTGTCTCATTACATATTAGCATAAATTCTTCAATCATCCTATTTGCAACTTCTCTTTCATAAGGTCTTATATCTATAGGCTTACCAAACTCATTTAATGTTATTTTAGCTTCTGGAAAATCAAAATCTATTGCACCTCTTGCAATTCTCTTCTTATACAGTATATTAGCAAGCTCTGCCATAGTTTTAAAATCCTCAACTAAATAATCATATCTCTTAATAAGCTCAGGGTCATTTTCATTTATTATCTTATTTACATCTGTATAAGTCATTCTTTCATTTGTTTTAATAACTGATTCTACTATTTCATGGTCTAATACCTTACCATTATTATCAATAGTCATAATACACGATAATGCAAGTCTATCAACTTTAGGATTCAATGAACAAATACCATTTGATAATTTCTTTGGAAGCATTGGAATTACTCTGTCTATTAAATATACAGATGTACCTCTCTTTAAAGCCTCCTTATCTAGTGGATTTTTCTCCTTAACATAATGTGTAACATCAGCTATGTGAACTCCTAATTTATATCTACCATTTGATAGCTTTTCAATAGATACAGCATCATCTAAATCTTTAGCATCCTCACCATCAATAGTTACCATCTTGATATCTCTTAAATCTTTTCTGTTTTTAATTTCATCTGGATTAACTTCGTCTGGCACTGAATCTATAAAATTAACTACCTTGTGAGGAAAATCCTCTGGAAGTCCATACTTTTTGATAACTGTGAGAATATCAACTCCGACATCACCCTTTTTACCTAATATTTCAATAACAACCCCTTCTGGACTTCTTCTATTCTTTTCAGGCCACTTTGTAACCTCAACCATTACAACGTCTCCCTCTTTAGCCCCATTTCTGTCCTTCTTGCTTATAAAAATATCCTGTGTAAGTCTAGTATCCTCAGCCACAACGAATCCAAAATTCTTGCTTTCTTCAAATACTCCAACAATTTTCTTATTAGCTCTTTCAAGTATACTTACTACTTCACCTTCACGCTTCTTGCCTTTTTGATCCTCTCTAGTAACTTGAACAAGAATTCTGTCTCCATTCATAGCTCCATTTATAAATGAGCTTGGAATAAATACATCCTTATCTCCTTCATTGTCTGGAATCATAAAGCCATAGCCTCTTTCATGTGCTTGTAATCTTCCTGTGACTAACCCTAATCTTGCAGGTAGTGCATATTTTTCTTTTTTAGTTTTAATTATTAATCCTTCTTTTTCCATAGTTTTTAGTGCTTTCTTAAATGGTTTGTATTCATCACCAACAATGTTAAATACCTTAACTAATTCCTGCAAATCCATAGGTCTATATGCTTTTTCTTTCATAAAATCTAATAGTGTCTCTTTCAAGCTCATAAAATCATCTCCTTAATATGACTATAGCATAAACTATAACATATTTGTATTCTTACCAAAATACTATTTTTTAAACATTCTGTAAATTTATTGCCCTGTAATTATTCCTTACAGGGCAACTAAATTTCTATTTAAATAATTCTAACAATATTCCTCCATACTCAACTATAAGTGGTGCAAATACTAAAGATACTATTGTCATTAATTTTATTAAAATATTCATAGCTGGTCCTGATGTATCCTTAAATGGGTCTCCTACTGTATCTCCAACTACTGCTGCTTTATGTGAAAAGCTTCCCTTTCCACCATGTGCTCCACCTTCAATATATTTCTTAGCATTATCCCATGCTCCACCAGCATTAGACATCATTATTGCCATCAATACACCTGTTACAACTCCACCACCTATTAAACCTCCAAGTGCTTCTGCACCAAATAAGAATCCTACTAGTAATGGTACAACTATCGCTAATACTCCCGGTAATATCATCTCTCCAAGTGCTGCCTTTGTAGAAATTTCAACACATCTAGAATAATCAGGTTTATCTTTTCCTTCTAATATTCCTTTCTTTTCTCTAAATTGCCTTCTTACCTCTTCTACCATCTGAGTCGCAGCCTTACCTACTGAAGCCATTGTTAATGCTCCAAATAAGAATGGAAGCATACCACCAATTAATACTCCAACTAAAGTAAGAGGCTCTAATAAATTTATACCTTCTAACTTTACAGCTTGAGCATATGATGCAAATAAGGCTAATGCTGTAAGTGCTGCAGAACCTATTGCAAATCCTTTACCCATAGCAGCTGTTGTATTACCAACTGAATCTAATTTATCTGTTATTTCTCTAACCTCTTCTTTTAACTCACTCATCTCAGCTATACCACCTGCATTATCTGCAATTGGTCCATATGCATCCACTGCTACTGTAATTCCTGTAGTAGAAAGCATACCAACTGCTGCTAGAGATATACCATAAAGTCCCATTGTTACATCAGTATAACCACCAACACCAAAGAATGATACAATTATTCCTATTACAATTAAGATTATAGGAATTACTGTTGATTTCATTCCTACTGATAATCCTGAAATAATATTTGTAGCTGGTCCTGTTTCCGACTCACTTGCAATTAACTGAACAGATTTATAATCAGCAGATGTATACATTTCTGTAACCTTACCAATAATTACTCCAACTATAAGTCCTGCTATTACTGGTATAAACAATTTTAAGCTATCAAATATCAAATAACAAGCAAGAGCTCCGAAAATGATTACAAGTACACTAGCTGCTCCTGTTCCTAAATTTAATGCTTTTTGAGGCTTATCAGCCTTAGCACATCTTACAAAAATAATACCTAATATTGAAGCAATTATTCCTATTGAAGATAATACTAGTGGATATAATGCTCCTTCTTTTGGTGATATGGTAGCAAGTAAACTTCCAAGTGTTATTGATGAAATTATTGAACCTACATATGATTCAAATAAGTCAGCACCCATACCAGCTACATCACCAACATTATCACCAACATTATCTGCTATAACAGCTGGATTTCTTGGGTCATCCTCTGGTATTCCTGCTTCAACCTTACCAACTAAGTCTGCTCCTACATCTGCAGCCTTTGTATATATTCCTCCTCCAACTCTAGCAAATAATGCTATTGATGAAGCACCAAGTCCAAAACCTGTAATATATTCAGTATTAAGGTCAAAAATTAATGTTATTGTACCAAGTCCCAATAATCCAAGACCTACCACACTTAAACCCATAACAGTTCCACCAGAAAAAGCTACTGATAATGCTTCTTTAATTCCTTTTTTAGCAGCCTGTGCAGTTCTAACATTAGACTTTACTGCTATTCTCATTCCAATAAAACCAGCAATAATAGAAAATAGTGCACCAACTAGAAAAGCAACAGCTGTCTGAATACTTAAAAATACTGCAATAGCTATAAATACTAATAAAACAAATACTGATAGGTAAGCATACTCTTTCTTTAAAAATGCCATAGCACCTTCTTCTATATGCCCTGCTATCTCTTGCATTTTTTTGTCTCCTGCATCTTTACGTACTACACTTGTTCCAATGAAAACAGTTACAATTAAAGCAAAAACTCCACACAATACAGGTACAATCAACATATCCATACTACCCATCCCCTTTAATTAAGTATTTTTTGTGACACTATTATGATATTTAATAGGATGTCAAAATATTTATTTTTAATAAAAAATAAACAGCTATTATAAAAATAGCTGCTATTATATACTATTATAAAATAAACTGCAATGCCATAGTATTACATGCAAGCAATATCATTGAAATTACAGTAATTCTTGAAAGTATAACTTCCTTTGTTCTAGCTTTATTCTTTGAAAAAAAAGTTTCGTTACTGCTTCCTTGAATCAATCCACTTAAAGCATCTGACTTGCTTGGTTGCATTAATGCAGAAATAATAACAACTAAACTTAATATAATTTCTAAAACTAAAAGTGCAGTATGCACAATAACACCCCCTGGTTAATATGAAAAAAAATATTCTTCTTATTAACATAATAACACTATATACAGTTTTTTTCAATGTTTTATTGTTATTTTATATTAAAAAATGCTTTCCTTCCCCTATACTCAGCAATGTCTGCTAACTCGTCTCCTATCCTCAATAATTGATTATATTTTGATACTCTCTCGCTTCTTGCTGGAGCTCCAGTTTTAATTTGACCTGCATTAACAGCAACAACTAAATCCGCAATAGTAGTATCTTCGGTTTCACCAGATCTATGAGAAACAATAGCTGTATATCCAGCTCTATTAGCCATTTCTATAGCATTTAATGTTTCTGTTAATGTACCAATCTGATTAAGCTTTATTAATATAGAGTTCGCTACTCCCATCTCTATTCCCTTTTCTAATCTTTTAGTATTAGTAACAAATAAATCATCTCCTACAAGCTGAGCTTTCTTTCCTAACCTTTGAGTAAGAGTCTTCCATCCTTCCCAATCTGTTTCTGCCATACCATCTTCAATCGATATTATAGGATACTTATCTACCCAGCTTTCTAAAAATGTAACCATTTCCTCAGATGTAAATGTCTTTCCTTCATGCTCTAAAATATACTTACCATCCTTAAAATATTCAGATGACGCAGCATCTATAGCAATGCAAATCTCTTCTCCTGGCTTATATCCAGCATTTTTTATGGCTTCTAAAATTATTTCAATAGCTTCTTCGTTAGACTTTAAATCTGGAGCAAAGCCTCCTTCATCTCCTATAGCCGTTGAATACCCCTTTTGATTTAATAATTTTTTTAATGAATGATATACCTCAGCACACATCTGCATCGCTTTGTCAAAACAACATGCTCCTACAGGCATAATCATAAATTCCTGTAAATCTACAGAATTATCTGCATGAGAACCACCATTTATGATGTTCATCATAGGTACTGGTAATACCTTAGCATTCACTCCACCTATATACTTATACAAAGGAATTTGAAGTGAATTTGCAGCTGCTCTAGCACATGCAAGAGACACTCCTAAGATTGCATTTGCTCCAAGCTTCCCTTTATTTTCAGTTCCATCAAGTTCAATTAATAATTTATCTATTTCACATTGGTCAAAAACATTATATCCTATTAATTCATCTGCAATAATTTCATTAATATTATATATAGCCTTATAAACACTCTTTCCCATATAAGTAGATTCATCACCATCTCTAAGCTCAACTGCTTCATACATACCAGTAGACGCCCCAGATGGGACTGCTGCTCTACCCACTGAACCATCCTCTAAATATACTTCTACTTCTACTGTAGGGAAACACCTAGAATCTAAAATTTGTCTTCCTACCACTGCCACTATTTCAACATAATTTTCCATTTTGAAAGCCTCCTAAAAATAATATATACTTATTATTTCTCAAAGACTTTATAATTATTCATTTTTAATTTTATTTACTTCTTCTTTTAATCTATCAATTTCATTTTTCAACTCAGCAATTACACATTCAAGGCTAGCTACATATTTTTTATACTTCTTTCTTGTGGTCTTATCACTAGCTTCTTTTTGTAAAAATGGATTTGATATATTCTTATATTCTCTACAATACATCCTTCCTGGACCATTCTCATAATATATCTGTTGTGAATTAAAAAACAAAATTACTTGACTTATTAGCTGTAGCCAGTTCCCATAAGAATTAGCTACATTGGTTGGCATATTTCCAGAAATTATATTAGACATAATTTCACTTATAATTGTTAAAAGCATTGGATCCATGTCCTGAAATCCATATGGAATATCTAAATTAAAAAACTTATACCAATTATTCTTATCTGTATCAGATGAATCAAAGTTACAGTTATTACACTTATCACATTTTACATATCCAAATCTTTTTAGTATATCATCTATACTTTTATCACTAGACATATTTCACCTACAAAATATTACTTTATTTCCTCACTTAACACCTCAAGCTTCTTATTTATTTCTTCTTTAAACTTTAAAAATTCTTTTTTTGTTACATTATCACTTACACAACTACAAAATGGATTGTTAACATTCTTATATATTGGATTATAATACCTTCCTGGTCCATTCTGAAAATATGCTTGTTGTGAAGAATATGTTTCAATTATTTGTCCAACTAAATTCAAAAAGTTAGCTACAGAATTAGCAACATTAGCTGGCATCTGACCAGACATAATATCTCCTATAAGCTCTCCAACTGTTATAAACAAAGTTGGATTAACATCCTGAAACCCATTTATTATATCTAAATCGAAATTGTTACAGCAATTAGGCTTTTCTCCAATACTAGCGTACTCCTCCTCTTCACATTCCTGCTTTTTATAGCCTAAGGCTTCCAATATCTCATCAATTCTACTTTGTGACATATATATCACACCTAAAAAATAACTTTATATATTTTACTCATCTTTCACATTATATGCTACATAAGCGTAATGATATATTATAAATTCTTTTATGAGAGTAACTAGTTATATGGATATTGAAAGTTATTATAAAAATTTAAATATATCCATTGCTAACTTAGAAAAATTAGGTGTCACTATATTAATAACTGGTTATTTACTATTTATATATAGTTCTGATGTAGAAATTGGCGAAATAATCACAGATGAAGAGGCTAATATTTCTCCGGCTGATATACTTTATTTTGGACAGACCTTAGTTGCAATTGGATATTTTATATTACTTGTAGTATCTGAAAATCGTACCACAGAAGATTTCCTTAATATACTTGGAGAAAATATAAATGCTAGAAAGAAAGTAACACTCAGTTATATGTTAAGTTTAATTGCAAACATAATTAGACTTCAAGGCTTCTATGAACTTGTTAATGACATTAAATAAAAATTGACAAGGAAACTTTATTCTCCTTGTCAATCTTTTTATTCTACTTTCTTTCTTAATTTCAACATAACTAGTATAGAACCTTCCATCAATATTAAAAACATAATTATCTGTTTAATACTTTCATCAGAAGTCTGCGTCATATTTCCATCATCATCCTTTTTGTCAGGCTTTTCTTCTTTAGGTTCATCTTTTTCATTTTTCTTTTCTTTAAGCTCAATTTTCTCTAAAACTACTTCACTTGAATTTCCTAATTCGTCATAAGCTACTGCATATATTGTAGAAGTTTTATTAATTTCAATTGGACCATCATACACTATAAAATCTTGGTTATCAAAGCTATATTCTATTCTATTTATGTCATCATAATCTGAAGAAATAGTAACTACTGCAGATGTTTCATCTTCTGATTTTTCTACTGATATTTTAGGTGATTTTACATCCTTTAATTTGTCAAAAACAACATCTATGCTCCACTCTAAATGGTCTAAATCATAATTTGTATTTGTCAATGTAATTTCTTTTTCTTTATTAGAAATATTAACTTCTGTAATAACTGGCTTATCAGGTATTATTGAGCCATTATATATTTCAAAAACCTTACCGTTATAGTTAGCAGGTCCTCCATTAATAAAATCATAAGCATCATATTTTATATAATTTAATCCTAGATTAAGTTCTATATTTTTTTCAAAATTTCTAGTAAACAAATCCCCATACTGACCCTCATATTCATCCTTTATATTAACATCTAAAACATAATCCCCATTAATATAAAAGCTATAGCCTGATAAATTATCTGTTATACTTCCCTTTAAATTTATACTAGAAACTGGCTCCTTATTATTTGATATATATATTCTTCCATTTGGTTTTACATCAGTTAGAATATCACTTATATTTTTATCAAAAGTAATCATAGGTGCTTTTTTATCATAAATTAATATATATTCATCACTAAATAGCACTCCTTCAGAATTTTTAACAACTACATTTACAATATTTTTTCCTTCCATCAACTTATATTTATAAGACATAGTATTATTATTTGCCAATTCTACTTTTTTATCATTTACTAATATTTCAATGTCATCACTTTCATAATACTTGGAGTCTATGAAATTTCCTCTAATAGTATATTCATCATTTTCATATTCTGAAAGATAAGTATACTTTCTTCCTATAGATGTCTGAAATACTACTTCCTGAGGTACATATGGGTCTTTATTTTTATTAAAGAAATATAATTCCTCTTTTTTATTATCTCCCCTATCTGTATATATTATATCTAAAATTTGTTCTTGTCCTGTCGGCTCTATATACAAAATATACTTTCCTGCTACCATTTTATATGGAATTTCTTTTCCCCCAACATCAAATATAACTTCTTTAAGTTCCTCACTAAATTCAAACTCAACTTCTACCTTATCTTCATTTTCCTCTGGAATATAATTTCTAAACTCATTAAATGGACTTGCTGACTTTATGCTAGGCATTACCATATCCTTATATACATTATAAATAGTAGAATATATTACCTTACCCTTAACATTCTTTGCAACAATATTTAATTCATTATTACCTTCTTCAAATTCTAATATTGCATTAATTATTCCATCATTCATATACATAGGTTGATCATTTATATACAACTTATCCACATCTGAACGTACATCTCCCCTTAAGGAAAATCCAACCTGTGAATAATTCTCTCTATTAAATACCATTCCATCATGTAAATTATATAGATTAACAACATTCTCAGGCTCTATAAATAACTCCTTGCTTGTATAGCCCACATTACCAGCATTATCAGACATAGATAAATTAACTCTATTAACTCTATTTTTTGTACCTAGCTTAAATTCCACTTCATACAATCCATTCCTTTTTTGTATTGCATCAAAATATTGCGTTCCTTCTGAATTATTATCAGTAGAAATTGCTATAGACCTATAAATTCCTGAGAAATCATCTTCTGCTTCAAATCTTAATACATAAACTATTTCTCCCTCTTCATCTTCATATGAAGCTAATGACTTAATATCAAGTTCTGGTGCTTTTGTATCAATTTTTATAGGAATATCAGTATTTTGTTCCTTTGCATCTTCAGTATATCCAATAGTTTTTACTCTTATATAATATTGTCCATCTTCTAAAGTTTGTTTACCTCCAGTTGTAATATCATATATTCTTCCATCAAATTCATAATCATTATAATTATTTAGTGATGCTAATAACTTATAACCATCCCTATAAACTTTGGGTGTCTCTAAAACATTTTTGTTCTCATCTAAAATCTGTATAGTTGTCTTCTTGGAATTTCTAAGTAAAAACATATTAAGCTTAGCTCTATCTTGCATATTGTCATCATTTGGAGATATTGCAATATAGTCATCTACATATTTTGTTATACCTACATTATTAAAATATCTTCCAAGTATAATCCTATTGTAATCAGATGTTAATTTAGTTAACTGTGTCTTAGACTCTGAGCTATATAATGGTGCATCTAATATTTTTTCTTCTGAATAGTCACCATAAAAAGCAAGTACTGGCATTGATAAACTTGGCATACTTTTATCAATACTTTCGCATCTTATAAATCCCTCAACAAAGTTCTGCTTTTCTATAGAATCCTTAGGAAAATAAACTGTACAATTAATACTAACCTCTTCTCCAGCTTTAACCTCTACATACTCTTTATCAAATGTTATACTTCCACCATTTACCTGAATTTCTTTAACATACCCCAATTCATCAGTTATTTCTGAATAAAGCTTTTGACTTTTTAAAACATAGGCTCTATCTTCCTTTCCTATATTTGAAATCTTTATTTTAAATTCTTTTTGATTTTGTATATTTTTTAAAGAAACACTTGCTTTCTTAGTTTCATAATCAGTTAATACAACATCATTTCTTATTGCATCTTCAATTTGTAATAAACCAGCACCTTGCCTTCTTGGGGAATATGGAATATCAAAATTAGATTTTTCTTCTAGAACCATTGCTGTATTCATCATCAAATTTTTACTAAGTACACTTAAATCATACCTATTTGCACCCGCCATTTTTTCTTGAAGTGCCTGCATTATTAATGCTTGTCCACCTGCAACATGAGGTGATGCCATAGAAGTTCCACTCATATATGCATATCCATCATCATTTACCGTTGAACATATATTTCCTCCTGGTGCTGTTATATCTGGCTTTAATTCTAAATCTGGACTTGTACCAAAACTAGAAAAATTATTTATAGTAAAAGTAGCTTTTGCATTTTCAATTGAAGCATTATTTTCCATTGATGCTACCATTATTGTATTATCTGCTATAGAATCAACAACCGACGTATCCTTTAAATTATAAGGATTAGTCGGACTATTAAGAATTTCTGTTGACCCAGCTAGCTGAGCATTACCAGCAGATTGTACACATACCACCCCAAGCTCGTTTGCCTTATTTAAAGCCACCCTAATTAATTCTTCTTGTTTTGCAACATATCCATTATCTCCAAAACTCATATTGATTACATCTGCACCTAGCTTTACCGAATCTTCAATTGCTAATATCATATTACCTATTAATGCCCCATTATCATCTCCAACACGCATAGCTAATATCTGAGCTTCTGGTGCAACACCTTTGATAGCCTTATATGAATTACACTCCTCCTCTTTTCCATTAGCTCCAATTATCCCTGTTACATGCTGTCCATGAGTTTCACTGCTCTTTAAATTGGTACTATAATCTACATAATTATATCCATAGGGAAACTTTTCACTAAAATACTTTCCTCTCCCCTCTAATTTTTCATTAATTATACTTTCTACTTTTTCCTTAGATAGTTTAGATTTGCTATTATCTGAAATAATAAAATCTTTATGTTCAACGTCAAACTCTGTATCTATAACAGCAATTACCATACCTTCACCTTTATACCCATAATCTTTCCATGTAGCAGTGGCCTGTGTTATTTTTTGAGCTCCATACATTGAAGTTTGATATTTTTGAGATGCATAAGCATCCTCTACTCCATCAACCTTTCTTATTTTATCAATATCACTATATTTACCTTGTATTGAAAATCCATTTACTAAATATCCAAAGCTTTGTTCTACCTTAGTATCAGTTATCTGTTCTACTTTAGCTATAATCTTCCTTTGTTCCTCTTTTATATTTTTTTCTAATAAAATTGCTTCATCTTTATCTTTAGCATCGTCTATAGCTGAATCTGCCTTAAGCATAACCATTATCGTAACAGTTTCATTGTTGTCTATAATTTTTTTTGTATCGTTTTCTATATATTCATTAGCATCCTGATTATTTTTTAAATAATTTTTAAATTCTTCCTTTAACTTATTTTCAATAACTTCTTCATATTGAATGTTTTCATAAGGTACAAAGCCTAAAGATAAAGAAGCAAACAAACTTATACAAACAACAATTGATACTACCTTAAACCTTATCCTTCTCATACTACTATCCTTTCTCTAGATATTTTAATTCAGTTCTTTCTCCATATAAAGTTGAAACAACTTAATCCATTCCTTAGTTTTTCCCTCATTTATCTGTTTCATGTATATGTAAAAATCATTCAAAACCTCTAATTTTAAAAATCCTTTCATTAGGTGTCTTGGAAATTCTATATTTCTTCTATAATACTTTTTAGGGTCTATTAATTTTATTCTTAAATCATTAGACACATATATATCTTTACATCTTGAATCTATTTTTTTAAATTTTAACCTTTTAAATTCTTCTAACATCTCATAGATGTTCTTAGTAAGCTCAAAATTCAAACCATTTTTCTTTATATATTTATCTAGTTGTATGCCCTTAACCATTTCTCTTACAATATAAAATCTGCCTTTTTCATATAACTTTGGAAAAAAGGCAGACTTTTTTGTTCTTGTTAATATATATGCTTCATCATACCATACCTTTTCTTCATAAAATAATTTAATAACTTTATTTTCTGGTACCTTATAGACTATTCCATTGTTTCCTTGCCCTAAAAACTCAGCCTCTCTGAAAAGACCTTCTGTTTTTAAATCAAAACTTGCTGAGTAACAATGATTCTTTTTCATAAATATTAACCTATTTATTAATTTTAATACATTATATGTCTTTTAGTTTATTTTAGAACTCTTCTAGCTCTTCCTATTGAACCCCATGGAACTGCTGTAACTCTAACATTGGCAGATCTATTTGGAGACTCTATCCATTGTCCATTTCCAATATACATTCCTACATGAGTAAGTGAAGTATTGAATAACAAATCTCCTGGTTTTAAATTATTTAATGATACCTCTGTACCACATGTTATTTGATCCCAAGTAGTTCTTCCAATTTTAATTCCTACTTGAGCATATCCCCATTGCATAAGTCCTGAACAATCGAATGCTCTATATCCTTGGTCAACATATTGCCATGCTCTTGAATATGCACCATTTGCCGCATCTGCTGGGAATCTTTTAGATAATGTATATAACAAGCTAGATGTTAAATATTCTCCTGCTCCACCCCATACATATGGACTACCGATATGTGCTGACATTACAGCATAAACATTTTCAAATGTTGCTCGAATAACTTGACCTTGTCCATCATTTGAATTTCCCTCTCTTACATAATCCTTTGATACATATCCCACTCTTTCATTAAATTTTATTTTGTACCAATTGCCACTTTCTCCTATTATTGTTACTTGAGCTCCATTTCTTAAAGTCCCGATTATTGATGCACTTGTACTTGCTCCACTTCTTACATTTAGTGTTGTACTTATACCAACAACTACCCCCTTCTTCTCTGTAGTTGTTGAAGTTCCACCATCTCCTCCTGTAGTTCCTGTAGTTCCTTTCTTTATGTAAGATTTATATACATAACCAACTTTTCCATTGTAATTTATCTTATACCAATTGCCACTTTCTCCTGTTATCTCTACCTTTGCACCATTTTTTAATGTACCTATTATTGATGCACTTGTACTCGCTCCACTTCTTATATTTAATGTTGTTTTTATTCCTGTTACTGTTCCTGTTACCTTTGTTTCTGTTTGTGGCTTTTCTTCTGGCTTTGGTTGTGATTGTGGTGTTGTTCCCTTCTTAACATAATCCTTTGATACATATCCTACTTTTCCACTATAATTTATCTTATACCAGTTTCCACTTTCTCCTGTTATATCTACCTTTGCACCATTTTTCAATGTACCTATTATTGATGCACTTGTACTTGCTCCACTTCTTACATTTAAACTTGTATTTACACCAGTTACAGTTCCCTTTGTTTTTGAAATAGCTCTTTCTTGTACAGATTCAAAATTATTTTCTATCTGTGTATTCTCTTTATTAACCTTTACATAATCCTTATACACATATCCTACTAAATTTTCATATTTAATTTTATACCAAGAATCTTCTTCTCCAATAACTATTAACTTAGTTCCATTAGTCAATTTTGCTAATTCTTTTCCTAATACATCAGAAGTTTCTCTAACACTAAGTGTTGTAGATATATTAACTACTGTACCAGTTACAATATTAGTATCTGATAAAACTTTTATATAATCAAACTTTATATAACCCTTTACATCATTACTTTTTATTTGATACCAACCTTTAGTTTCACCAATAATTTCTACTTCTTGTCCATTTGTTAAGTATCCAATAACTTTAGAATCTTCATTAGCATTTTCTCTAATTCTTACATTAGAATTAACATTTACAACTTGTCCTTTTTTAATATCTTCTACTTTTTCAGATACATCATTTTTAACATCCTTAGTTACTTGAGCCTTCGCTTCAACAGAATCTGTAGCTACTACTATTAGTCCACTAGCTATAGCAGTAGTTGCCAAAATTTTTGCAATTTTATTTTTATTCATACACCATCATATTTTCCTTTCGTTATATTTTTCCCTTAATTATTTACCTAATAATCCTAATTATTATTATAACTTAATTTTAATAACTTTGCATTAACTAATTATCATTATTTTTAATTATATCCTTCATAGTTAAAGATATCCTGTTTCTCTTTATATCTACTTCTAAAATCTTTACCTTAATTACATCTCCAACTTTTACTATATCTAATGGATGTTTAACAAATCTATTAGCCATCTGACTCTTATGAACAAGACCATCCTGATGAACTCCAATATCTACAAATGCTCCAAAATCCGAAACATTTCTAACTGTTCCCATAAGCTCCATCCCTGGCACTAAATCCTTCATATCTATAACACCAGTTTTTAATATAGGCTTTGGCATTTCATCTCTTGGGTCTCTACCTGGCTTCTTTAATTCTTTAATTATATCTCTTAAAGTCATTTCTCCAATATTTAATTGCTTTTCAATTTCACTTATTCCTTTGATATTTACTCTTTCATCTATATCACTAAGATTATTGCTCTTTATATCATTGTCTGTATATCCAAGCATAGAAATAAGACTCTTAGCACTCTCATAGCTTTCTGGATGAACACCAGTATTATCAAGTAATTCTGTACTTTCTGGAACTCTTAAAAATCCCGCACATTGCTCATATGCCTTTTGGCCCAATCTTTTTACCTTAAGTAATTCTTTTCTTGTTTTAAATCCACCATTTTCATCTCTATAATCAACAATATTTTTAGCAATTGTTGCATTAATTCCTGCTACATAAGTAAGCAAAGACGGTGTAGCTGTATTTAAATCTACTCCAACCTTATTTACTGAATCTTCAACAACACCTTTTAATGATTCTTCTAATCTTTTTGGTGTTACATCATGCTGATACTGACCAACGCCAATAGCCTTTGGATCTATTTTAACAAGTTCAGCCATAGGATCTTGTAATCTTCTTCCTATCGAAATAGCACCCCTAACTGTTACATCTAAATCTGGATACTCTGTACTTGCAAGCTTTGATGCAGAATAAACAGATGCTCCTGCTTCTGATACAATTACATATGCAAGTTCTTTTCCTGTTTCTTTCTTTATTTCACTTAACATTTCTGCAATAACCTCTTCAGATTCACGTGAAGCAGTTCCATTTCCAAGTGAAATAACATCTACATCATATTTCTTTATTAATGCCTTTAATGTCTTCTTAGTTCCCTCAATATCTTTTTTAGGTTCTGTAGGATATACCGCTACATTCTCTAAAAATTTACCTGTACTATCTAAAACAGCAACCTTACATCCTGTTCTAAATCCAGGGTCATATCCCATTACTGTCTTTCCTTTAATAGGAGCCTGCATTAATAATGCTTTTAAATTTTCTTTAAATATTAATATTGCTCCTTCTTCACCTTTATCTGTAAGCTCGTTTCTGATTTCTCTTTCAATAGCAGGAAATATTAATCTCTTATATGCATCCTTAATAGCAATTTTATATTTTTCATCCGTAACCTCATTATTTTTTAAAAGCTTTTCTTCTAAAAAGCTAATAAATTTCTCATCATTTGCTACTATTTTAACAGATAAAACTTTCTCCTTTTCTCCTCTATTAATAGCAAGTATTCTATGTGCTGGTATCTTTTTTACTTCTTCTCTATAATCATAATACATCTCATATGGAGTGCTCTCTTCTGATGAACCCTTAGACTCTATGAACCCTTCTCTCATTATTGATTCTCTAATATATTTTCTATATTTTGCTTCTTCAGAAATGGATTCAGCAATTATATCTAATGCACCATTTATCGCATCCTCAGATGTTATAACACCCTTTTCCTCATCAATATATTTAGATGCTTCTTCATTAATATCACCCTTAAATATACCCGCTACAATTATATTAGAAAGTGGCTCTAGCCCTCTTTCCTTTGCAATTGTAGCTCTTGTTCTTTTCTTAGGTTTATATGGTCTATAAATGTCTTCAACCTCTGTCAAAGTTTCTGCCTTTTGAAGTGCTATTATAATTTCTTCTGTAAGTTTTCCTTGTTCCTCTATTAGTCTTGAAACATCATTTTTTCTTTCCTCTAAATTTCTAAGATAAGTTAATCTTTCTGATAATTTTCTTAAAACTTCATCAGAAAGTCCCCCTGTTCTTTCTTTTCTATATCTAGCTATAAAAGGAACTGTATCACCTTGGTCTAGCATTTCTACTACATTATTTATTTGACCTAACTTTAATTGTAACTCCTTAGCTAATCTTTCATTTATAGTAATCATATAAACCTCCTTAATAATTATTTTTTATTTATATATTCAACTGCATTTTTAATTGCTTCAACCTTACTTTCATAGATATTTTCTTCACCTATCATTTTAACAAAGCCCATTTTCTTTAATGTCTTCATTGGTTGTTCTTGAACGTGAGTAATAATAAATCTGATATTGTATTGTTTACACTTTCTATATATTTCTTTCATAGCTGCAACAGCAGAAGCATCTATAGAACCTGCGTGTCTTATATCTAATATTAATACTTCTGTTTTTAAATCTAATGTTTTCATTTCCTTCATAAAATCTTGGACAATTCCAAAGAATAATGGTCCATTAATTTGATATACAAGGATTTTTTCATCTAACTCATCTAGAATTTTATTAACCTTGTCATCAAAAACTTCTTCTGCAACTAAATCCTTTATTTGTGTAGTTTCAGATACTCTCTTCATAAATAAGAACATTGTCATTATCATACCAAAACCAATTGCTACCACAAGGTCAAATACTACAGTACAGAAGAATGTAATTAAAAGAACTATTATATCACTCTTAGGTGCTTTTAGAAGTGCTTTAAATACTCTCCAACCACTCATATTGTATGATACAACTACTAATATAGCAGCAAGCGCTGTCATTGGAATAAGTTTTGCAAGAGGCATTAATAATAACATAATTAGTAAAAGTGTAATTGCATGAACCATACCTGCTATAGGACTTTTACCACCTGATTTTGCGTTAGCTGCTGTTCTTGCAATAGCACCAGTTGCAGGAATTCCTCCAAATAATCCAGATGCAATATTTCCTACACCTTGAGCAATAAGCTCTGTATTAGAATCATGTGTATCAGCAATCATTTCATCAGCAACTACAGCAGATAACAAGGATTCAAGTGCACCAAGTATTGCTATTGTTAATGCTGGTGTAAATAATTTATTTATAGTATCTATATCTATATTAGGAAAACTAATAGGAGGTATATTGGAAGATAAATCTCCAAATCTATCACCAATTGTTTCTACTCCACCAAAATATGGTACAAACATAACTAAAAGTGTTGCTACAACAAGGGCAACCATAGAACCTGGTATTTCTCTAATTATAGGTATTTTCTTAGTAATAATTGGCCAAGCTACAATTAGTGCTACAGATATAATTCCAATTAACATAGTTGCCACATCAAGTGAATTAAAATTACTTATGTACTCTTTCCACTTAGGAATAAATTCAGATGGAACAGTTTCTATTTTTAATCCAAAGAAATCTTTTACCTGTGTTGATAATAAAGTTATAGCTATACCAGCAGTAAATCCTACTGTGATTGTCTTAGGTATATACTTAATTAAATTTCCTAATTTCAATAATCCCATTATAATTAAAATAATACCTGCCATTATAGTTGCAGTAATAAGTCCATTAAGTCCGTACTGAGCTATGATAGATGAAATAGTTACAACAAATGCACCAGTTGGGCCTCCAATTTGTACCTTACTTCCTCCAAGAAGTGAAATAAAGAATCCGGCCAAAATAGCTGTAATAAGCCCTTTTTCAGGTGTTACTCCTGAAGATATACCAAGTGCAATCGATAATGGTAATGCAATAATTGCAACTATTATACCTGCTATAATATCTTTAATTATCCTTTCCTTTGAAAACTCTTTGTTTTTAATCATACTAAACAATTTTGGCTTCAATTAATATCATCCTTCCCCTAATAATATCTATACTTTTTACCACATTATAGATTAACTCAATTATTATGATTAGTAAAGCTATAAAAACATTTACACAAAATTTTATTATTAATGTAAATTATATTTTGGTATGTTATTATATAATTGTAAATATTTAGTATAAGAGGTGTATGTATGAATAGATATTTTCAAAAATTTCTTTCTTTAATTTCAGTTATCCTGATTCTTCTAATATCACTTGAATATTATTCAATTATTATTTTTTCAAAACTCACTCAACAAATATTATACTTTTCAACCTTAATTACAATTTTGCTTTCTTCCTCAGCTATCATATGTTCAAAACAAAATAAATTCAAAAAATTTATCAACTACTTAATAATTATTGGAACTTCTATTGGTGTAATGCTGTATATTTCTGAAAACACAATTAATCTTATGTTATATATTTCATTAATTATTTCTTTTATTTATGCTGTATTTGATATTTTCAATAAATAAGTAACAAAAAAAGATGAATGTCTAAATGGCATTCATCTTTACTTCATAACATTATAATTAAAGTACTAATGGCAATACATCATTTCCACTACAATCTTCATTTTCTGTTATTATACTACCTTTATCAACAATTACATTAACAAGCTTTGCATTTTTCTTAATAATTGTATTTTGCATTATTATACAATTTTCAACCTCAACTCCAGGTCCAATATCTACCTTTCTGAAAATGATTGAATTCTTTACACTACCATCAATATGACATCCATTTGCAATTAGTGAGTTCTCAACTTTAGAATTAACAGAATATTGAGTTGGTGGCTCGTCCTTAACTTTCGTATAAATTCTATTACGTGAGTGGAATAACTCTTGATTAATCTTTACATCTAATAATTCCATATTTGCCTCATAATAATTAGATACAGAATTTATACATGCTAAATATCCAGTATATTCATATGCACCTACTACTAAATCATCAATGTTAGTTTGGATATATTCCTTTACTTTTTTATATAATCCAGTTTTAACTGATTCTTCTACTATTTGAATAAATAAATCCTTTTTCATAATATACATTTCCATGTTGATATTTGTAGATTTACCTATCTTAGAATTCTTTCTTATAGCAACAACTCTTCCGTTTGCATCTCTCTTTATCATTTGACAATTTATAAATCTGTCATCATCATTACTAACATTCTTATATATTATTGTTATATCATTTCTGCTCTTTCTATGTTCTTCTATAGCTTTCTTATAATCAATATTACATATCATATATGAAGATGTAAGTAGAACATATTCATGATTACTCTTTTGCAGAAACTCTATATTGTCATAAAAATTATTTACATCTTCATAGAATGGTTCTATGTCACCAAAGTTAAATATCTTAAGTCCACCCTTTTTTCTATGCAAATCCCAAGGTCTACCATTACTTAAATGCTCAAGAACAGATCTTGACTTGTTCTTTGTAAATATTCCTATTGTATCTATTCCCGAATTTGTCATATTTGATAATACAAAATCTATAATTCTATATCTTCCAGCAAATGGTATAGATGCTAATGGTCTGTTTTTAACTAATTCATTCATTTTATTTTCATTTTCATCTAAATTAATAATTCCTAAACATTTATTCATATTAATACACTCCCCTCCTGCTAGAATTAAACGCTTTTTGTTATTACTTGTTTTTCAGGAACTACAGCTATTTCACTTCCACTACCTACTCTTAAATTGTTATTAATAACTGCATCACTAGCTATGATTGCTTTTTCGATTATAACATTATCTCCAATTCTTACATTTGGCATAATTACAGAATCCTTTACTACAGAATTTTTTCCTACATATACACTATCAAATAAAATTGAATTTTCAGAATTTCCAAATACTTGACAACCTTCTGAAATAAGTGAATTAATGACTTTAGCTTCACTACCAATATATTGTGGAGGACTTGCTGAGTTTGCTGAGTAAATTCTCCATCTATCATCATATAATTTTAGTTCATTTTCAGGCTTTAATAAATCCATATTTGCTTCCCAGAAACTATCTATAGTTCCAACATCTTTCCAATATCCTCTAAATGGATAAGCAAATAATTTATTTCCTAAAGATAACATTTTAGGAATTATGTTTTTACCAAAATCATTTTCTGAAGTTGGATCCTCTTCATCTTCAATTAAAAACTGTCTTAATTTCTTCCAATTAAAGATGTAAATTCCCATTGATGCCATTGTACTCTTTGGTTCTTTTGGCTTTTCTTCAAATTCATAAATGGATAAATCATCATTAGTATTCATAATACCAAATCTCTTAGCTTCTTCATAGCTTACTTCAATAACAGCAATTGTAGCATCTGCTCCCTTTTCTTTATGAAAATCTAACATTTTAGAATAATCCATCTTATATATTTGGTCACCAGATAATATTAACACATAATCTGGATCATTTTCATCAATATATTCAATATTTTTATATATAGCATTTGCTGTTCCCTTGTACCAATCACCACCATCATTCTCCTCTTTGTATGGTGATAGTAAAGTCACTCCTCCATCACGTCTATCCATATCCCAAGGAGTTCCTATACCAATATGAGCATTTAATTCCCTTGGTTTATATTGTGTCAATATACCAACTGTACTGATACCTGAATTTATGCAATTACTTAATGCAAAGTCAATTATTCTATACTTACCGCCATAAGGAACCGCTGGTTTTGCAATATTCTTTGTTAATGCTCCAAGTCTTGTACCTTGTCCACCAGCTAATACCATAGCTACTATTTCTTTCTTTCTCATTTCATCCAACCTTCTTTCTATATAGTACTTGCTCTATTTATACTATTTAATACCAATTAAGTGCTTCTTTGTATAATTGTTCATATCTTCCTGCTGATCTTTGCCAACTGTTATCAGAATTCATTGCCTGATTAATAATTGAATTCCATCTCCACTTATCCCAATATATACTTAAAGCATAATTAGTAATATTCAATAATTCTTCACCATTGAAATTAGCAAAGCTAAATCCATTTCCAATTCCAGTATATTCATTATATGGAGTTATTGTATCTTTTAATCCACCAGTTTCTCTAACTATTGGAATTGTTCCATATCTTAAGGCTATTAACTGACCAAGACCACATGGTTCAAATTTTGATGGCATCATAAACATATCTGATGCAGCATAAATCTTATGTGCTAATCCATTATCGAACTTAATATTTATAGATACCTTATCTCCATGTCTATCCTTTAATCTCCAAAATGCATCTTCATAATCCTTATCTCCACTACCTAATACAACAAACTGTACATCTCTATTATATAGAAGCTTATCTATCATATATAGTATTAAATCTATTCCCTTTTGTCTAGTTAATCTTGTTACTATACTTATTATTGGTGTGTCTGCTTTCTGATATAATCCAAGCTCCTTTTGAAGTGCAATTTTATTTCTTTGCTTTGATGCATATGGATCCTTTCCAAACTTCTCATAAATAAATGGATCTGTATATGGATTATATTCATCATAATCTATACCATTTAGAACGCCACATAAATCGCAACTTCTATACCTCATTAATCCATCTAATCTTTCTCCATATTCTGGAGTCATAATTTCCTTTGCATAAGTATAACTTACTGTATTAATTTTATCACAATAATTTATACCACCCTTCATAAAGCTTACACCCTTGTCAAATTCAAGACTCTTATTATTGTACATATCCATATTGTAACCAAATAATTCTGGTAATATCTTTGGATCATAACATCCTTGGAATAATAAATTATGAATTGAGAATACAGTCTTTATTCCTTTATAAAAATCATCAAATCTAGAGAATTCCATTCTAAGCATTACTGGTATCATTCCTGTTTGCCAGTCATTACAATGAATTACATCTGGTCTCCAATTAATTTGTCTTAAAAATGTCAACACAGCTCTATCAAAATATGCAAATCTTTCTCCATCATCATAATAACCATAAAGACCTTCTCTTCCAAAATACTCTTGATTATCTATAAAGTAGTAATTTACTCCATTATAATAGAATCTAAATAATCCTACATATCTTTCTCTCCAACCCACTTTTATATTAAACCACTTAACAAATTCAAACTTTTCTTTAAAAACCCCTAGTATTCCTTTATAATTTGGTATTACAACTCTCACATCATGTCCTTTTTTAGCTAATTCCTTGGGAAGGGCTCCCATTACATCCCCTAAACCGCCGGTTTTAATAAATGGACCAGCTTCTGAAGCAACTAATAGTATATTCATTATTTCTTCCTCCTTTTATCTACAGCTAAGATTACAGCTCCCATTGGTGGCACTTTTATGTTAATACTATAATCAAAATTATTACATGGTTCCTTTTCTGGTACTAATTTGATATCTCCCATTACTTGTCCAGAGCCACCATATTTTTCACTATCACTGTTAAATATCTCAACATAATTCTTTTTATATGGTACACCAACTTTGTAATCATAATATACATTTGGTGTAAAATTACATATAAATATTAGAATATCATCTTCCTTTTTATTTCTTCGGATAAATGAGAATATACTATGAGCACTATCATCAGCAGCAATCCACTTAAATCCAAATGGGTCATGGTCTAATTCCCATAGACACTTATGTTCCTTATATATGTGATTTAAATCCTTTATACATTCATGGATTCCTTTGCAGTTTTCATTACTATCTAATAAATGCCACTCAAGTTGCTCATATTCTCTCCATTCAAGCCCTTGACCTAACTCATTTCCCATAAAGTTAAGTTTCTTTCCTGGATGACCTATCATATATGAATATAAAGTTCTTGCACCAGCAAATTTCTTCCAATTATCGCCAAACATTTTATTAACTATTGAACATTTTCCATGCACAACTTCATCATGAGATAATGGAAGTATATAATTTTCTGAGTAATTATACATCATTGCAAAATTCATTTTTCCATGGTGCATACTTCTAAAATATGGATCAATTTTCACATATTCTAATACATCATTCATCCATCCCATATTCCATTTAAAATTAAATCCAAGACCTTCTTCCCTACATACATTAGGCCATGCTGTAGACTCCTCAGCAATCATCATAACACCTGGGGCTCTATGTCTAACTATTGCATTTACATCTCTAAGAAATTCTATACCTTGAAGGTTTTCCTTTCCTCCATTTATGTTAGGCTTCCATTCTCCATCTCTTCTTCCATAATCTAAATATAAAATATTAGAAACTGCATCAACTCTTATACCATCAATATGAAATTCTTCAATCCAAAATACTGCATTTGAGAATAAAAAGCTCTTAACTTCATTTCTACCTAAGTCAAAATTAAAAGTTCCCCATCCTCCATTATTAGCTCTCCAGAATTCTTGATATTCATAAGTAGGTGTTCCATCAAACATATATAATCCATGAGAATCTTTACAGAAATGTCCCGGAACCCAATCTATTATAACACCAATATTTCTCTTATGAAGAGCATTTATCAATGTCTTTAATCCTTCTAGACTTCCATATCTTGATGTTACAGAAAAATATCCTGTTCCTTGATATCCCCAAGAAGCATCTAGTGGATGTTCTACAAGTGGCATCATTTCAACATGTGTATATCCCATCTCTTCTATATAATCTGGTAATTGTTCACTTATCTCTTCATAAGTCATAAATTCTCCATCTTTTCTCCTCCAAGAACCTAGATGCAATTCATATATGTTAAGTGGACTTTCATACATATTTTTTTTCTTTCTTTTATTAATCCATACTCCATCTGTCCACTTAAAATTCTTTACTTCATGAACTATTGAAGCATTTTGTGGTCTTACTTCTGATTCTAATGCATATGGATCGCACTTATATACAATATTCCCTTTATTGTCCTCAATTGCATATTTATATTTTACTCCTGCCTCAATTCCCTCAACAAAAATACTCCATAAACCATATTTTGATACTCTCTTCATCGAATAATTACTATCTAAACTAAATGAATTGAAATCACCACTAACTATGATATTCTTGGCGTTTGGAGCCCATGTGGTAAACCTTACACCTTTTTTACCCTTCTCAGTTACAATATGTGCACCTAACATCTTATATGCTTCTAAATGTTTTCCCGAATGAAATAGCTTCATATTATGAGCATTTAATAAACTTAAATCCACCTTCTCAGTAGTTTTACTTGCACTACTTGTCTTTTTTGATGTTTTAACAGTTGCAGTAGTTTTATTTGTACTACCTGTATTTTTTGATGTCTTAGTAGCTACTTTTTTCTCTACACTTTCTTTCTCTTTGACACCTTTTTGGGCAGAAGAGACTTTTTTTGATGCACTTGCTTTTTTTGCAGATGCTACTTCATCTTTTTTTGTTTCAAAATCAGTTTCTTTACCTATATCTTTTTTTATCATTTTTTCTGACTACCTCTCCTTCTAAGCAATACAACTTATATCTATATAATTATAGTATATAACTTATCTCTCTTATTTACCATTATATTTTTGTAAACATTTTTACATTTTAATATTTTTATTGAATTTCTTTGAGCAATTTAATACAACATATTATATTTTAATAAATTTCCCATAAAAAGTAAATATCATTGTTGAATTTTTTTCTACTTTGTATATCCTTCAAAAATACTATATAAATATATAACATAAAAATGACAACTAACTTTATATTCAAGTTAGTTGTCGATAAACTAAGATTCTTTCTACTTCTAGAAAATACCTTTTGTAATTTATAAATTACTTAATTAAACATTCACCACTCATTTCACTTGGAACCTCTAATCCCATTACATTTAACATTGTAGGGGCTATATCAGCTAACTTACCATCACTTAAAGATTTACCTTCTCTATTATTTGAAACCCAAACAAATGGTACTTTGTTAGTTGTATGAGCTGTGAAAGGATTTCCAGTAGCTTCATCAATCATTGTTTCTGCATTTCCATGGTCAGCTGTTATAAATACTGTTCCTTCCTTTTCAAGAACCTTATCAACAACTTTTCCTAGACACTCATCAACTGCTTCAACAGCTTTTACTGCTGCTTCAACTATTCCTGTATGACCTACCATATCTGGATTAGCAAAATTTAATATTACCATATCATATTTATCTTCATCTAATCTCTTTAAAAGTTCATCAGTAACTTCATATGCAGACATTTCTGGTTTTAAATCGTAAGTTGCAACTTTAGGTGATGCAATAAGTGCTCTTTCTTCTCCCTCATTTTCCTTCTCAACTCCACCATTAAAGAAAAATGTTACATGTGCATACTTTTCTGTTTCTGCAATTCTTAATTGCTTTAATCCCTTACTTGCAACATATTCTCCTAATGTATTTACTAAAGTTTGAGGCTTAAATGCAATATTGACACCCTCTAAAGTTTTATCATATTGTGTCATTGTAACAAATACTAAATCTAATGTTTCTCTCTTAAATCCTGCAAATTCTCTATCATTTATAGCTCTTGTTATTTCTCTAGCTCTATCTGGTCTAAAGTTAAAGAATATAACTGAATCACCATTTTTAATTGTTGTCTTTGGATGACCATTTTCTGTTATAACACATGGTAAAACAAATTCATCAGTCTTGTTATCAGCATATGAATTTTGAATTGCCTTCTCAGCACTTTCAGCAGTTTCACCTTTTCCTAAAACTAATGCATTATATGCAAGTTCAACTCTTTCCCATCTGTTATCTCTATCCATTGCATAATATCTACCACTTACAGTTGCAATCTCTCCAACTCCAACTTCTTTCATCATAGCTTCAGTCTCTTTAATAAATTCAGCTCCTGATGAAGGTGGTACATCTCTACCATCCATAAATGCATGAACATATACCTTTTGAAGACCCTCTTTTTTAGCAAATTCTAATAATCCTCTTAAATGGTCAATATGTGAATGTACTCCACCATTTGATAATAATCCCATTAAATGTAAAGAAGTGTTATTTTCTTTTGCATTCCTCATAGCCTTTAATAAAGCTTCATTTTCAAAAAAGTCCTTATCAGCAATTGACTTTGTTATTCTAGTTAATTCTTGATATACAATTCTTCCTGCTCCAATATTTAAATGTCCAACTTCAGAATTTCCCATTTGTCCTTCTGGAAGACCAACTGCCATTCCACTTGCTTGTAAATCGCTATGAGGATATTCCTTTACTAGTCTATCAAAATTAGGTTTGTTTGCAATTGATACTGCATTCCCTTCTGATTTAGGTGCTTCACCAAATCCATCTAATATCATTAACATTACAGGTTTCTTTGCCATAATTCCCTCCAAATTATATTATTTTTTCAATATGTTTATTATACTACAAAATCACTAAAAATTATAATCTATATTACAATTTATATCAAAATTTTTTTAATACTTCTAGTATATATTCCCATACTCTCTTTGTAGATGGAATAGATAATCTTTCATCAGGCGTATGAATATCTATTATATCAGGTCCTATACTTACCATATCTAAGTCTCCTAATCTCTCTTTTAATATCCCACATTCAACACCTGCATGTATTGCATATACTTCAGGTTCCTTATCATACATCTCTTTATACACTTTTTTACATAATTCTCTAAATTTTGACTCACTCTTATATTCCCAACCTGGATAATCAGATTCTTTCTCGAAAACTCCACCAAACTGTTCAGTTAAAACTTGAATTCTATTTGCAATTTCATTTTTTAAAGATTCAACAGAACTTCTTACTAGGCAATCTAACATAACCCTATTTTCTGTTGTAGTGATTACGCCTAGATTATTAGAGCTTTCTGGTAAATCCTTAATACTCATACTCATAGTATTTACTCCATTTGGACATAAATAAATTAAATTTATAATATTTCTAGAACACCTTTTGTTTATTTTTTCATCTATATCTTTATTTACAATATCCACTAATATTTCTATATTAGCATCCTGAACCTTTAATTCATTAACTACCTCTTGCCTAAATTCATCAACTATTTGACTCACTATACTTTCATCTTCAATACTTGTAACTAACGCTTTTGCTTCTCTTGGAATAGCATTGTTTTTAGAACCACCATTTATTGATATTAAATTTATATTGGCCTTTTCATCTAATCTTTTTAATAATCTTCCTAATATCTTATTTGCATTTCCTCTATATTTATCTATATCAGAACCTGAATGACCACCTTTTAATCCTTTAACTACTAGTTGATATATTTTTTCCTGAAATAGTATCCTTTCCTTTTCAAAAGCTATGCTACTTTTAGTTCTAACTCCACCAGCACAACTAACAAGAAGCTTTCCTTCTTCTTCATTATCGATATTAAGAACAATTTTACCATTTAAATGTTCCTTTGACACTGCCATAGCACCTGTCATACCTCTTTCTTCATCTGTTGTAATCAAGGCCTCTATAGGTGGATGTTCAAGTGTATTATCTGCTAAAATAGCCATGATTATAGCTACAGCTATTCCATCATCCGCACCTAATGTAGTTCCTTCAGCATAGATATAATCATCTTTCACCTTAAGTTTTAGAGGATCTTTAAGAAAATCATGAATAATATTATCATTTTTTTCACATACCATATCCATATGACCTTGCAATATTATTGTTTCTTTGCCTTCATATCCTTTTGAAGCAGGCTTTTTAATTATTACATTCATAGCTGAATCTTGAATCACTTCAAGATTTAATTCTTGAGCAAATTTTACTAAATAGTTACTTATTTCCTTCTCATTACCAGAGCCTCTTGGAATTATAGATATTTCTTTAAAATATTTAAATACACTTAAAGTTTCAACAATTTGTAAACTTTCCATTTTTTCCACCCTTTCTTGCTTGTATTATGATAACATTATACTATATAAATTTTAATATTCCATAATTACAATTTTTTATGTATAAATTTAATTAGTTAGGAGGAAAACATATGCAAAAAACAAAAATGATTTTTACTATTGGTCCCGCAAGTGACAACGAGGAGATTCTAAGTCAATTTATTGACATCGGAATGAGTGCAGCAAGACTAAATTTTTCACATGGAACACATGAAACTCATAAAGAAAAAATAGATTTAATCAAACGTCTTAGAGAAGAAAAGAAATCATCTACAGCTATTATTTTAGATATAAAAGGTCCAAAGATTAGAACACACGATTTTATAAATGGTGGTGTTACTTTAAGAAAAGGTCAAGAATTTTCATTTATTTGTGGTGAAGAAATATTAGGAGATGAAAATCGTTGTTCAATAACTTATGATGTTTTATATCAAGATATTGAAATTGGTGGTAGCATCTTAGTTGATGATGGCTTATTAAAATTTAAAGTTGTTAATGTAGTTGGTAAAGAAATAAAATGTACAGTTGTTGTTGGTGGGGTAATAAAAAATCATAAGGGAGTTAATGTTCCTAATGTAGAAATTAAACTACCTTCTATTACAGAAAAAGATAAAAAAGATATCATTTTCGGATGCCAAATGGGTGTTGACTTTATTGCAGCATCTTTTATAAGAAAAGCTAGCGACATACTAGAAGTAAAAAAAGTTTTATCAGAAAATAATGGCTCACACATAAAAGTAATAGCTAAAATAGAAAGTCAAGAAGGAGTTAATAATATCGACTCTATAATCGAAGTTACTGATGCTGTAATGGTTGCTAGAGGTGATATGGGAGTTGAAATACCTCTTGAAAGAGTTCCTATAATACAAAAATCTATTATTAAAAAATGTAATAAGGCAGGAAAAATAGTAATAACAGCAACTCAAATGCTAGATTCTATGATAAGAAACTCTCTTCCTACAAGAGCTGAAGCATCTGACGTATGTAATGCTATTTTTGATGGAACAGATGCAATTATGCTATCTGGTGAAAGTGCTTCTGGAAGCTATCCAATAGAAGCAGCTACTACAATGTCTACAATTGCAAAGGAAGCAGAGGCACATCTTGAATATGAACATCTGTTAAAGGAATATGCTTATGAGCAATCAAAAACTTATGCTGATGCTATCAGTTATTCAGCTTGTAGAACATCTCTTACTTTAAATGCTAACGCAATTGTTGCTGCAACAAAGAGTGGTCCAACAGCTACAATGATTTCAAAATATAGACCTAAATGTCCAATCATTGCAATAACACCTTTTGATAATGTTGCTAGAAGCTTATCTTTAAACTTTGGTGTAATTCCAAAAACATGTGCAATGTTTGATACAACTGATGAAATTATGTCTGAAGCTAAAAAAGTTGCTAAAGAACTTAATATTGCTAAAGCAGGTGACTCTATAGTTGTTGCTGCTGGTATGCCATCAACTGAAACTGGTGGAACTAATATGTTGAAAATAGAAAAAATATAACAAAAAAGCAGATACGCTTTGTTCATACAAAGCTATCTGCTTTTTTATACATCAATATTTTTACTTACAATACTCTAGCACTTTCTTAAATTCAAGTAAGCCACCAAATAAATCCAAAGCACTTCCTATTGTTACATTTAATTTATTATTAGATAGTTTTTTTAACTTTTCTATATCTTCATAAGAACTTACACCACCAGCATATGTGATAGTGCATTTTCCCCAATTACCAAGTAATATTGCAATTTCCTCTTCTATTCCATTACACTTTCCTTCAACATCAACTGCATGAATTAAAAATTCATCACAATAATTCAAAAGTTCATCAAGAGTGTCTGCATTTAAAACAACATCTGTAAATTTCTGCCACCTATCAGTAACTATATAATATTTACCATCCTTTTTTCTGCAACTTAAATCAAGTACTATATGCTCTTTCCCAACCGCTTTTTCTAACAAATCAAGATTTTCATAATTTACTTTTCCATCCTTAAACACATAAGATGTAACAATAACATGAGATGCACCTGCTTCAATAAATTCCTTAGCATTATCAGCAGAGATTCCTCCACCAATTTGAAGACCACCTCTATATGCATTAAGCGCTCCTAATGCAAGCTTCTTATCAGCCTCATACATCTCTGTACCTACTGGATTTAATAAAATAATATGTCCTCCTTTAAGCCCATTATCCTTATAAAGATTAGCATAAAATACACCATCTTTGTCTGTTTCAAAATTTACTTTAGCACCAACTGAATCCTTTAATGATCCTCCAACAATTTGACGAACCTTACCATCATGTATATCAATACAAGGTCTAAAATCCATAAATTTACGCTCCTATCTCACCACATTATAAACTTATTAGTAACAAATGTACTATCTTTATAATTTCAATCCTTTAAATAAGTCTCCTAAAGTAAGCTCTTCATCATTGTCATTATACTTCATATACTCATCATTAGAGGTTTCATCTTCTACTGCTTTAATACTTAATGCTAATTTCTTATTTTCACTATCAACAGATAATACTTTTACCTTTACTTCTTGATCAACCTTTAATACTTCTGAAGGTTTTGCTATATTTTCATCAGTTATTTCACTAATATGCACAAGACCTTCCACACCTTTAAAGATTTCAACAAAAGCACCAAAAGCAGTTAATCTTGTCACTTTACCTGTAAGTACTGCATTCTCTTTAATTTCCCCTTCATTTACTTTCCAAGGTTCCTTTTCTACCTCCTTTAATACTAATGATATCTTTTCATTTTTAGCATCAACACTTGCAATATATACCTCAACCTTATCTCCAACACTTACTATGTCCTCAGCATGATATACTCTTTCCCACGCTAAATCATTTAAATGAATAAGACCTTGAACTCCTCCAATATCTACAAAGGCACCAAACTTAACTATTTTAGTTACAACTCCTTGTACCTTTTCACCTGGCTTTATTGTATTGTATAGCTTTTTCTTTTCTATATTAAATTTATCTTCTTCTATGATTCTTCTAGATGCAACAACCTTTTTATTGCTAAAATCTAATTCAATTATCTTAACCTCAATATTTTTATTTACTAGCGTTTGAAGCTCTATTCTTTCTCTTGAAGCTTGTGATGCTGGAATAAATATTCTTACACTTCCGTAATAACATACAAGTCCGCCTTTTACTTCTTCCTTAACAAAAACTTTTAATGACTTACCACTTTTATAAGCATTTTCTATATCATCAGTTTCTGTAATTGATAAAGCTCTTACTCTTGATAATTGGACATAACCTTCCCCATCATTAGGAGAAATAACATAGACTTCTATTTCTTCATCCTTACTTACAACGTCAATAGGATTTCTATCATCATAAGTTAATTCTTCTTTGGATATAACACCATCAAAAGCATAGCCTATATTAACAACAACCTCCTTATCATTAACCTCAATAACCTTTCCTTTTATTATATCTCCAGAATGAATTCTTTTAACATCATAATTCTTTAATAGTTCTTCCATTGTTATTTCATTTTCCACTTTAAATCGCTCCCTATTTTATAATTAATAATTAATTTTAAACTATTTTTACTATTTTAACAATATTTTTAAAAATATATTTGTTATTTTAACTATTTTTCATTATAATGTATTTAAGACTTTGGGTCTGTTTTAATTATTGAGGAGGATAAGTTATGGGAATTTTTAAAAGGATGTCAAATATGCTAAAAGCTAAAGCTAACTCTACTTTAGATAATATGGAAAACCCTATAGAAATGTTAGATCAAAAAATTCGTGATATGGAAGAACAATTAACTCGTGCTAACCAAGGTAGTGCTCAAGTATTAGCTAATGCTAAGCAATTAGAAAAAAAATTAGCAGATGCAGAAGCTCTTTCTGCTGATTATGATTCAAAGGTTAGATTAGCTTTATCTAAAGGTAATGATGAATTAGCTAAAAAAGCACTTGCTAAGAAGGTTGAAAATGATAAGAAAATTGAATCATTAAAAGCAAGCTATCAAAATGCTTCTAATCAAGCTGAAGCTGTTAAAGCTAACGTTTTAGCATTAAAGGATGAAATAGAAAAAACTAAAAATTATAGAGATGAGGCTGCTGCTAGATATGCTAATGCTCAAGCGTCAAAGACAGTTAATGAAGTACTTGCTGATGTTAACACAAAATCAAATTCAATTCAACTTGACAGTATTGAAAGAAAAATTGCTAGAGAAGAAGCTACCGCTCAAGGTTTAGGTGACCTTAGAGGAATTGATTCTAGTTTTGACGATGAATTTGAAAAATTAAACGCATTGGACTTAGATGCAGAACTTGAAAAATATAGATAAATTTTTTAAAAAATAATGGTGGCATTTCTGCCACCATTATTTTTTTTCCTCTAACTTTTTTTCTAATTTATTCATTGTCTTAAAGCAATAATTTATTATATCACTTCTTTTTATTATTCCGATAAATATGCCATTATCATCTATTACTGGTACAAAATTTTGATTTACTGCTAAACCTATTAACTCTTTAATATCAGAATTTATTTCAACACATTTATGTGTAACTCTCTTATTAATCTCCGAAACCTTAACAGATTCTGTATTATTAAAAGATAACTGGGGTGTATTCTTTATTGTCCACAATAAATCACCTTCAGTAATAGTCCCTACATATTTACCTTGCTTATCAATAAGTGGAATTGCTGTATAACCATGATACTCCATCTTCTCCATAACTTGTCTCATTGATGCCTCATTATGTTCAAAAATAACTTCATTTTTAGGTGTTAAAAAAAACGCGATATTCATAATTATCCCCTCCCAAAATTATTTTTCTATCTCTATTCCTGCTAATCTCATTAAGTAAACAGCGTTTTGAGTTGTACTTCTTCCATTTCTTAACTTATAATCAAACTTAATCTTATTATCTTCATAATATTCTCTAAAGTTATAATTTTCTACTTGTTTCATTTCATACTCTAAATCACATAATTCCAAATCGTGAGTAGACAATAAACCAATAGCTCCATTACTTATTAGTTGTTTAATAAGAACAGTTGCTCCTGTGTGTCTATCTCTAGAATTTGTTCCTTTAAATATTTCATCTAGTAAGAAAATAACATCTTTTCCTTCCTTACAAGCTTCCATAATAAGCTTAATTCTAAGAATTTCCGCATAGAATGAAGAAATACTTTCTTCTAAATTATCCTTTGTTCTCATACAAGTATATATATTTAATATTCCACATTTAAAACTTTTAGCACAGCATGGTGCTCCTATGTATGCTAATACTAAATTTATACCTACTGACCTTAAGAATGTACTCTTTCCAGACATATTAGATCCTGTTATTAATGTAACCTGTTTTGGATTACTTAACTTATAGTTATTACTTACTGCTTTTTCACCAATTAAAGGATGCGCAATTTCTTCACCCTCAATTTGCTTTTCATCAACTATTTGAGCAAAAGCCCATTTTTCATGGTCAAAACTTAAATTAGATATACTTGATAATGCATCAAATTCTCCCATAACAGATAACCATTTTTCTATTTTTTCTCCATTAACTTTCTTCCATTTGCTGATATTATATAAAATAAAAACATCTGCAAAAACAAAAATATTTAATATGAAAAAATATGCATTAGCACTCGAATCTCCTATCCAATCTAAAAGCGATGATAACTTTTTCATTTCTTGCTTACAAGATATTTTAGAATCATCCTCTAATTTATTCTTAAGCTTAGATAAATACTTTGATTTAAAATTCTCATCCTGAATTATAGCTAATATATTATAATATGCCTTTACATTATACTTTACATTATGAAATAAATTAATAGCATCATCTTTATCCTTTGCAAGCACTTTTACCACAGCAAAATTAATAATCAAATCTAATACTACAACAGATACATTGATAACACCCATCGCTGTTAATATTATAAGTGTAGCTGTAATTATCATAAATAATCCTGCTATTATTATTCTTAGAAAATAATTTGCAGTTTCCGAGGACTTACACCATCTTATAAGTGCTTCTAATTCCTCATTATTTTTCTTTTTCTTTTTAAATGTTCCACCTACAAAAAATCTTTCTCTCCAATCAACCTTTTCTCCAAGTTCTTTTATAGCTTCTTGCTTTTCCTTAATTTCATTTTTACTTGGCATATTCTTTAAGCTTAATATATCACTTAATTTTTGCCTTCCAGATTTAGTCCTTGTAGTATTAATCATTTGAAACAATGAATTATTACCAAAGACATCTAAATCTGATGAAAATGGATGTCCCTCTTCAAGAAAGTCTTTACCTGTATCCTCAAATTCTCTATATTTATCATTTAATCTACATATACCTCTATTATTAAAATCTCTTGCTATTTCAAAATCATCTTTTTGTTTTATTTTTTTACCATGAATATTAACAACAACAAGAAATATAATGATAGTAAATGTTATTACTAAAATACTTGCATATACACTTACATCTTCATATAACTTCCATGCAGTTACTCCACCTAATAATAATACAATGAGCCTAAGCCAACCAATTTTAGAAATAATGCTACTTAGCTTTTCTATTTCTAAATCTAAATCTTTTATTCTATCTAAATAATATTTTTCTTTTTTCTGCATTTCTTCCCTCCTAATATATTATCGATAGGCATAAAATCCTCATTATTATTATATACTACTTCCATTTAATTTACATTAAAATATAATTAATTTTCACTAAAAATTTCTTTTTTATTCTCTTGATACAAAAAAGGAGAATGACTAAAAAGTCATCCTCCCGGTAGAACTAATATATAGTCTGATATTTCAAATTGCTATATCAAATTCAACCTTGTATTGAATTAATTACTTAAAGTAGGTGTTACTTTAGTGTGCTTTCATATTGTTCTACCATTCTTTTAACCATTTCACCACCTACGGAACCACATTGTCTAGAAGTAAGATCACCATTATAATCTTTAAATGGTACTCCCATTTCTTGAGCAACCTCATTTTTAAATCTACTTAATCCACTTTTAGATTCAGGAACTAATGCATTGTTTGACATAGCTGATTCCTCCTTTGGCTAATGATATTTTTTTGTAAGTCACCTTACATTATTATATTAACCAAATTTATTTTTTATATTCATAATTTTTAAATATTGTACATAAAAAAAGTTATAAATCATTACAAACAATGATTTATAACTCTTACATGGCAGGGGTGGAAGGAATCGAACCCTCCTCTGGAGTTTTGGAGACTCTTATTCTACCGATGAACTACACCCCTATAATAATCTTTGTCTAATCAACTGCCTTACGACAAAAATTATTATACTATAAGCCTGTTTATATTGTCAACAAATTTTTTCTATTTTTTTATTCTGGTACTATCATAACGATACATTCTGCTTTTTTTGCTACATTAACTGTTACTGAACCTAATATTCTTCGAAAAACACTCTTACTAGATTTAGTGATAACAATAAAATCAGATTTATCTTCTTTAGATTTTCTGATGATTTCGTCCGCAGCATAACCATATGTGAAGTATTTCTTTATATCATAACCACATAATTCTTTTTCAGCTGAAAGTAATATTTCATCAGCTATTTTTTTTGCTGAGTCAATTTCTGCCGATATGATTATATCATCTGTAAAAACAATCTCTCTTACATTCATAAGAGTTATTTCTACTTCTTCTTTTTTGAATATTCCTTTTATAAAATCTAATGAATTCATGCTATTACCACTACCATCTATAGGTACTAGAACCTTTTTCTTTTTTATTTTTTCTGGTTTTCTCTCAATCATAACACCAACCCCTTTTATATATAATTATCATTAAAACCATACTATGCCTAAAGTACTGATTTTATCAAAAATAATTATTCCCCAAATTGTACAACCTATTATCGAAGCCAATATAGCATCTGGCATTAATTCAACTTCGCCTACTTTGCACAATAATTTTACATACAAAAAATATCCAATTACTAAACCAAATATTTTAAATCCCATACTTACAAATACAGTCAATACTCCTAAAAAAGCACATAATGCTAATCCTTTTATGTCAAAATATACACCTTCAATTACAAATCCAATTTTAGTTGTAATAGTAAGTATTATTGTACATATAAAAAATAATTCTACAATTTCATTCATCTCTACACACCTATCTTCCATTAAGCAATATAAAAATGCATACTTTAACTTTATTATATCACTACTAGACTATGAATACAATTACATTAGCTTATACTTTATCTTTTACATATGTTAATCCTATCTGTTTTCTAGCCTCATCAAGTGTTTCCATTATGGAAATTGACCTTTCATACGTATTTATGGATGATTCTAATTTTCCCTCTGTTAATAATTTCATAAATTCCTCTATTTCATAATATATCTCATCTTCATCATTTTTTTCAAATAATATATTTGATGTTCCATCTTTAGTTATTAATTTAATTGAAGAAAGAGATAAAATATCATCTATAATAATTGTTCCTTCTTCTCCTTGTATTTCTGTAGGCATATTAGAGTCTGCTAGCTTAGAGTATTGAATTATTCCATCCATTTGTTCATACTTAAGAAATAATACTCCAGCTCCATCTATTCCTGTAACCATTCTATGTGCAAAGCATTTAACCATATCAGGCTTTCCAAATAAATACATAATAGGATACAAGCAATATACCCCCATATTCATTAATCCTCCATTAGAAAGCTCCCTTCTAAATCCATTTAATATGTATCCATTTTTTATAGCATCATATTCTTCTGTATACTTACAATAAGAAGTAGATATCCTTCTTATTTTGCCTATATTCTTGATATTTTCCTTTAGGATTTTATAAGCAGGATACAATAAAAATCCTATAGCTTCCATTAATAATACTTTATTACTCTTTGCACTTCTTATCATTTCTCTTGCTTCATAAGTATTAGTCGCTATAACATTCTCGCATAAAATATCTTTCCTCTTATTAGCAAAAATAATAGCTTGATCTCTATGTAATGAATTAGGTGATGCAATATAGACGGCATCAACTTCACTTGCTGATGCCATCTCCTCTAAATCATCAAAATATAATGGTATATTATATTTTAATGCAAATTGTCTTGCATTATCTATATCCCTTGAATAAACTGCACTCACATTAAAACCAGTTATTTTATTTCCATTTTCTATGAATTTTCTGCTAATCTCGCCAGTTCCGACAATTGCAAAATTTACTACTTTCATATTATCTCCCCTTATATGCTAGTACTTGATAAGTATGCATTAATGAACATATCTATATCTCCATCCATTACTGCATTTACATTAGATGTTTCTACATTTGTTCTATGATCTTTAACCATACTATATGGATGAAAAACATATGACCTAATCTGGCTACCCCATCCCATATCCTTAAGTTCACCAGTTAAATCCTCTATTTTTTCTTTATGTGCTCGTTCCTTTAATTCAATCAACTTAGATTTAAGCATAGCAAGTGCAGTATCTCTATTGGAGAACTGGCTTCTCTCATTTTGACATTGAACAACTATTCCTGTTGGAATATGTGTTATTCTAACTGCTGACTCAGTCTTATTAACATGTTGACCTCCAGCACCACCTGACCTATAGGTATCAACCTTTAAATCATCTGGTCTTATCTGTATATCCTGCTCTTTTGTAAGTTCTGGTAAAACTTCCATAGATGCAAAGGATGTCTGTCTCTTACCATTTGCATTGTAAGGTGAAATTCTAACAAGCCTATGAATACCCTTTTCAGCTTTTAAATACCCATATGCATTTTCTCCTTTAACCTTAACAGTTACACTCTTAATGCCAGCTTCATCCCCATTTATTTGGTCTATAATTTCAGTTGTAAACTCCTTTTTCTCACACCATCTTAAATACATTCTAAGAAGCATTTCTGTCCAATCATTGGCATCTGTACCACCAACTCCAACATGTAATGTAAATATAGCATTATTTTTGTCATACTCACCTGACAAAAGTATTTCAATTTTATAATTTTCAATTTCCTTCTCTACTTCTTTAATAGTTGTAATTATTTCATCAATAGACTCTGAATCATTTTCTTCCATCAATTCATACAGTACCTCAACATCATCAATCTTAGATACCATACTATTGTATCTTTCTAACTTAGATTTCAATCGTTTGCTTTCCTTGGTAACTTCTTCAGCCTTTGCAATATCATCCCAAAAACCATTTTCCTGCATTTTTAAATCTAATTCTTTAATATTCTTTTCTAGGGCATCCTTGTCAAAGTGAATTCCCCATTTCCTTAATATTCTCTCTTATTGATGGTAATTTAGCTATTTCTTTTTCCAAATCAATATTCATTCATATCAACTCCTTATCATTAATAAAGGACTAGCTTTTTAAATGCCAGTCCTTTGTTTAATCTTATATATTTTATGCTTCCCTACCGCAACAGTTTTTATACTTTTTACCACTACCACAAGGACATAAATCATTTCTTCCTATTTCTACTTTTTTTCTTATAGGTTCTCTCTTAGCAGGTTCACTGCTTCCTCCAGCACTTGCATGAATAGCAGCTGTTTCTTTAGCTACCTTTTCTCTTTCAGGTTCCATTTGTACTTTTACATGTAATAAAGATTTTATTGTGTCAATCTTTATATTTTGAATCATCTCATCAAACATAGCACTACCTTCCATTTGATATGCTTGAACTGGATCTTGTTGTTTAAATGCTCTAAGTCCCATACCTTGCTTTAAATGATCCATATCATCAATATGATTCATCCATTTACTATCAACTACCTTTAATAGTATAACTCTTTCTACTTCTCTCATTCTTTCAGATTCAATTTGAGATTCTTTCTCTGCATAAATTTCTTCGGCAATAGCAATTAACTTGTCTGTTATTTCTTGATTTGACATATCCATAAGTTCTTCTGCCTTAACTTTATTAGCAATACAACCTATTTCATCCAAATATGCTATAAGCTTCTTAATCTCAACTTTAGGATCATTATCAAAGCTTTCAAGATGTGCTGTCACAGCATTTGAAATAACTTCTTTAAGCATTGAGTTAATTTGATCTTTTAAGTCTTCTCCTTCTAAAACATCTGATCTTTGACTATAGATAACTTCTCTTTGCATATTCATAACATCATCATAACCTAATAATGTCTTTCTTACATTGAAGTTATTTCCTTCTACCTTCTTTTGAGCATTTTCTATTTGTTTTGTAATAATTTTATTTTCTATAGCATCATCTTCTTCTAATCCAAGTCTTGATACTACGGACTTAATTCTATCAGAACCAAATATTCTCATCAAATCATCATCTAGTGAAATATAAAATCTTGATGAACCTGGATCTCCTTGTCTACCAGCACGTCCTCTAAGCTGATTATCTATTCTTCTTGATTCATGTCTTGCAGTACCTAAAATCTTTAATCCACCAACTTCTACAACACCTTCACCAAGCTTTATATCTGTACCTCTACCTGCCATATTAGTTGCAATAGTAACTGAATTTAATTCACCAGCATGACTAATTATTTCAGCTTCTTGTTCATGGTATTTTGCATTTAATACTTGATGCTTTATTCCTTTTTTCTTTAAAACTTTAGATAATTCTTCTGATTTCTCTATACTTACAGTACCAACTAAAACTGGTTGACCAGTAGCATGAGTTTCTTCTATTTCCTTTACAATGGCATTGAACTTTCCTCTTTCATTTAAATAAATAACATCAGGATAGTCTATTCTTTGAATTGGTCTATGAGTTTGAACAACTATAACATCTAATCCATAAATTTCTCTAAATTCATTTTCTTCTGTTAATGCTGTACCTGTCATTCCTGATAATTTATTATACATTCTGAAGTAATTTTGGAATGTAATTGTTGCAAGAGTCTTAGATTCACGAGCTATCTTAACTCCTTCTTTAGCTTCAATTGCTTGATGTAAACCATCAGAATATCTTCTACCTTCCATAAGTCTTCCTGTGAATTCATCAACTATAATTACTTCACCATCTTTAACCATATAGTCTTTATCACACTTCATTGAATAGTTAGCTTTCAATGCTTGAGTTACATAATGTTGAAGTGACATATTTTCTCCATCTGCATAATTATCAACCTTAAAATGCCTTTCAGCCTTTTCTATACCTTTTTCTGTTAACATAACAGCATTTGCTTCTTCATCTATAGTGTAATCTTCTTCTGCTGTTAATGTTTTTGCAAAATAATCAGCCACCTTATAGAATTCAGTTGATTTTTCTCCAGCACCTGAAATAATAAGTGGTGTTCTAGCTTCATCAATAAGGATTGAGTCAACCTCATCCACTATACAGAAGTTAAGTTCTCTTTGGACTCTATCTTCTTTATATATAACCATATTATCTCTTAAATAATCAAATCCCAATTCATTATTTGTTCCATATGTGATATCCGCATTATATTCGTTTCTTCTTTGATTATTGTTTAACTCATGAACAATAACACCTGTAGTTAATCCTAGAAAACCATAAAGCTTAGACATTTCTTCTTTATCTCTTTTTGCCAAGTAATCATTAACTGTAACTATATGGACACCCTTACCAGATATTGCATTTAAATATGCAGGTAATGTTGCTACTAATGTTTTACCTTCACCAGTTTTCATTTCCGCTATTCTACCTTGGTGTAATACTATACCACCAATAAGCTGTTCTCTATAGTGCTTAAGTCCTAATGTTCTAACAGAAGCTTCTCTACAAACAGCAAAAGCCTCAACTAACATGCTATCAAGAGATTCTCCTTTATTATATCTTTCCTTAAATTCATTAGTCTTTGCTTTTAATTCTTCATCAGATAATTTCTGCATAGACTCATCTAATGCATCAATTTTATCTACAAGGGGCATTATTCTCCTTACTTCTCTTTCACTATATGACTTAAATATACTTTTAAAAATTCCCATTTTTCCATCCTTTCAGTTCATTCATTTGAACTCAATTGATTAACTATTTACCATTATAACATTAGTGATCAATAGTTATCAAGATTTCAATAAATTTTTTCCAAAATATATTAATTCACAAAAAAAATTCTCCTACTTTATATTAAAAATAGGAGAATATAAATTCTTTACTTATAATCTGGCTCGATTAAACCATAATTTCCATCTTTTCTCTTATAAACTACATTAACCTGATTAGTATCTGAATCTTTAAATACAAAGAAACTATGTCCAACTAACTCCATTTGTAAAATAGCTTCTTCTTGAGACATTGGCTTAACATCAAAACTCTTAGTTTTTACAACTTTTGCATCATCAACTATCTCTTCATCAGAATCTACTGGATAAAAATCTGGATATCTTAATGAACCACCACTATTCCTTTTTGCTAATTTTGTTTTTTGCTTTCTAATTTGTCTTTGAAGTTTTTCTTCTGCCAAATCAATTGACTTATACATATCATCTGTGCTCTCTTCTACTCTTAAAACGACACCATTAAAAGGAATTGTTACTTCAATAATTTGACTACTTTTCTGTACACTTAATGTTGCTTTTGCTTCAACATTTGGATCAAAATATTTATCCAATTTTGATATCTTCTTTTCTACCATTTCCTTCAAGGCAGGTGTTACCTGTATATTTTTTGCTACTACGTTTATTTTCATACTTCCCAGCCCCTCTCAACGTGTTATTAAAATCATATTCCTTTTAATAACTCAATTTTACTCTTTATTAATAAGTTTTTCAAGATGTTTATGCTAAATTTACAGAATATTCACACATAATAAAATAAAAAAACTTTATCAAAATGATAAAGTAAACATAAGCTAGCTGACCTGGTTTTTGCCCCCACACTCGCCTACTGGAGCTTTTGCTACCCGGAATTATCCTCTCACTACTAACCCTCTCAAATTAATTTGGTAGGACTTACTTCTATACCGCACCATGCTCATTAAAACTTTGTTTAAGTTACGTGGATCGTTTTGCCTGCGACTAGCATCGACTTTCAACCACAGACCTAGCTTACATACTACATTATATATATGATTTAGCAACTGTCAATATTTTTATTTCATCAGCACCAGATTTTTTTAAAACCTTAATACATTCTGAAAGTGTAGCTCCTGTTGTAATAACATCATCTATTAATATAAATTTTCTACCATAGACCCGCTTTTCTTCTACAACTTTAAATGCATCTTTAATATTTTCATACCTTTCTTCACGTGATAAAGTTTTCTGTATCTTTGTTTTCTTTACTTTAATTAATGTATTTATAACAATTCTATCTTCTTCATTTGCTAACTCCTGTGCTAAATACTCGCACTGATTAAACCCTCTAATACTTAAAGCCTCATCATCCATTGGTACATAAGTTAAATAAAATTCCGAGCTGATATTTTTAATTTTTTCTTTTAACATTTCTACAATTATTCTACCAGCTTCAAAATCTCTTTCATATTTTAATTTAAGTATTAACCTTTTTAAAGTTCCACCATAATATCCTAAACAAAATTCATCATCTGAATATTTAATGGATTTATAACAATTTTGACAAAGACCATTTACAAATTCTTTATTACAAATAATACATCTATTTTTAGATGGATATATAAGTTCTAATAAACTTTTCTTTAAACAATTTAATAACCCTAAAAGCTTTCTTTCCATACCCTTTTATTAATATTCCTTGTAATTGCTTTGATTCTATCCATGCTTTCTGATTCTGTTTTAGCAACTAATAATACCTCTGGCAAATCCTTATTTATCCTATATATTTCTCCACATAGAAATAATAATTTTCTTGTAGAATAAAACTCATCATCTGCAAATAATACTATAGCACCATTAATATTAGTATCTTCAAATAAAGCACAAACATTATCCGTTATTATTATTGTTGCCTCATTTTTATTTTTTAATATATCTCTTATAAAATTTTCATCTTCATTTTTAGATATAGGTACTATCTCCATATATTTAAGTTTTATTTTTTTCTGATAATATGAATAAACCTTATTTAAAGCATCTTCATTTGGTACATATATTACTATTTTCTTTTTTTCTCTAATAAACCACTCAATGTATTCATATAATATGTATGGAATATCTTCGCATAAATTAACTCTGGTTTGAATAACCCTTGGTTCAACAAATGGTGTTTTTATCTGAATAGGAGCTAAATCTACAATTTCTCCTTCATCAATCAACTTTTCTATTGTATATATAATTGTTCTTTTGGAAAGTTTCTTGATTTGTTGAATCATATCTATTTTTTGTTCTTTTGTTAAATCTACCAAAGATGTAACATCATCCCAAATGACTAAGTAATACTTTTTCTTTATTTCAGAAATTTCACTAAAATCTATAAAATCAACTTTTATATTTGTAATATCATCTAATACATACTTTCTATCATTCTTATTTCCTAATACATATAAAATAGCTTTATTATCTTCATACAAATCACTAATTAATTTTTGAAATATTTTCTGTTTATTTTGTGGTAGTGCCAAAATACTAATTATATATTTGTTCTTATTAAATATCTTCTTTATGGAATCAAAAAGAAAATCTATAATTTCAGTATCATTTTCTTTCTCCATAATATTCCTCCCTCTGTTATTTAATCTATTTCTGTTAGCTCCTTAAGTCTATATTCTAAACTAGAATATCTTTCTTGTATATAATTATTTTCAACCATATATTTTAAAGCCTTAGGATATCCCACAACAACCACTAATTCTTTAGCTCTAGTTATACCTGTATATATTAAATTTCTGCTCATTAAAAAAGGAGACCCCATAAAACAAGGAATTACTACTACTTTAAATTCACTTCCTTGACTCTTATGTATAGTAATCGCATATGCAAGTTCTAACTCATCCATGTTTTCTCTTGAATATATAACCCTCTTATCTTCAAAGACTACAGTTAATGTATCCTCTTCCTCATCTATTTTCTGTATAAATCCCATGTCTCCATTAAAGACGCCTTCACCCTCCGTAATACAATTTACCTTATCTGATAACCATTTAACTGAGTAATTGTTTTTTGTCTGCATAACCTTATCTCCTTCACGGAAGATATAGTTTTTAACCTTTCTCTCCTTTTTATATTTGCTCTTTGGATTAAGCACTTCCTGAAGTCTTATATTTAAATTTTCAATTCCAAGTATTCCCCTCTTCATTGACGAAAGCACTTGTATATCTGCAGTTTTACTCCAGTTGGAATTAAAGTTTGGCAGTCTTCTATTGACTAAATCTAAAATAACATTAGCTATATTTTCATTTCCTTCTTGTTGTATAAAATAAAAATCTTTACCCTTCTGATTCAAAAATGGCATTTCTCCATTATTAATTCTATGTGCATTCATAGTAATCAAGCTTTCTAAGCCTTGCCTAAATATTTCTTTTAACTTTACTACCTTGATAAACTTACTATTAATTAAATCTTTAAGAACATTTCCTGCTCCCACTGAAGGTAACTGGTCAGCATCTCCAACCAAAATTAATCTCATGCCAACCTTCATTGCACTTAATAAATTATTCATCAAAAATATATCAATCATAGATGCTTCATCTATAATGATAACATCACCATCAAGAACATCATCATCTAAAGTTTCAAATACTCCATCTTCTTCACCTGCTGTTATTTGTAACAATCTGTGAATAGTCTTTGCTTCTCTTCCTGTAGACTCAGTTATTCTCTTTGCCGCCCTTCCTGTTGGGGCTGCCATAAGCACCTTCATTCCTTGATTTTCATATATATCTATAATCGCTTTTATTATTGTAGTCTTACCAGTCCCAGGTCCACCAGTTATTATCTCTATTCCTTCACAAAAAGCATTTTTTATTGCCTCTCTTTGAGATGTAGCAAATGTTATATTATTTTTCCTTTCAAAATTATTTATTTCAAAATCCACATCTATATTTAACATATTTATTATTTTCATAGATAACATTGCTATTTTATCTCTAATTCCAACTTCACTATGATAATAAAGTGGCAAAAAAACAGCTTCTTTATCATTTATTTTATTTACATATAAATTTTTTTCTATTACAAGAGAATAAATGCTTGATGCAATTTCTTCTTCATCAACTAATAAAAGTGATTTTGTCTCTGCAAGAACATCTTCCATAGGCATAAAGGTATTACCATAACCACAAAATCTACTAATTACAAAATCAATACCACTCTTTATTCTTGATTCAGAATTTTTATCAATTCCAATTTGATTTGCAATTTTATCAGCTATAGAAAATCCAATACCCTTTATATCCCTACATAGCATATAAGGATCTTGTTTTATTTTATTTATAGACTCCTTACCAAGTGTCCTATAAATTTTCATACATTGTCCTTGAGTTAATCCAAACTCTTGTAGATACATTATTATATTTCTTAAATCATAATGCTCAAAATAAGACTGCTTTATTATCTCAAATTTCTTTTTACCAATTCCTTCAATTTCCTTAAGCCTATCAATATCGTTATCTAATATCTCTAAGGATTTTTCACCAAAATAATTAACTATCCTTCTAGCTGTTACCGGTCCTATACCCTTAATTATTCCTGAAGTCAAATACTTTTCTATACCCTCAATAGTAGTAGGCAATATTTCCTCACAATTTGTAACTGAAAATTGCTTTCCAAACTGCTTATGTACTATCCAATTACCTGTCAATTTAAGATGTTCGCCCTCTTTTATGTATGGAAAATTTCCAACCGCAACAACAATTTGAGTTTTTATATTGATTTTTGCAACAGTATATCCATTCTCTTCATTCTTATATACAATACCATCAACAAAACCATCTAGAACTTCCATGTTTCTCCTCTCCAAACTTATAACATTGTGATTTGATTATATCACAAAAAAGCATAATCTTATGCCTTCACATAAAATTATGCTTTAATATTATAAGTATTTCTTTATTTCATCAACCTTATCTAAATGTTCCCAAGGTAAATCTATATCAGTTCTTCCAAAATGACCATAAGCTGCTGTTTGTTTATATATTGGTCTTCTTAAGCCTAAATCCCTAATTATTGCACCTGGTCTTAAATCAAATACCTTCTCAACTATTGATACTAATGTTTCTTCATCAACTTTTCCAGTACCAAAAGTATCAATTTCTATAGATACAGGTTTTGCAACGCCTATCGCATATGCCAATTGTATTTCTAACTTATCAGCCACACCTGCAGCAACTAAATTTTTAGCAACCCATCTTGCAGCATAAGCAGCAGATCTGTCTACCTTTGTTGGATCCTTTCCTGAGAAAGCTCCTCCTCCATGTCTACCATATCCACCATATGTATCAACTATAATCTTTCTTCCTGTCAATCCTGAATCTCCTTGAGGTCCTCCCACAACAAATCTTCCTGTCGGATTTATGTAGTACTTTGTTTCAGAATCTAATAATTCACTAGGAACTACAGCATCAATAACATATTTCTTCATATCTTTTTCTATCTGTTCTAAAGATACATCTTCACCATGTTGGGTAGATATAACTATAGCATCAATTCTCTTTGGCTTATTATCTTCATATTCAACAGTAACTTGTGTCTTTCCATCTGGTCTTAAATACTTTAAAGTACCATTCTTTCTAACTTCTGATAATTTTCTTGCTAATCTATGTGCCATTGCTATTGGTAAAGGCATATATTCTTCTGTCTCATTAGTTGCAAAACCAAACATCATTCCTTGGTCTCCAGCACCTACAGCTTCAATCTCATCATCCATATCACCTTTTTTAGATTCAAGAGCTTCATCAACTCCCATAGCAATATCAGCTGATTGCTCATCAATTGATGTCAACACTGCACATGTATCACAATCAAAACCATATTTTGCTCTATCATATCCTATTTCTCTAATTGTTTGTCTAACAATTTTAGGTATATCAACATAACAATTTGTTGATATTTCTCCCATAACATTTACCATACCAGTAGTAGTCGTTGTTTCACAAGCAACTCTTGCATTAGGATCCTGTGACAAAATTGCATCTAATATACTATCTGATACTTGGTCACATATTTTGTCTGGATGTCCTTCTGTTACTGATTCAGATGTAAATAATCTTCTCATAACTTCGTTCTCTCCTTATTTTCATATTTATATTTTTATAAAAAAAAATCCCTCCATAGTATTAATGAAGAGATAATTCTACTTACTTAATATCTCTCATCTTGTAAATATAAAATCTACAGGAATTGGCACCTTGTTAATAACAGGTTGCCGGGTTTCATCGGGCCCTTTCCCTCCACCTCTCTGGATAAGAGTAAAATATTTAATTATTATAAAATGGTGGAGGAGAGTGGATTCGAACCACTGAAGCAAGTTGCAACAGATTTACAGTCTGCCCCCTTTGGCCACTCGGGAACTCCTCCTAATTTTATATTGGAGCTGGCAATAGGAATCGAACCTACAACCTGCTGATTACAAGTCAGCTGCTCTGCCAATTGAGCCATGCCAGCATAATATATTAAAGATGGTGGGCACAACAGGGCTCGAACCTGTGACCCTCTGCTTGTAAGGCAGATGCTCTCCCAGCTGAGCTATGCGCCCATCTTTTAGTGGTGGAGGAGAGTGGATTCGAACCACTGAAGCAAATTGCAACAGATTTACAGTCTGCCCCCTTTGGCCACTCGGGAACTCCTCCTAACTAATCAACCAAATTAATCGGTCAACAATAATTAGTATATATTTATTTCAATCTCTTTTCAAATTCAAAAACACCTATATAAGCATAATATTTTCTTTTTTCTTCTTTTTACTCAATATATCTAACTTTTACAAAGCAATTTATTTTGCATAAATTTTATTTATATTTCATATAATTATTTGATAAATAATTTATTGGTGATTTTTATATGATTAAAAAAATATACTACAAATCCCCACTTGCCATACATACTATTACCGATGAATTAATAAAAATTATTAATGATGATACTGTTATTATTTGTATTGGAACTGATAAATGTATTGGAGATTCTTTAGGTCCATTTGTTGGTACTTTTTTAAAAAACAGTTTACTTCCTCTACCTATATATGGTACTATTTCCAATCCAATTCATGCATTAAACATCAATAAAAATTTAAATAATATAAAAGACTCTCACCCTACCTCTAAAATTATAGGTATTGATGCCTGCCTTGGCGAAATCCATTCTATCGGAGAAATCCATATAAGAGACAGTACACTATTTCCCGGTAAAGGTGTCGGAAAATCTTTACCAACAGTTGGTGATTACTCTATAGTTGGCATTGTAGACTCAAATAAAAACTCTGCTTATTTTTCTTCACGCTCAATAAGACTTTCTTTAGTTATAGATATGGCAAAAACCATTACTAATGGCATTGTTAATTCTTATCTTTATTTAAACAAAAAAAATTTTTATACTTACTAAATTTTCAAATAAAAAAAGATTGGTCAATCCAATCTTTTTTAATCTATAAGAACTACTTCATTAGCATCAATCGATAACTTATCAAAATACTTAAGAACCTTTCCTGTTCCTTTTACAACACATTCAACCGGCTCATCCGCTATAGTTACTCTAATACCTGTCTCTTTTTCAATCAGCTTGTCTAAGCCATATAAAAGCGAACCTCCTCCTGTCATAATAATCCCTTCTTCAATTATATCAGCCGCAAGTTCTGGTGGTGTTTTTTCTAAAACATTTTTTACTGAATCAACTATGACTATAACATCATCTTCTATTGCTTCTAATAATTGTTCTGTATCTATTTCTTTTTCATCAGGCAATCCAGTTATTAAATTTCTTCCTCTTATTTTCGATTTTACGTTTCTAGAGCCTTTATAGGCAGATGCCACATTTATTTTTAAAGTTTCTGACATCTTTTCACCTATCATAATTTTATATTGATTCCTAACATATTTTACTATAGATTCATCAAACCTATCACCAGCAACTTTTATTGAATCTCTAACAACTATTCCACCCAATGAAATAATAGCTACATCACATGTACCTCCACCTATATCAACAATCATTCTTCCTGTTGGCTTAGTAATATCAATACCTGCCCCAATAGCAGCTGCTAATGGTTCCTCTATTAAATGTGCTTTTTTAGCTCCAGAATTCATTGCTGCATCTATAACAGCTCTTTTCTCCACTTCCGTAGCTTGTGATGGAATACATACCATAACCTTAGGTGCAACTAAATTTCTTTTTCCTAATGCCTTTTTTATAAATTCCTTAAGCATTCTTTCAGTTACATCATAATCAGAAATAACGCCATCTCTTAAAGGCCTAACAGCCACTATATTCCCAGGTGTTCTACCAATCATTTTCCTTGCTTCTTCACCAATTGCTAGTATATCATTATTATATTTATTAATTGCAACTACCGAAGGCTCTTTTAAAACAATTCCTTTCCCTTTTTCATATACTAATACTGTTGCTGTACCTAAATCAATACCAAGTTCTGCTCCCATTCTCCAAAACAAATTAATTCACTCCCATATATATCGTACTCTTGCTTACATTATATATGGATTGATTAATTCATTCAATAGCTTTATATTTTAATTTTGTAGCCTTTCCTCCTCTAATGTGCCTTTCTGCCTTATTCAATTCTAAAATTACATGAGTTTTTTCTGCAATACTCGGACTAATTTTAGGTAACCTTTCTGTCATATCCTTATGGATTGTACTTTTACTGACACCAAAAACTTTTGCAGTTTTTCTTATTGTAGCTTTTGAATTAATAATGTATTGTGCAACTTCAAGTACCCTTTCTTCAATGTAATCTTTCAAAACGCTACCTCCTATATTACTATACTTATAATTATGCTTTTTTTTATTTTTTAATTACAATTAACAGTACATTTTTTATTTATTATAAAAATATTTTTTAATTTCCACGTCCACATATGAACGTGGAAATACTTATCTCTTATTTATTTTTATAATTAAAATATTTTAATGGATCTAGTTGTGCATCTTTACTATCTAAAACTTGTAGATTTAAATGCTCACCAAATGTTTTAGTATCGAAAATCTTAGCTGTTTCTCCTATCTTTCCAATTACTGTACCTGCATTTACCCTATCTCCTTTGTTTACCTTAACTTCAGATGCTAAATTGCAATATTTTGTTTTCAAACCATTAGTATGAACAATAACTATTGAAATACCTTCTTCTACTCCTCTATCTCCTACGCTTTCAACTACTCCTTCAGCAGCGGCTTTTACTTCTGTTCCTATCTTTGCTTCAATATCTATACCCCTAATTGTTCTTTGATTATTTTCATCTATCTTAACTGGTTTAGGGTATGTATACCCTCTTAACAGCTTTCCTTCAACAGGATTAATAAATTTCACTTCAGATTCCATCTTGCTTACAACTTTACTTTCCTCTTTGTTTTCTTCCTTATTTTTCTCTTCACTTGTATTCTTTTCATTTTCAACTCTCTCTGCATTCGGAATCTCATTCATAACACCATTACTATTTTCTGTTGTATCATCAATTTCATTTACTTCACTAGTTATATTTCTTTCTTTATTAGATAAATTGAACGATATAATTGCTGCTGTAATGATTAATCCTAGGCAGACAAATAAAACAATATAAAAACCCTCCTTTCTAAAAAAATCTTTTACCTTTTGTTTATAGTTTTTATCCATATAAACACCTCCTTTTTCTATTATTTCCTTAATTCATAAAAACATACACTTTAAAGCCTTTTTTATTACGACAAATTCATACATTTTTCTAAAAATAAAAAACACAAGGAATCAATTGATTCCCTGTGTCATTAATTTTCAAGCTTAACTTTTTTTATTTCTACATCTGTATAATAATGCTTTAATATATCTTCATAGTTTTTCCCTTCTCTTGCCATAGCATTAGCTCCCCATTGACTCATCCCAACCCCATGACCATAGCCATTACAGTTAATCTGCATACTGCTATCTAGAAATAATATGTCAAAATTGGCACTATTTAGATTAAATATTTTTCTAAACTCAATTCCTGATATAACTTTATTACCTAGTTTTATCTTTTTAACCAAGCCACTATCTGCTCTTTCTTGAATATTTATATCTTTTTCCAAATTAGAGATAACTATATCCCTATACTTTGATTTCAGTATATTAATAAATTCAACTTTTTGTAATTTTAACTCTGTTTTAAATTTAGGAGCTACTTCCTCTCCTTTACTATCAACAGACTTTAAATACGGTATATCATAATTAAATACATCTAATGCATTTTCTGTTTTTCCAGAACTAGTAGAAAAAAATTGTGGATACATTACTAATCCATTATTATACACTAAAACTTCATCTTCAGTTTCCTCTACAGCTTTTTCAATTTTTCTCCATACTTCCTCTGTATATTGTGCTTTAGGTTTATATACTTGGCAATGTACAGTATTGCAAATTTCTCCCTCAATACTCATAGTACACTTATTTGTTCTATGACTGTAATAGAATGTTCTAGCAGCTACAGCTTGTGCTTTTAATGCTTCAACTTCAAAAGATGATGGCATTTCAGAAGCTACTACTCCTTTAATATATTCTTCTACTAATATTTTATCTACCTTATTAGTGTTTACATTGTATAGTTTAGTATATTCATTACCATTTACTTTTAAATAATTATTACCATTCTCTACGGACAAGGTTTCCTGCATCACCATAGGACAGTCTATAGTTAAATTTAACAAAATCAAAAATATAAATATTGATAAACATAATAATATTAATTTTCTATTATTCATAACTGTATCCTAACGATTATTCTCTACAATAATTATGAATATACTTTTTATTATATTACATTCTTATCCTTTTAATATTTGCTCCAAGCTTAATAAATTTATCCTCAATATCTACATATCCTCTATCAATATGATAAATATCACTTATAGATGTTATTCCATCACATGCCAAACCAGCTAAAACCATTGCTGCACCTGCTCTTAAATCAGTAGCCTTTACTTCTCCTCCTGTTAATTTGTCCACTCCTTCAACAAAAGCAGTTCTTCCATCAATTTTAATATTGGCTCCTAATCTAACAAGCTCCTGAACATGCATAAATCTATTTTCAAAAACAGTTTCAGTTATAATACTTGACCCTTTAACTATGCTTAATAAGCTCATAATTTGTGGCTGCATATCGGTTGGAAATCCCGGATAGGGCATAGTTTTTATATCTATCGGCTTCTTATCTCCTCTTCCATCTACCATGATACTATTCCCTATATTATTGAATTTTATTCCACATTCTTTTAATTTTTCTATAAGAGGCCTTATATATTCATCATCTATATTATTAAGTTTAATAACACTATTAGTCATAGCTGCAGCTACAATAAATGTCCCAGCTTCAATTCTGTCATATATGGGTTTATATTCTATACCCTTAAGTTTTTTCACACCTCTTACTGTTATTTTAGTCGTCCCAGCCCCTTCTATTCTTGCTCCCATCTGATTTAAAAAATTAATCAAATCACATATTTCTGGCTCTTGACCTGCATTTTCAATTACAGTTGTACCCTCAGCTAAAACAGCCGCCATTATTATATTCTCAGTAGCGCCTACTGATGGAAAGTCTAAATATATTCTACTTCCATATAGCTTATTAGCTGTTGCCTCTACATATCCATGCCCCATATTTATATTAGCTCCAAGAGCCTTTAATCCTTTCAAATGTAGGTCAATTGGTCTACTTCCAATATTACATCCACCAGGCAATGATATTTTGCAGTGACCAAATCTAGCAAGCATAGGTCCTATAAATAAAAAGGATGCTCTCATTTTTCTTATTAATTTACCACTCGCATCCATAGGCTTAGTATTAGAAGTATCTATAATTAAATCTCCTTCACTAATATCAATATAACACTTTAATTCATTTAATAAATTACATAGAACTATGACATCGTCCAAAATTGGTATATTTTTTATTTTGACTTTATCTTCTGCTAAAATAGATGCTACCATAATAGGTAAAACAGAATTTTTAGCGACGCTTATATCAACTTCACCTTGTAATGTTTTTCCACCTTCAACAACTATCTTTTCCATATTATCCTCCAAGATTATTTTTTAAAAAGATGTATATATAACAGGAGTAGCCATTAATAAAAAATCTCCTGTATCATACTTACAAATAGCCATGCTAATTTGCTGCATACTTTTATCTGTAATTTGAGCAATGTATCCGTTAGATATATCTAAAAATTTTTCTCTAATGATTCTTTCAAATTGTTTTTTTAATTTATCACTATCATCTACTTTTACCTTAAAATATTTATATTCAGACCAATTAAATGTTTTTTTTATTTTTTTTATATTGCTAAGTATCTCCTTTGTACTACTTTGAGCGTTAGTATTTATAATACTAATTTCAACATTCAAATAATTTGAATTATTAATAAACTTAACAATCACATTATCAAAAACTATTTTATCTTGCATAATATCTATATATCCGTCATATTGTTTATTAATAACTTTTAATATTTTTTCTTTTTCTTCCTCTTTTGAATTATTAGTTTTATAGCATAATTTAACACCATTCTCTACAAACTTATATTTTTCATTCATCTCACTTTCATAATTATCAAAAGATATACCATAATAATTAAAATACACCATTAAATTTAAAAAAATAACAATAATTATCCTAGAAAATTTTTTCATATATATCTACCTCTTCTAAAATTATTGCCATTTTTATTTTTTTTATACAAAAAACTTTATAATAGTTAATATATGTTTTTAATCTAAAAAGTTACGTAAACAAAAAAGGATTTTCAACCTATTTTAGGTCAAAAATCCTTTTTCTAATTTCAAATTACTCTAAATCCACATTATTTTTTTTTCATGTTTAATCTTACTTCAGCTCTTAATAAAGAATCCTTAGCTCTTTTATAATTATATTTCTCTGGATCCGCCATTCTTCTTAATGCCTTTTCCTTTGACTTCTTTGCTCTCTCAATATCAATATCTTCTATAGCTTCAGCAGAATCACAACAAAAAGATAAAATATTATCCTTAATGCTAATTATTCCTTTTGATGTAAAAAATCTAATTTGTGTTCCATCTTCACCTTTAACAATTGTTTCACATGGAACTGTACTTAAAATAGCTGGAGCATGATTTACTAAGAATTCTATTTTCCCTAATTGGGTTTCAGAATGCACCATAATTGCTTCTGATTGAAAAACCTTTTTATCTGGAGTTACAATTTTCACTTGTAATAGGGTCTGACTCATAACAATCCACCCCTTAATTTAAATTTTTAGCTTTTTCAACAGCCTCTTCAACTGTACCTACAAATAAGAATGCTGATTCTGGAATATCATCATACTTACCTTCTAATATTTCTTTAAATCCTTTTATTGTATCCTTAACAGGAACATACTTACCCTTCATACCAGTAAATTGTTCACCTACTGTAAATGGTTGAGATAAGAATCTCTGTATCTTTCTTGCTCTTGATACAACAGCCTTATCTTCATCAGATAATTCATCTACACCTAAAATAGCAATTATATCTTGTAATTCTTTATATCTCTCAAGTATATTTTTAACATCTGTTGCGACTTCATAATGTTCTTTACCCACAATTCTTGGATCTAATATTCTTGATGTTGATTCAAGAGGATCAACTGCTGGATATATTCCAAGTTCAACAATACTTCTTGATAATACTGTAGTCGCATCAAGATGTGTAAATGTTGTTGCTGGTGCTGGGTCTGTCAAATCATCAGCTGGTACATAAACAGCCTGAACTGATGTAATAGAACCATTAGTTGTTGAAGTAATTCTTTCTTGAAGTGCACCCATTTCAGTTGCAAGTGTTGGTTGATATCCAACAGCTGATGGTATTCTTCCTAAAAGTGCTGATACTTCAGAACCTGCTTGTGTAAATCTAAATATATTATCGATGAATAATAATACATCCTGACCTTTATCTCTAAAATATTCTGCCATAGTAAGTCCAGTAAGTGATACTCTCATTCTAGCTCCTGGTGGTTCATTCATTTGACCAAATACTAAGGCTGTCTTTTCAAGTACTCCAGAGTCCTTCATTTCATGTAATAAATCATTTCCCTCTCTAGATCTTTCTCCAACTCCTGTAAATACAGATAATCCTCCATGCTCTTTTGCAATATTATTTATTAATTCTTGTATTAATACAGTTTTTCCAACTCCCGCACCACCAAATAATCCGATTTTTCCACCTTTTTGATATGGTGCTAATAAATCAATTACCTTTATTCCTGTTTCAAACATCTGTGGTTCAACTGCTTGTTCTTTAAAGCTTGGTGCTGGTCTATGTATTGGATACTTTTCTGTAGTTCCAACTTCACCTTCATTATCAATAACATTTCCAAGTACATTAAATAATCTTCCTAATACTTTTTCTCCAACTGGTACTTGAATTGGTTTTCCTGTATCTTCAGCTTCCATTCCTCTTCTTAAGCCTTCAGTAGCCTCCATAGCAATAGTTCTTACTACATCATCACCCATATGCTGTTCAACTTCAGCAACTAAGATACCATCACCTAAATTAATGTGAATTGCATTATATAGGTTTGGAAGAGAATCAGAATCAAATTTTATATCTACAACTGGCCCAATTATTTGAACCACTTTTCCCATTTTTCCAGACATCACGAAATACCTCCTTAATTATTTTGAGCATTTGCTCCTCCAACTATTTCTGATATTTCCTGTGTTATTGCTGCTTGCCTAATTCTATTATACTTTAAATTCAAGTTATCAATTATGTCCTTTGCATTGCCAGCTGCTGTATCCATTGCTGACATTCTAGCACTTTGTTCACTACATTTTGCACTTAACATAATTTTTCTTAATTTTCCTTTTAAGTATATATCTAATAAATTTGTAATTACTTCTTCAATATTAGGTTCTACATCAAAAAGAATATCCTGTTCACCCTCTTTTTCAACTGGTAATAAAACTTCATATTTAGGTACCTGTTTAATGGGTGATTCAAATTCAGTATACACAACTCTAACTTCTGATACTTCCCCTGTAATAAATAGATTTAAGGCTTTTTCATACACAGTTTTTACTTCTTTAATTGTAGGAACATCTGGGATATCAACATATTCAGCAATAGTACTATAACTTAACCTACTCAAATAAGAACTTCCTCTACTTCCTACATTAATTATTTCTACATTATTCTTGTCTTCAACAAGGCTATTAAAGTATGAAACAACATTATTATTGTAACCTCCACATAATCCTGAATCTGAAGTAATAATAATATATAATATTTTCTCACTATCATTCTTACTAAAATAAGGTATATCTAAATTTTCATCTACTATGCCTGCTACACTTTTTAAATTTTGCATAGCAATTTCTGCATATTCATTAATATTTGATAGCTCTTTTCTAGACTTTCTAAGCTTAGATGTCGCTACAAGCCCCATTGCTTTAGTGATTTTCATGGTACTTTGAACTGATTTTAATCTTCTTTTAATTTCTATTAAACCTGCTGCTCCCACGTTTTACCTCCTAAAGAATGGCATAGCTTAAATATAAGCTATGCTTCTTGCATAAATATTTTTTTATACTCAACTATAGTTTCCTCAATTAAAGTTTTAATTTCATCTGTTAGTGTCTTCTTATCAATTATTAACTCTAATAAATCTCTATGATGTGTATCAATGTGTTCTAATAATCCACTTTCAAATTTTCTGATTTTATTTACTTCTATATCTGATAAGAAATCATTAACTGTTGCATATAAAATAATAATTTGCTTTTCAACATCCATTGGTTGATATTGATCTTGTTTTAATATTTCATATAATCTCTTTCCTTTTGCTAATCTTCTCTTTGCATCTGCATCTAAATCTGATCCAAATTGTGAGAAAGCCAAAAGCTCTCTATATTGTGCAAGCTCTAATCTTAACGTTCCTGAAACTTGCTTCATTGCTTTAATTTGTGCATTACCACCAACTCTTGATACAGAAATACCTGCATTAACAGCTGGTCTTTGTCCTGAATAGAATAAATCAGACTCAAGGAATATCTGACCATCTGTAATAGAAATTACATTTGTTGGTATATATGCTGTTACATCTCCTGCTAGTGTTTCAATCATAGGTAATGCTGTAAGAGAACCACCTCCAAGTTCTGGTGATAACTTAGCTGCTCTTTCAAGTAATCTTGAATGTATATAGAATACATCTCCTGGATAAGCTTCTCTTCCTGGTGGTCTACGTAAAAGTAATGACATTGCTCTATAAGCAACTGCATGTTTAGATAAGTCATCATATACAATTAATACGTCTTTCCCTTCATGCATAAAATATTCACCCATACTACATCCAGCATATGGGGCTAAATATTGAAGTGGAGCACTATCTGATGCTGTTGAACTAACAATCATAGTATAATCCATTGCTCCCATTTCTGTTAATGTATTAACAATATGAGCAACTGTCGATTGCTTTTGACCAATTGCAACATAAATACATATTACATCTTTTCCCTTTTGATTAATTATAGTATCAATAGCTAGTGCTGTCTTACCTGTCTGTCTATCACCTATAATTAATTCTCTTTGTCCCTTTCCTATTGGTATCATAGAATCTATTGCCTTAATACCAGTTTGAAGTGGTTCATTAACTGAACTTCTTTCAATAATTGATGGTGCTGGCACTTCAATAGGTCGAGTTTTATCTGTATTAATTGGTCCTTTACCATCTAAAGGCTCTCCCAAAGAGTTAACAACTCTTCCAATCAATTCCTCCCCTACTGGCACTTGAACTATTCTATTGCTACTCTTAACAATATCTCCTTCTTTAATTCCTTCTTCAGAGCCCAAAAGAACACATCCAACATTATCTTTTTCAAGATTTAATGCCATCCCATAAACGTTGTTAGGGAATTCTAACAATTCACCTTCCATACAATCATCTAGTCCATAAACTCTAGCAATTCCATCACCAATTTGTATTATTGTACCAGAATCTACTGTTTTTATGTTCTTTTCATATTTTTCGATTTCTTTTTTTATTATAGAAGTAATTTCTTCTGGTTTTATATTCATAGACTCACCTCTATTTCTTAAGCATTATTTCCTTCATCTCATCTAGCTTAGACTTTACAGTTCCATCAATAACATCATCACCAACTCTAACATAAAGTCCCCCTAAAAGAGTTTTATCTACTATTAGTTTCATTTGAATTTTTTTATTATACTTGGTTTCTATTTTTTCTTTTAATTGATTAACTTCTTCATCTAAAAGTGGTACTGCTGATTTTACTACCGCTTCTAATGTATTATGCTTCTCCAAATAAATTTCTTTCATTTGGTCTAATTTTTTTCTAATATGAGATATTCTTTTTTTCTCAATAAGTATTAATAAAAATGATAATAATTCTTCATCAATTTTATCTTTAAAAATATTAATAAATATTTCTTTCTTTTTTTTTGTGCTTATTTGAGGATGCTTGATAACTGTAAAAAAGTCTTTATCATTATCAATCAAATTACATATGGTATCAAGATCATTCATAAACTCATCAACTTTATTTTTTTCTTCAGCTACCTGATATAAAGCAAGTGCATATCTCCTATCTAAAAACTCATACATATTTACTTACCTACCTTAGTAATAAAATCACTAATTAATTCCCTTTGAGTACTATCCATAATTTTTTCAGATAATGCCTTAGTTGATAAATCCATTGCTAAATTTACTGTTTCTTTCTTCAATTCATACTGTGCTTTTTCTTTCTCTCTACTAATTTCAATTCTAGCTCTATCTAAAATAGTTTGAGCTTCTTTATTAGCATCAGCAATTATTTCACTATACACCTTTTCAGCTTTCTGCTTTTTCTTTTCTACAATCTTTTTACCTTCTTTTCTGGCATCATTAAGCACTCTCTCATTTTCTAATAAAAATAATCTTGCTCTTTCTGAATCTTCTTCTGCACTATTAATTTTATCTTCTATATAATCCTGTCTTTCTTGAATAATAGCCTGAAGCTTATTCCATAAAAAATGTTTTAATATACAAGTTAATATTACAAAGTTAACTAACGTCATTATAAGCGTAGTTATATTTATACTCATTTTCATTTCCTCCCTTCGGAGTATTTATATTAAGCAAATATTAATAATATTGCTGTGATTAATCCATATATTGCTGTTGCTTCTGAAAGACCAGCTCCTAATATTAATGCACTTTGTATCTTTCCTGCTGCTTCTGGTTGTCTTGCAATTGACTCAGTTGCCTTTCCTGTTGCTATTCCTATTCCTATTCCTGCTCCTAATCCTGATAATACAGCTATACCAGCTGCTAAAAATGCTAAATTCATTTTAATTCCTCCTTAAATTTTAATGATGTTCTGCTGTCATTTTAATATTTATTATTGTAAGCATTGTGAATACTAACATTTGAATTGCACCATCAAATAAATCAAAGTATCCATGTACTATTATTGGTAAACCTGCCTGTGCAATAAAACTAATTTTTCCTAATGCACTGTAAACTAATTCTACTAAAATTGTAGCTGCTAACATATTACCAAAAAGTCGCAAAGCTAATGATATTGGCAGAGTTACTCTTTCCATAATATTTATTGGAAGCATAAGCAAATATGGTGAACCCAAACCTTTTAAATAACCTAGTGTACCATTTCTCTTCAATGCTGTATAATTTATCACAAAAAATGATGTTAATCCAAGTGCTGCTGTAACACTTAAATCTTGCGTAGGTGGTTTTATTCCAAATAGCCCCATAAGATTTAATGCTAATAAATAAACAACTAAGGTTCCTACATAAGGTATATATCCTAAGAAACTACTTCCCATATTGTTATCTACTAAATCATGCACATAATTATAAATCATTTCTAGGACTACTTGCTTTTTTCCAGGTACTCTTTTCAAATTCCTTCCTAAGAAATAAGAACCTATAGCTAGAAGTAAAATAACCCCCCATTGCACCACTAAGCTTTCAGTAACTTCAACAGTAAAGTCCCCAATATTAAAAGAAAATACCACGCCAATTTCTTCCATATCTAAGCACTTCCTTTCCTGCTTATTGTGCAAAAAATTATGACTATTTGATTAGATACAAATCCCCCAATATATGCAAATACACTGCTAATATCATAAATAAATGGTATTATTATTAATGAAACAATAAATATTCTCAATAAAGTAAATAAGAATATATACACTCTCCCATTATTAATAAAATATTTATCCATAATTTTAACACTGCATAAGTAATTGACAAGACCCACTATCAATCCTAATACATAAATTAATGCTATCTTAATAGAAAAAACAAAAATACAAATAACTGCAACAATAATGCTAACAAATATATCCCATTTGGATATTTTTAAATTAAGCTGATTCATTTCTGCATTCATTTTATATTGTTCCCTTCATCTTAAATAATTATAGTAATAATAATCTCTTTAGAAAAATATGATATATTAACATTTATGCTTATAATATCCATAAAATGAAGATTATATTTCATTTTCTCCTATTTTCTCATTTAATCTCTTATATTATAGTTTTTTCTTTTTTTTTATTTATTTTTGTATTTTTAATTCATTAGTCAGTTTTTTCAGAATATTATATAAATTTCTGAAAATTAACTTTTTTTATTTTTGTTAATTTGTTAACATTTTCATAATAAAAGTATTACTTTTTTGTCGACATATGTAGTATTATGTACTATTTTTCTTGTTATTTGACTCCATTTAAAATATTATGTATCTTGCATAATTACTTAATAAATTATTCATAATTTATTTTTTAAAAATTGAAAAATATTCATTTTTAATGTTTCCTTTTAGGGTTGGTGATAATTCATTCAAATAATTCAATATAGAAGTAGCTGTGTCCCCTACAGCAGGCGTTGGTACATAATCATTTCTACTAGTAGTTGAAGAAATTAAAGTAGGAATTACTTTATTCTCAATATTAGTTATTTTTTTATCTTCAACAGTAAATCTATTCTGAACTATAATTGTTCTTTTATCTGATGGATTAGAATTTCCTCCAAAACAAAAATTACCCATACTATACACAATTAATCTATCTTTATAATTCTCTATGCTCTGTAATACATGTGGATGAGAACCATATACAATATCAGCTCCACAGTCAATAGCATATCTTCCTAAAGTAGTTTGAACCTCGCAAGGTATTGACTGACTCTCAAGTCCCCAATGGAAATAAGGAATTACTATTATACAACCTTCTTTTCTAAGATTCTGAATGTCTGCTTTTATCTGTGCTTTCGTTTCTTCATCTGCCATCCAACCATTGTAGCCTAAAATCCCAACCTTTATTCCTTTAATTTCTTTTATTATTTTATGTTTATATCCACAATAATCAACATTATTAGCTTCTAATGTTTGTCTTGTATCATTTAATCCTTTTTCTCCATAATCATATGTATGATTATTGGCAATAGTAACACCTTCTATAGATGATGATGTTAATATATTAACATATTCTTTAGGACCTTTGAAATGAAATACTACACTTCCAGCCTTATTTGCCTTTTGTGTTGCATCAGTAAATGTAGTTTCTAAATTTACTAATGTATAGTCATCTTCCTTAAATATGTCTACAACATTTTTCATCATATGAGAATAATCATTATTATATGCAGCAAGCTCTGCCTGAAAACTTCCATATTCACTAAACTTAGTATCTGTACCTAATGTACAATCCCCTGCTACTGTAATTACTATTTCTTTCTTATCTACTTTATGTTCCTCAATTACCTCTTCTTTAGTATTATCTTTTTTATCAAGGTTTATTTGTTCAATACTACTATTATCTTCTGCCTTAGTATCTATTGATATTAATGGCTTATCATAAATACGAATAATAATACAAGATATTATTATAAAAGCAATTAATGATATAATAATCCACTTTTGATTGTTTTTTTCTTTATTTTCTCTTCTCTTTTTTCTGCTTATAGCTTTATTTATCATAATCTCATCCTTACTAAAAAGAGCTAACTATATTAAGTTAGCTCTCTAATCTATAATATTCTTTTAATAGGATTAAGTATAACTACATTTTTTCAACTATTAGTGCAGTTCCCATTCCTCCACCAATACATAAAGTAGCTAAACCTCTCTTAGCATCGTCTCTCTTTTGCATTTCGTAAAGTAAAGTTGTAAGAATTCTAGCTCCTGAAGCTCCTACTGGATGTCCAATTGCTATAGCTCCACCATTTACATTAACCTTATCCATATCGAATTTAAGATCTTTAGCAACAGCTAAACTTTGTGCAGCAAATGCTTCATTAGCTTCGATTAAATCAATGTCATCTATTGTTAAGTTAGCTACTTCTAAAGCTTTCTTTGTTGCATGGAATGGTCCATATCCCATTATAGCTGGATCTAATCCCTTTGAACCATATGATACAATCTTAGCCATTGGCTTAATTCCTAATTCAGCTGCTTTTTCTGCGCTCATAATTACAAATGCAGCTGCACCATCATTAATTCCTGAAGCATTACCAGCTGTTACAGTACCATCTTTTATGAAGCATGGCTTTAACTTAGCTAATGTTTCTGGAGTTGTACCAAATCTTGGGTCTTCATCTGTATCAAATACTATTGGATCACCTTTTCTTTGAGGTACCATTACTGGAACTATTTCATCCTTAAATCTTCCTTCTTTAATAGCTTTTTCAGCCTTTTGTTGAGAAGCTGCAGCAAATGCATCTTGTTCTTCTCTTGATAAGTTCCACTCTTTTGCTATATTTTCAGCAGTAACGCCCATATGATAGTTGTTAAATGCATCCCATAAAGCATCATTAATCATTGTATCTGTTAATTGTGTAGAGTTCATTTTGTGTCCCCATCTCATATCCTTAATAGCATATGGTGCTTGAGACATACTTTCCATACCACCAGCAACTACGATATCAGCATCTCCTGCTTTAATCATTTGAGCTGCTAATGCAACTGTTCTTAATCCTGAACCACAAACCTTATTAATTGTCATTGCTGGAACTTCATCTGGTATACCAGCTTTTAAAGTTGCTTGTCTAGCTGGGTTTTGTCCTAAACCTGCTTGAATAACATTTCCTAATACAACTTCTTCTACTTGTTCTGGCTTAATTCCTGCTCTATTTATTGCTTCCTTAACTACTATTGCTCCTAATTCTACTGCTGGAATAGTTTTAAGAGTTCCACCGAATGAACCAATTGCTGTTCTTGCAGCACTTGCGATAACTACTTCTCTCATTTTATAAAATACCTCCTAAGATTTGAAAAATATTTTTATAGTTTGTTAAACTATTAACATATTATAATTATACCATTTTTATAATATTTCTACAATATAATTATCTATTAAATTCATCAATTTCTTCATCAATTATATTAAAATATTTTAAAATTGCCTTAACTATACGCTTTGAAGCCAATCCATCACCGTATGGATTTATAGATTTACTCATTTTTTCATAGGCCTCTTTATCCTTTATTAATATTTGAGCTTCCTCAACTATTCTTGCAATATCAGTTCCTACTAGCTTAACTGTACCATATTCAACTGCTTCTGGTCTTTCAGTTACATCTCTAAGTACTAAAACTGGCTTACCTAAATGTGGTGCTTCTTCTTGAAGTCCACCTGAATCAGTCATAACCATAAAACATTTATTCATCAGATTATGTGTTTCATTAGTACTTAATGGCGATAATAAATGTATTCTTTCATTATTTCCCAACATTTTATGTACTACATCTTTAACTACTGGATTTAGGTGTACTAAATACACAACTTCAACATCTTTATTTTCTTCTACAATTCTATTTAATGCTATGCATATATTCTCTATTCCTTCTCCCCAGTTTTCTCTTCTGTGAGCAGTTACCATAATTATTTTCTTATTTTCAAAATCAATTTTATTTAACTCTTCTTCATTAAATATATAATTCTCTTTTACAGTGTGCTCCATTGCATCTATAACAGTATTCCCTGTAATATAGATAGATTTTTCGTCTACCCCTTCTCTTAATAAATTATTTTTTGAACCTACTGTAGGAGCAAAATGTAAGTCAGCTAATGACCCTGTAAGTTTTCTATTCATCTCCTCTGGAAAAGGAAAATATTTATCAAAAGTTCTAAGTCCAGCTTCAACATGCCCTACCTTTATCTGTTGATAAAATGCTGCAAGTGCTCCAGCAAATGTAGTTGTAGTATCTCCATGCACTAAAATCATATCCGGTTTTTCTTCTTTGTAAACTTCTTCAAGACCAGATAATACTCTTCCTGTAATTCCAGTTAATGTTTGTTTTGTCTGCATAATATTTAAATCATAATCTGGTTTTATATCAAAATATTCTAATACCTGATCAAGCATTTCTCTATGCTGTGCTGTAACACAAACCTTTGATTCTATTCCTTCTGTTCTTTCTAATTCCTTAACAAGTGGCGCCATTTTTATAGCTTCCGGTCTTGTTCCAAAAATAGTAATTACTTTTTTCATAAAAGCCTCCATTTTTTATTATGCTCTAATATCCTATTTTATTTTCAGAAAAATCATCTTCTGAAATCCATTCTTCAACATCTATAACCCTATAATCTTTTTTAGTTTCTCTAACTACTACCTGTTTTATCCCTGAATTAATAACCATTCGTTTGCAAAGCATACATGAACTAGCATTTTTAACAAGCTCTCCAGTTTCCACCTCTTTACCTACTAAGTATAAGGTTGAACCTATCATATCTCGTCTAGATGCACTTATTATAGCATTTGCTTCAGCATGAACAGACCTGCACAGCTCATATTGAGTTCCTCTTGGAATATTTAATTTCGCTCTTTTACATATTCCAAGCTCATTACAATTCTTTCTTCCTCTAGGTGCACCAGTATACCCTGTAGATATTATTTCATCATTATTAACAATAATTGCACCATAATTTCTTCTAATACAAGTTCCTCTTTCAAGTACTGTTTCAGCTATATCTAAATAATAATTCACTTTATCAATTCTATTCATAGCCTTACCTCAATTATAATGTTCCAAATATTCTATCTCCTGCATCTCCAAGTCCTGGAACTATATATCCTTTTTCATTCAAGCATTCATCTACTGATGCTACATATATATCAATATCTGGATGTTCTTTTTGAAAGTTACTAATTCCCTCTGGAGCTGCTATAAGACACATAAATTTTATTTTTTTTGCGCCATACTTCTTTAATGAATTTGCAGCATCTATAGCAGAACCTCCTGTTGCAAGCATTGGATCAACTAAAATTACTTCTCTTTCATTAATATCTCTTGGCAATTTACAATAATACTCTACTGGTTTTAAATTTTCTTCATCCCTCGACATTCCAATATGTCCAACCTTAGCAAATGGAATTATACTAAGTACTCCTTCAACCATCCCAAGTCCTGCTCTAAGTATAGGAACTATGGCTGTTTTTTTTCCATCAAGAACTTTACATTTAGTCTTGCATATTGGTGTTTCAACTTCAACTTCTTTTGTCTCAAATTCTTTTGTAACTTCATAAGTCATAAGCATAGCTATTTCTTTAACCAATTCCTTAAATAGCTTTGTACCTGTATTCTTATCCCTAAGAAGTGCTAATTTATGTACTATCATTGGGTAATTAATTTCGTATACTTGACTCACAAGCCTACCTCCATTATTTAGAATATTTTTGCTCTATTTCTGTAATCTTTTCTATTCTCTGTATATGTCTTCCACCTTCAAACTTTGAAGTTAAGAAAGTCTTTACTATATCTAATGCAAGCCCTGGACCTACTACTCTTTGCCCCATTGTTAATATATTTGCATCATTATGTTCTCTTGTTGCATGTGCACTAAATGTATCTGAACATAAGGCAGCTCTTATTCCTGGAACCTTATTAGCTGCTATCCCTATTCCTATTCCTGTTCCACATATTAATATTCCAAATTCATATTCCTTATTCGCTACTGCTTCTGCTACCTTTATGGAGTAATCTGCATAATCGCACGATTCCTCTGAATATGTTCCAAAATCCTTTACTTCATAGTTATTTTCATTCAAATATTTAATAACCTCACCTTTTAATTGAAATCCACCATGATCTGAACCTATTGCTATCTTCATTTTTTATTCCTCCTAAACATTTGTAATATCAAAGCCTGCTGACTTATTCAACCTATTCATTATTGCTATTCCTATGCCTTTTTCTTCAAAAGCTTCAGATAGTATTATATCTACTCCCATATCATCAAAACTCCTCAAAGCTTCAAATAAGTTATGGGCTACTTCCTCTAAACTATCACCCACATTCTTAACTACACAATTTTTGTAAAATGAAATATTTTTTTTGGTAGAAATAACACCTATCTTTTTTCCCTCATTTATATAATTTTCTACCATTTCATTTATTTTTTCAATAGTTTTTTCATTATTGCCACGTATTATTTTCACCTTAGCTTTAGGTGCATAGTGTTTATACTTCATGCCTGGTGCCTTAGGGCGCAAATTTTTATTATTTTTTTCAAGTAGTCCTATATCAAGCTCTATTTCATTACATATACTTTTAAGCATTTCAAGAGTAACTCCACCTGGTCTTAACACAAGTGGGGGGATAACCGTACAGTCAACAATTGTCGACTCTACACCAACATCACTAATTTCGCCACCCAAAATATAGTCAACCCTTCCATCTAAATCCTCTACACATCTTTTAACATCAGTAGGACTAGGTCTACCACTAATATTAGCAGACGGTGCAGCTATAGGTACTTTTGCTTCTTTAATAAGCTCCAAAGCAACTTCATTATTGGGCATTCTAATTCCGATACTACCCAAATTAGCACTTGTAACATCTGGTATTATATCTTTCTTTTCCAAAATTACAGTTAATGGTCCAGGCCAAAATTCATTTATTAACTTTTGTGCCACCTCTGGAACTTCCTTTACATAACTGCTTATATCCTTATCTGCCACATGCACGATTAACGGATTATCCTGTGGTCTTCCTTTTGCTATAAAAATTTTTTTGACTGCATCCTCATTAAGTGCATTTGCTCCTAATCCATATACAGTTTCTGTTGGAAATACTACAGTACCACCACATTTTATTATTTCAGAAGCCTCTCTTATATATTCCTTTTCTTCTGATACATTATTTATTTTAACCACCTTAGTATTCAAAAATACTCCTTCTTTCTTAAATTTACATCAAAGTTTGCCCACGTGCAATTTTAATATTTTGTATACATTCCTCAGTATAAATTGCCTTTACACAATTTTTATAAATTGTATCTAATAACATATATTTATTTAATCCGCCTCTTTTTATTACTTGGTAATAATACATCTGATTTTGATTATTGCTATTTCTTTTTATATTTTTTAACTCATCAACCAATAAAGGATATTTTTTACAAAAACTCTTAAGTACAGGTTTTAAATATTTACTTTTAGTCTTTACACTAGAAATAAGAATTATTTCCATATCCTCTTCCATTTTATTTGTATGTACCAAAACTATCTTATCACAAATAACTAAATTCTGTCTTGAAGATAGTCCTAATGAAAATTTTAATTTATTATTACTACAGTTAAAACTTAATTTAGAAATATTAATTTTTCTAATTATAGCAATCATTATTAGAAATTCCATAATAAATAAATAAGTTAAATAAAACCATGACGTCAAAGCAGTCAAATATATAGCTAATGGTAAAATAATAGATAAGGAAATCATTATAATATAAAAATGCTTATTGGCTTTCTTTTCTTGTTTTATAGCTTTAAATATATTCATAATTTTCTCCTTTATGTATTTGAAAAGCCCTACACTAAATAATGCAAGGCTTTGATTTTTTAATTTTCACTATTACCCATTCTCTTCATCTTTTCAGCTTGATCTGCTGTAATTAAAGCATTAATAACTTCATCAAGATTTCCATTTAAGATTTCTTCTAATTTATATAATGTTAATCCTATTCTGTGGTCTGTTATTCTTCCTTGAGGATAGTTATAAGTTCTTATTCTTTCACTTCTATCTCCAGTTCCAACTTGGCTCTTTCTATCTTCTGCAATTCCAGCAGAACGTTCAGCTTCAGCTTTTTCATATAATCTTGCTTTAAGAACCTTTAATGCTTTTTCTTTGTTCTTCAACTGTGATTTTTCATCTTGACATGAAACTACAAGTCCAGTAGGTAAGTGAGTCATTCTTACAGCTGAGTCTGTAGTATTTACGCACTGACCTCCATTACCAGATGCTCTAAAAACATCTATCTTTAAGTCTTTCTCATTGATTTCAATTTCAACATCATCAACTTCAGGTAAAACAGCGACTGTTGCTGTAGATGTGTGAATTCTACCACTTGATTCAGTATCTGGTACTCTTTGTACTCTATGCACACCACTTTCATACTTAAGCTTAGAATATGCACCGTCACCTTTTATCATAAATACAATTTCTTTTATTCCACCAATATCTGTTTCATTTATGCTCATAATTTCAGAAGACCATCTATTATTTTCTGCATACTTAGAATACATTCTAAATAAATTTGCAGCAAATAAAGCAGCCTCTTCTCCTCCTGCACCACCTCTGATTTCTACGAATACATTCTTGTCATCATTAGGGTCCTTTGGTAATAATAAAATTTGTATTTGATTTTCTAATTCCTTTTCTCTAGACGATAAAGATGATATTTCTTCTGTTAGCATATCTCTCATTTCTCTGTCATTTTCTTCTACTAACATTTCTTTATCAGCTTTTAAATCTTCAGTAACCTTCTTATACTCTTTATATGCATTAACTATTACTTCCATATCAGCATGCTCTTTGCATAGCTTTCTCCATTCGTTTTGATTGGCCATAACAGTTGGGTCACTTATCTTTACTGATAATTCATCATATTTATTTTCTATAAAAGCTAACTTCTCTAATAACATGATATCACTCCAATTATTTTTTTCACATTTGTATATTATATCACACACTAATTAAATCAATCAACCATTGAACCTTGCAACTATAACTCTATCTAATCCTGCTAAATCTTTTTTTATTTCAATATCTCTATATCCATTCAATTCTAATAATGATTCAACTTCTTCTGCTTGATCATATCCAATCTCAAATGCAATAATACCATCCTTCTTTAATACATTCTTAGATTGTTCTACTATCTTTCTATAAAATTTTAATCCATCTCTTCCACCATCTAGTGCAAGCATAGGTTCATAATCCTTAACATCACTCATTAAGGTTTCAATTTCCTTGCTTCTTATATATGGTGGATTAGAAACAATTATATCATATTTCTTTTCCTTTAGCATAACTTCTTTTAATAAATCACTCTTTATAAATGTTACTTGTGCAGATACCTTATTCTTAACGATATTTTCTTTAGTTATTCTTTCTGGTGCTTCATAATAATCTATAGCATCTACTTTAATATTTTTCCTATAATGAGCCAAAGAAATTGCTATAGCTCCACTTCCAGTACACAAATCACAAACAAGAAGACTGTCATCTTCTGGTATATTTTTCAATACCTCTTCTACTAAAATTTCTGTATCATTTCTAGGAATAAGGACTCCCTCTGCAACACAAAAATCTAATCCCATAAACTCAGTTTCACCTAAAATATACTTTATAGGCATACACTTACTTCTTTTTTCAACTAATTCTAAATACTTATCCTTATCCTCATTTTCTACCTCTTTATCAAAATTAGTTATTAGATATGTTTTATCAACACCTAAAACACTACCAAGCAATACCTGTGCATCTAGTCTAGCTGTATCAGATTTCTTCATTCTAGTAGTACCCATTTGAATAAGTTCAGAGATTTTCTTCTTAACCTCAATTCCTTCTGATGCAAGTAATGCCTGTACAGCCACTTCAATTTGATCTCCATCTGGTTCTCTTGTTGTAAGCTTTTGAAGCTTTAATCCTGGTGCTGCAATAATTTTAGATAATTTTGTATTGCTTCTTCCTAACCATTTAATTATTTCATAAGTTATTCCAGAAACTACTGGTATTAGCACTATTCTAAAAGCCAATCTTTCCCAAAATCCACCCCAACCAGTAAATGTAAATATGATAATACTAACAAACATTATTAAGAACAAAAAATTTGTCCCACATCTAGGATGAAATCTAGAATACTTAGTTATGTTTTCAACAGTTAAAGGTTCCCCTGCTTCATAACAAAAAATTGTTTTGTGCTCTGCCCCATGATATTGGAATACTCTATTTATTTCTTTCATTTTTCCAATACCCGCCATATATAAAAGCAATATCACTATTCTTAATATAGCTTCAACTATGTTTAAAGCAATTGAATTAAAACCTAATTTTTCAAAAAATGATGCCACAAATGTTGGTATTCCAACAAATAATCCTACAGAAATAGCAACTGACAATAGCATTGATAAAAATACTACTATCTTGTCTAGTTTATCCCCTAATTTATCAGTAAGCCATTTTTCAAATTTTGATGGTTCTTCATCATCATCAATAAAAAACTCTGATGAATAATTTAAAGACTTAATACCTTCTATTAGAGAATCTATCAATATAAATATTCCCCTAATTAATGGAATATTCAATTTAGGATGCCTTTTTACAAACGGTAATGTTTTTTCATATTTTACTACGATTTCTCCATCTTCTTTTCTAACGGCTGTTGCAACTCCTTTTTTGCCTCTCATCATTACACCTTCAATAACAGCCTGGCCTCCCACATCACATTTTCTCATTTAATAATCACTTCCTATCATTGATTTATTTACAAGACCTCATTATTTTATTATAACATTTAATTAGCAAAGTAAAAATATTTTTTGTTTTTTTATATTATTGACTTAAACTACCAACTATGTTATACTTAGATAGTTGTTTAAACATAATTAAACAATTGAAAGAGGTGAAATAAATGAGAGAAGGCATACATCCAGAATACAACCATGAAGCTGTAGTTAAGTGTGCATGTGGAAATACTTTTACAACTGGTTCAGTTAAAGATGAACTTAAAGTAGAAATATGCTCTAAATGCCACCCATTCTTCACTGGTAAACAAAAAATCGTTGATATCGGCGGAAGAGTTGATAAATTCAACAAGAGATTTAATCTTAATCAAAACAAATAGAAGATTTAGGGAAAGACGTTGTCTTTCCCATTTTCTTTATACAATAAACAAGAGAGTGATTCTATGAAAAAAGTTTTAATACTCACAACCTCTACAGGACAAGGACATAATCAAGCGGCAGATGCACTTATTGATATCCTATCTCAAAATGACTTTAGCTGTACAAAATATGATTTTTTAGCATCCAACAGTAAATTTATAAATAAATTTATTGTAAAAAGCTATGAAATATCGGCTTTATACTTTCCCAAAATATATGGATTAATATATAGATTAACAGATACCAAATTTCATAATAAAATATTAAATATATTGTTTGCTCTTAATTCTAACAAACTATATAAATTTATTATGGAAAGTTCTCCTGATATTATTATTGGCACTCATCCATTTACAGCTCTGATAATATCAAGATTAAAACAAAAAAAGAATTTAAAAGTACCTTTTATTTCTATAATTACTGATTTCAAAGCACATGCCGCCTATATAAACAATAATGTAGATGCGTACATTACTGGAAGTGATTATACTAAGGAGCACTTAGTAAAAAATAAGATTCCTCCTAATATTATTTATCCTCTTGGTATTCCAGTAAGAGAATCTTTTTGTTCAAACAATTCTATAATTCCTAAAATCAAAGATACTGAATACTTCAGTATTCTTCTAATGAGCGGAAGTATGGGACTAAATAATATATCATATGTTTTTGATGAATTATTAAAAAATAAAAATAAACTACGTCTTACTGTTGTTTGTGGAAATAACCATAAATTAAAGGAAAAGTTATTAAAAAAATATAATATAGAATTAACTGATAAAAAAATTCACATTTTAGGATACACTACAGATATAGCTTCATTAATGGAATATTCAGATGTAATTATATCTAAACCAGGAGGATTGACAGTAACAGAATCCATCATTAAAAATTTACCATTAATAATTCCATTTATAATACCTGGACAAGAAACAGATAATGCTAATTTTTTATCTACTGAGGGCTACTCTTTCTATATTCATAAATATAAAGAAATAAATCCATTAATTGATAAACTTATAGAACAACCTCATATTTTATTAGATAAAAAAAATAAATTAAATGAATTATCTTCAATTTATTCAATACGAAATATTGTAGATATTTGCAATAAATTAATAGAGGAACACAAATAAATACATTCCTCTATTTTTTATTTATATTTTTTTGAAATATACTAATATACTCTTTATTATTTTTAGTTTTTGATAACATATTTATTAAATTTTCAGTAGTTGTTTCAATATTTCCCTCATTATACATACTCTTTCTTATATTGAATGCTACTTCCTTTTCATCATCGTCTAACAATAAATCTTCTTTTCTAGTTCCTGATTTATAAATATCAATAGCAGGAAAAATTCTTCTTTCTTGAAGCTTTCTATCTAAGTGTACTTCCATGTTTCCAGTACCTTTAAACTCTTCAAAAATCATATCATCCATTCTTGAGCCAGTATCTACTAATGCTGTAGCTAATATAGTTAAGCTTCCACCATTTTCTATATTTCTAGCAGCTCCAAAAAATTTTTTTGGCATAATTAATGCACTAGGGTCTAATCCACCAGATAGTGTTCTTCCTGATGGTGTTACAGTCAAATTATAAGCTCTTGCAAGTCTTGTTAAACTATCTAAAAGAATTACAACATCCTTTTGTTGTTCTACCATTCTCTTAGCTCTTTCTAAAACTATTTGAGAAACCTTTGCATGATTTTGAGGTTCTTCATCAAAAGTTGAGTATATAACTTCTCCATCTATACTTCTCTGCATATCTGTAACCTCTTCTGGTCTTTCATCAATAAGTAAGACTATAAGCTTTACTTCTGGATTATTAGAAATAATGCTCTGAGCTACCTTCTTTAATAAAGTTGTCTTTCCTGCCTTAGGTGGTGCTACAATAATTCCTCTTTGTCCTTTACCAATAGGACAAATTATATCCATTAATCTTGATGATAAATCATTCTTGTTTCCTGTCTCTAATCTCAGTCTTTCAGTAGGATAGATTGGTACTAAATATTCAAAGTTTTTTCTACCAATTGCCTTTTCAGGTGATTCTCCGTTTACCTTATCAACAAATAATAATGCTTTAAATTTTTCACCCTCCTTAGCTTCTCTAACCTTACCAGATACTTCATCTCCAGTTTTCAAATTGAATCTTCTTATTTGTGAAGGAGATACATATACATCCTCACTACTTGTTAGATAATTTTTGCATCTTAAAAATCCAAAACTATTATTTTCTAATATTTCTAATATTCCTTTTACATATTCCTGTTCTTTTGGTATAGATTTTAGTTCTTCTTTTTTAGCAGCATTTTGAACTTCATTTTTAGGCGCTATTTTTTCTTTTAATATCACACCATTTTTTTCTATTGAATTAGCTTTTAATAAAAGTATCTCCTCAATTAACTCTGATTTTTTATATTTTGATAAATTTTTAATTTCAAGACCTTTAGCCACTTCCTTTAATTCTGCTAATGTCATATTTTCATATTCTTGTTTATTCAATATTGGCACTAAATAGCCTCCCCTTTCTATCCTATATAATTATGTAATTTGGAAAATTTAATTAAACCTAGAATTTTTATGAAGTGATGTTAGACAGGCAATATTCTAAGTTAGGCTAACCAAAAATATTGCCTTTAATTTAATTGATATTATATCACATTTTATATCTATATGATATTATTGTTTAGTTTTGCTATTAATTCTTCTTCTAATTCAAAGTATCTTTCTCTAAAATCACGGTTAATTAAAAATTTTTCTTCTGCTTTTTGTATATTAATTAATACTGAACGTTTAGTTTTATATTTAAATAACTCCTTTGTTCTAGGCATATCTATACACCTATATTTTTTAAAAAATAATAGTAATAAGTATTTATTTTCTTTTTTTCTTAAAAGATTAATAAAATCTGCCTTATCAATCCCATAATATGAAATTAATGTATTAATTATCAGTATATATTTATCAGAAATATTCAAACTAACCACCTTCCTATAATTATATTATTGTCATAAATATAGGAAAATATTCATAAACTATTGAGTTTTTACCACTAATACTAATGATGTGGATATAGAATCCTGACCACCAACAGACATATCATATTCAATTTCAACCTTAGCTCCATTTTCATTGGCATCTACAAATAAACTATTTGTAGATATTGTTATTTCAATAATTCCATATGGTGTACTATATAATGATACATTAGGATTATCCTCATCAAAATACATTTTTGTTTCGATTGTTCCTTCTCTTTCAAGAATAACCTCTTTATCTCTTATAGTTATTGTTGTTGTAGTTCCATCCATTCCAGACAACTCTGTTTCATCATATATAACCTTATATCCATCTTCTAATTTTATATACTCTCCTGGCGATACAATTTCTATTTTGTCTTCATTTTCTAAGCTTGAACTACTAATTACATTCACTATTGCTTTTTTTCCCATATCTTCCCCCCCTATTTACTTTGTATAATATAAGCATCAATTTCTTCTTGAGTAGCTGGCTTAACTGCTAATTCATCACTAAATTTAGTACCATAATTTCCATACTTGACCTTTACAGAATCCAAATCTTTTCCCTTACTATATCTAGCAACTATCTTACATGCAAATTCTTTATCAGCCTCACTGCAGACTCCATAAATTATTCCCATAGCTCCCATATGGCTTGAAGGTATAAATAAGATATGTTCCTTTGTTAATATCTTTTTCACTGCTTCTGCTTCTTCTCCAGTTCTTGTAACTATAACCTCAGTACCATTAGGTGTAGCAAAATGCCTTCCATAATCTAGTAATTTAATTTCTTCTACTGTAACTGAATTTTGATTTTTTTGAAGCAATCTCTTTAATCTAAAAGCAAAGTTAGGCTCTGTTAGCTTACATCCTCCAGCTGGTGATGGATAATCCTTTATATTATACTTTTCTGCAAGCTCCATTTGAACCTTTCTACTTCTTCCAGATATATTTAATAGCTTACTTCTATCTACAAGTCCATCTAGTTCCATTTGTGTTGGCTCTAAATTCAAAGCACAAAGTGGTCTTAATATTTTATCAGCATAACCAGATTCTTTCTTAACCACATTCAATGCTTGCTTATTTTGGGACATTGGTCTTTGATTTAATACCTCTCCTGTTATTATGAAATCTGCATCAAACTTTTCTAACAATTTTCCAGAATAGTTCATCATCATTGCATGACAATCAATACAAGGATTGATATTTTTACCATATCCATGCTTTGGATTCTTAACCATTTCTAAATGTTCTTCTGAAAAATCAACAACTTCTAATCTAATACCTATCTGCTTACACATTCTTTCAGCATTTTTCTCTCCAAAGAAATATGATTTATAGCAAATTCCTATAACTTCTATTCCTTGGTCCTTTATTAATTTAGCTGCTAATATACTGTCAAGACCACCTGACAACATTGCTAATGCTCTAGTCATATATGTTTTCCTCCAATTTTTCTACTATAACTTATAGTTTATGATTATTATTGTTATTAATCAAGTTAAATTTACGAAAATAATCCTTTAATCCATTCTACCACCTTAAACTTAACCTTTACTTCTTCTTCAATATACTCATTAAGTTTTTCTGTATTTTGCTCACTTTTTACATTTTCTTTTGTTTCATCTGCAAAACATAATGGTGGAAACATTACACACCACCAATTATGACCCTCTCCATTTCCTATTATTATTCTATATGCTTCATAATTACCTTGAGGGAAAATAATATTACCATATTCCTTTTCAGGAAAATTTTCTCTTGATAATCTACTCTCTACGCTATAGTTATATCCATTCTGCTTTATTACTTTATTTACTAATTTTATTACCTCATCATTTTTTTCTTTGATTATTTTTCTCGACTCATCTAAATTCTTAACATCTTTCATATAAGGATATAAATAATTAATTACAACATCTCTAACCTTTAATTTCAATTTTTGATCTTCATCTGAATCACTATTAGCTATTACATGAAATCTAATTACAATATCATTTATAATATTATAATCATACTCGACTTTATTTTGATTTAAACTGCAGCCACTAAAAAAACTAATTAAACATAATATTAACACTAATATAAATTTTTTTAACCCCATAATAAAACCTCCTTATAGAGGTAATTATCTCCACAAGAAGGTATTTTATACATATTATTTTGTTCTAGTTATAAAAACGTCTTTATACTTCTTTTTCATTTCTTCAAAACATAACTGTGCTTTATACATATCATTAAAAAAAGCAAATACACTCGGACCACTTCCACTCATCATAGTTCCAACTGCTCCATAATTAATCATTTGACACTTTATATTATTAATGACTGGAAATTTTCTTAAAGTAACATTTTCAAGTAAATTTTTCATATTACTACAAACAGAATTTAAATCATATACTTTCATAGCAGAAATTATTCTTTCTGTTTTAGGATGAATAATTGCCTTATTTATATCAAATGCCTTATATACGTCTTTAGTTGATACTGCAAACGGTGGCTTAACCAAAACTACTATTTGATTTTTAAACGGCGGAAGTTTAGTAATCTCTTCGCCTATTCCTTCACACAATGCTGTACCACCTTGTAAACAATACGGAACATCTGCACCTAGCTTAACACCTATTTCCATAAGTTCACTCATAGGAGCATTAACCTTAAACAACTTATTCATACTCCTAAGTACTGCTGCACAGTCAGTACTTCCTCCAGCAAGCCCTGCTGATACTGGTATATTTTTTCTAATATCTATTCTTACGCCTTGATTTATATTATATTTATCCTTAAATGCCTTTGCTGCTTTATATGCTAAATTCCTTTCATCTGTAGGAACAAAAGCCTTATTACAAGTTATTTTAATCCCCTCATCTATCTTAGTTAGTTCAATTTCATCATATAACTCTATATTCTGCATTATCATTCTTAGTAAATGATATCCATCATCTCTTTTTCCTACAACATCTAAAGAAATATTTATTTTAGCATACGCCTTCTCTATCATATCTATGTATCCTTTCACTTTCTCATTATAATAGATAATTTTATCATATTAATAAAAATATGTGAACTAATTCATACTTAACAAAAATCACATTAGATATTAATTATTTTTAACTCAGTAGAGGCTACTTCTAATTCATTTAAATATTGAATCAATAAATCTATTTTCTCATAAAAAACCACTATAACATCACCAGGTTCTGCTACTTTAAAAATATTTTTAAACGCTTCTAACTCATCTAGTATTATTTTTATGTCTTTTAAATTAGTTCTCACTCCTTTTTCTAGAATTTTAGCTACTTCACCTTCTTTTCTTCCTCTCCTGTCTTTATCTTCTTTTATAATAACCTTATCAAAGCTCTTACCACATAATGTACCAATTTTTAATATATCCTCATCCTTTCTATCTCCCGGTACTCCAATTACCCCAAAAATATGTTTATTGGCTATCTTTTTTATAGCTTTAATAACAGAATTATACCCTTCTATATTATGACCATAATCTAAAATTACCTTTATTCCATTTATTTCATGAATATTAAATCTTCCCATATTATATTTACTATTTAATTTATATGTTTTTAATCCTCTAATAATTGATTTATAATCAACCTTTAAAGCAACTAAACAAGCACAAGCTGATAATACATTCTCTATATTAAACTCTAATATTCCATTAAGTGTAATTGGAATGTTATTTATTTTAATAAGCTTTATAAATTTTCCTTCTTCATATAATGTTAAATAATCATTTTCAATATAAATAGCTATATTGTTAGATTTTATTGCTTCTTTAATAAATTTATTATTGCTACTCTTTGAGAAATATATTATATTCTTCTCTTTTATTCTTTTAACTACCTTCAAACTCCATTTATCATCAGCATTAATAACAACATAGCCATCTTCCTTGACTGCTTCTGCTACTAAGGATTTTACTAAAACCATTTCCTCCATTGATTCTACAGAATCAATCCCCAAATGATCTTCAGTAATATTAGTTATAACAGCAACATCAGCTAAATCATATGCCAAACCATTTCTGATAATTCCACCTCTTGCTGTTTCTAAAACTGCTACCTCGACTTCTCTATTTTGAAGCACAGTTTGGGCACTATAAAATCCAGTATCATCACCACAATCTATACACGTATCACCTATATATATACCCTCAGTTGAGGTCATTCCAACAATTAATCCTGTATTTTTCAAAATATGAGAAATCATTCTAGTAGTTGTTGTTTTACCGTTGGTTCCTGTTATTGATATAACCGGAATATTAATAGGGACTCCATTATATTGAAGCTTTAAAATTGCTTCACCTACGTCCCTAGACCTACCCTCTAGTGGAAATTCATGCATCCTTATTCCAGGTGCAGAATTAACCTCAATAATACCTCCCTGACCTATCAAAGGTTTAGATATATCTAGTGCCTTAATATCAATACCACATATATCTAATCCTATCGTTTTAGCCGCTCTTATACATAACTCTATATTTTCTTTACATATATCATCACTACAATCCACAGCAATAGCGCCTTTAGATAAATTAGCTGTTTCCCTAAGCAATATCTTTTGATTTATATCAGGTATAGTTTGTAGTTCATATCCCTGTTTTTTTATTTCTTCTAATAACTCCTCTTCTATTTTAATTTTAGTTAAAGGTTTCTCATGACCAAATCCTCTATTAGGATCATCATTTATTAGTCTAATCAACTCTCTGATGCTATGAACTCCATCACCAATTATAAAAGGTGGTATCCTCAAAGATACTGCAACTACCTCATAATTAACTACGCAAACTCGATAATCATATCCTCTAACACTCTCTTCTAGCATTAATTCATCATATTTTCTTTTCATTGAATTATATTTAATTACTAATTCCTTCTCATTTTGAATGTTCAAAACTACCCCATCTCCCTTTGAACCATAACGAGGTTTTAAAACTAAAGGATAACCTATCTTCCTAGCATTCTTTATTAAATTTAAAACATTATTAGCCTTAATTCCTTTAGGTACTGGAATATTTTGATTTATTAAAAGTTGTTTTGTTATAATCTTATCTGAAGCTATATCAGATGCTATACAACTTGTATCATTACCTATTGTAGCTTCAATATATCTCAATTGTTTACCATATCCAATTTGATAAATACTACCATCTCCAATTTGTGAAACTGGAAGACCATATCTCTCCGCTGCCATTTTTATAGCCCTTGTACTCGGTCCTATTATTTCACTATTGTATATTTTCTGTAATATTCTCATTCTACCCAAGAAATCTATTTTTTTATTATTAATTAATGAATTAATCAAATCTACTGCAAGATGGGCTGCTTCAATTGCTACTTTTACATATTCGTACTGAAAAACAATATAATATAATTCTCCTTGTATTTCCCTAGATTTACCATAACAAACTTCTATATTAAGCCTATTTTGAATTGCTATAATGATATGTTCACATATATGAGCTAAATAAGTCCCTTCTGAAAGTCTCTTTACAAATCCATGCTCTTCATCTATACCACATCTATGTTCTTTCAATTCTGGTAAATTACTTAATAATCTTGAGTTAAAGCCTTCTATATCTTTACTAGGTATATTGGCATAGCCACATAAATCCACATCTAGTCTTATACACTTTTTATGAGAATAAATATTTCTTCCTTTAAAAACTTTACTTTTTATTATTTTCATCTTATGAATACCACTATAATATTTATAATGGTACCTCCCTTCTTTAATTTTTAACTATTATTTACTACTCATATGTCTTTTTAGTAATAATATTAAATTTATTGCCTTTTTTTAAAACATTAACTTTTATATTGTAAATACTTAAAACTTCGCTTACATTCTGTTCAGAAACATTTGTATATGTAATATCACTACCATCAATAAAATAAACAGCTCCCTCGCCTATAATCTGAACCATTCCTTCCTTAGTCACAACAATAGCTGTATTTTCATCAATTCCAATTCCTAAAATTTGAGGATTTTGAGCTATTGCTGAAAATAATCTACCAATTCTTCCTCTTTGAGCGAAATGTTGATCAATAATAATTCTGTCAATAAACCCAAGCCCTGGTGCCATACTTATACTACATTTTCTTGGTGATTCTTCATCATCTCCACCCACTATCATAGTTTCACTCATAACAGATGCCCCTGCTGATGTCCCTACTAAAAAAACTCCTTTTTCTGCTAATTCAATAAGTTTGGAATATACTGGGGAGCCACCTATTAAACTAGTAATTCTAAGTTGGTCTCCACCAGTAAAGAAAATAAGATTTGCTTTATTAACTAATTGAACATTATTTTCCAAATAAGCATCACATCTTTCATTTATTTTTAAAAATAAAATATTCTTAATTCCTAATCCTCCAAACACTCTTTTATATTTTTTACACATTTCCTCAGGATATTCAGATGCTACGGCTGTTATTAGCAAAATATCCTTTTCCTTATCAATCCTACTGCATACATATTTTAAAATCTCTTTTTTCCCTTCTTTATCTTCAGCACCACCAATAATAATTAAATTTGCTTTTATTTTATCAACCATTTTTTCACCTCAAATCATACATTTTTAGTATTCCCTATAAACATTATCTTATACAAAAAAAAATTACTGAAATATAACTATTTCAGTAATTTAGTACACAATGTGATAAGCTAACCTAAAGCTTTTTGCTTAAAATATGGCTCTTCCTGGAATAATAAGCTTTTCTCCTGCCACTATATAATCTGGGTCTTGAATATCATTTAATTTGACAATATCGCTAATTGTTGTTTTATATTTTTTTGCAAGCTTCCATAATGTATCGCCTTCTTCTATAACATAAATTATCACACTTGAATTAATCTTCTCCACCTCTTCTTCCTCTTCAATTACATCTTCAATAAAAACTTTTTTCTCTAAGTAATTTGCATTTCCTGTTGAAGTTAATGATATTTTTATTGCTACCGAATTCCCCTCAACTACTGCTTCAATATCCTCAATGTCACATTTAATTATTAACTTAAATTCATCTTCATCATTTGGTATTTCCATATTAAACTCATATGGAATTTGACCATTTATAGCTGTATATTTTATTTCCTCACTATTTGTACTGCAAACAATTCCTATTTCAATCATTCCATCAATAGTTACTATTCCATCAGATTCAACTTGATTTAAACTAAGTATTCTTCCCGTAATATTTTCTACCCTTATTAATTTAAAACTATTATCCTCATTATCAATATTATTTTTAATTATTACTTCCTTATCGCTTAGCTTTTTGACTACTCCTACTTCATACTCAGATTTACTAATTGTTACCAAATTTTTTGTAGAATATACATCTTTTATTAATTCTATATTGTCACTTGCATAAATTTTAACTTTTGCCTTAACTACTAAATTTAAATTAATAATCCTAGTCTCACCTAAATCATCTTCTTTTAATTGCACCTCAACACTATTAACCTTAAACTCTACTTGAAAATTTAGTTTTTCTAAGCTCTCAATCATTAATTCTTGATCCTTAGAAATATAAATATCAGATTCAATCTCAGAAATCTCTTTAAAATCTGAACTAAAGTATATAAATTTCACTCTGCAATAGCTAGATAAACTAATTTTGCCATCAGATGCCCTTATTTCTTTTTTATAAAGCTTAGTATCTATAGCCAATATCTTTCCAATAGCAGGCTTATCCATTCCTATTCTTATTTCTGTATTATTTTCAATGTCATATTCATTATCCAATACTATTTTATTTATTATTTCTTCTTCCTTAAGCATCTGTACATTTTCCTCTGTAGTTTCAATATCCTTAACATAATCAACCTCTATTTTCTTATAAATAATCCAGCCTATATTTATATTTCCCTGTATTTCTATTTTTCTCTCATTCATAACTCTTGCTTCAATATGTTCCATTTTGCATTCAACATCACATTTAATTTTATGTTCACTTTCATCAATCATAATATTTTCTGTAAATTTTTCAGTATAATGTACAGAATTTAATATTACCTCATTATCTCTTGGTACATATAGAATATTGTACTTTATATAACCTTCAACTACTATTTTATCTGAAAGTATCTCTTTACTTGTAATTATAGGCATTGCTTCTACTGATAATATTTTATCTACATCTTGTTGTGTATCAGGAATTAAATATTCTTCCCTTTTTATTATTTCTGTTTTTTTTTCTTCTACTAATCTTTGGAATTGTAATTTGTCTTTTATTACATTTAGCTTAGACATTCCATTTCTCCTAAATATTTATTATTAAATATATAAATGTCAACTTATTTATATTACAAAATTTTTTTCAACATATTTATCCTAGTTTTCTATATTTTTTTATTTTTTTTATAAATATTGTTGACAAATCAATTTTAATGTCGTATTATAAAAATGGTTATTGACCATATAACCTCTCATAAATTCTCAATACCCTTTTATACCATAGTTGAAAGATGGATACCCACCATCTTTCTTTTTTTATGTTAAAAAAGATGATTTAGGATATCCCTCCCTATATTTTCCTCTAGTTTGAAGTCCACCTATACCTCTAATACCTGTTATTGTATTATCAATAATATCTGTAATAGGAGCTACTTTATCTATTTGTGTATATGCTATTTTTTCACACACAAAAACTGGATCTAGACAATGAATTAGCACCCTGCCTGGACTTGATGCAAAATTTGCTCCAGCATCTAATATAGCCTCATAACAGCTTTGGCATGCACCTGCAAAAATAACCAACTCATCATAACTAGAATTATAATTTCTAAGTGCCTTTATTGAATCTATATAATATTTTGAATTTCTATAACAATTAATATCTAAATAATCCTGTGTTTTCTTTGAAATACTATCATGACCTGTAATAACAACTATATCTGGTTTATATTCTTTTACTAAGCTTACGACAACTTTAGGTTGTTTCGACTCCGGAATTGTTCTTCCAATAGCATCTAAATTCAGTTGCTTATATACCTTTAAACAATTTTCCATATATTCGCTATCACCATCTATATGAAGAATTTTCCCTGGTCTTCCAAAAACTAATTCATTTCTATTTTTTTTTTGATTACTGACTATATTAATATTATTTTCTTGTCTATAATTAATTGCATTGTTTATAGCTCTACAAACTCTTTTATTTAAAATTTTTTCTTGCTCTCCTTGATAATCCTCTTCAACTACTTCTAAATCATCCTCTCTTGAATCCGCAATAATTCTCACACTAGTTCCCTTTAAAACATAGATTTTCTCTGCATTTTCAATTTTTATATCAACTACCTTAAACTTTATATCTCCATCATAAGATTTTCTAATAACAATATCTCCAATATTCATATTATTACCACACATTTGTATTTCTTACCATATACTATGAAAATGCTTTGTAAAACGAGCCTAGTATTGTAAAAATAGGAGGCATATATTAAAGCCCCCATATTTCACATCAAATATTCTTTTTCATACTCATCTAATAATTTTAAATAATTCTCTCTTTCATCTACAATAGCCTGTAATTTATTATAGAAGGTATTTTGTCCCCAATTAACTTCATTGTAATAATATCTATTTGCTAGCCTCCAATATCTTTGTGGGAATTGTAAATAAGCAAATAAAACCTTATATTCCTCATTTGAAAGTGGAGAAACAGAATTATAAGTTTCAATAATAGCTTTGGCAAAATTTATATCCCAATCTACTCTTTTCAAAACTTTAATCATAAAATTAGATATATCAAACGTTCTTACTTCTCTCTTACAAAAATCAAAATCAATTACATAAACATCCTCATTATCATTTAAAATAATATTATGATAAGTATAATCATGATGACAAAAACTCTTTTCCTGTTCTGCAATTGCACATAAATTATAATAGTCAGACTCATTAAGAGTTGTTAAAGCTTTCTTCCCCATCTCTTTAAAAAACTCCATTGATTTTAAATAAATCAGATCAAATTCACTCTTTTGATTTTTCTTCCTAATCATATCTCTCATTTTATCAAAAGATTTAATTCTTTTTTCCATCAAATGATTCCATCTTCCTAAATCACTCTTTAGCTTAGAATTTTCTGGTGGCTCGTAACCTTTAGATGCTTCATGTAGCTTAGCTAAAGTTTCAGCAGCAGTCCTAACTTCAACAATATTATGAAAATCACATTCTCTGCCACCTAACCATTTTGATAAGGTATACAAATCTTCATTTACTAATGCATACGGTTCTCCATCAATGTTTAGATAATAATCATCCACATTTTTAAATCCATTTTTAATCAAATGTTGCTTAGCACCACAAACAAATAATAACTTCTGAGGTCCATAATTAATTCTTTTAAGGCAACGTTCCCCTTTATTAGTTTTTAAATAATAAACCCCTTTATTTGCTTTAATAACCTCAATATTAATATCAAATTGTCTTTCTATTTCAAATTCTCTCATCATATTGCCTCACCTCCTATATATTTATATGTACTATTAGTTTGTTTTATTAACAAATTATAATAAATATTAATATAATAAAATGATAGTAATATGGAAAGGAAACATTATGAAGGTTGCTATAGATGGAAGAGCTGCGAATTGGTATCGTGGGACTGGAATTGGAACATATACTTATGAACTTATTTACAACCTAAATAGATATGATAAAAAGAATAATTATCTTATTTTCTTACAAGAAAGCTCTTCATTAAATAATTTTAATCATAATTTTTCAATAGAAAATATACAAAACCAATCAAATGAAAATTTTTGGGATAAAGTCAGCATCCCAAATATACTAGATGATACTAAATCTGACCTTTATCATGTTCCTCAAAATGGTGTAGGTCTATCAAGTAATATAAATTGTAAAAAAGTCATAACTTTACATGACATCATACCTCTTAGGATGCCCGAAACAGTAAGTCCTAAATATCTAAAAATCTTCAATGATGAATTGCCTAATATTATAAAATATTGTGATGGCATAATTACAGTTTCAAATTTCTCAAAAAATGATATAGCAAAAGAATTTAACTATCCTAAAAATAAAATATTTGTTACTCATCTAGCTGCCGAATCAATATATGTGCCTTTAAGTAAAAATGAATGTAAGCATTATTTAAGAGAGAAATATGATATAAATAATAAAATTATTTTATATGTTGGTGGCTTTAGTCCAAGAAAAAACATACTGGGTTTAATTAATGCCTTTTCCCTACTTCCTCAAAAATATAGAAAAGATACCACACTAGTTATTGCTGGTAATAAAGGTCCTTCTTATGATATGTATAAAAATCAGGCAGAGAAACTAAAACTATCTGATTCAATATTATTTCCTGGTTTTATTCCCTATGATAAACTTCCTATATTCTATAATGCTGCTGAAGTTCTAGTATATCCTTCTTTCTATGAAGGCTTTGGTCTTCCTCCTCTTGAAGCAATGGCATGTGGAACGCCAGTAATTACTTCTAATGTAACATCAATGAAAGAAGTGGTGGATGATGCTGCTATATTAATTGACCCTTATAATATCGATACCTTAAAAAATGCTTTAGAGCAAATCCTTACAGATACAAAGCTATCATTAAAACTCATGAGTAAGGGGCTAATTAGAAGTATGGATTTTTCTTGGAAAGATACTGCTATTAATACTATAAAATGCTATGAACAATTAATAAATGGATGAAATTAATTTTTCATCCATTCTTTATACTGCTCTAAAAACTCTAATTTAAATTTGTCTTCAATTATTTTTTGACTATATCTGTTTTTAAATACCTCCTCACTCCATCTTTTTTGTTTAAAATAATAATTTTTTGTAATTAAATAAAAATCCTTAGGAAATAAAATAAGAGCATATACATATATAATTTCTTCCTTACTTAATGGATATATCTCATCATAGGCCTTTAGCATCTCCATCCCCTTAGTAAAATCATAGCCAATATGCTTGATACCATTAGTTAATATATTAGCTACATCCATAACCCTATAATCTATTGATAAATAATCAAAATCAATTAGATTAATATTCATATCATCAATTATAAAATTATGTTCTACTAAATCATTATGGCAAATAACTAAATTATTTTTTTCTTCATAATACTCCTCATAGTTATTTTCTAGTAATATTCCCTTTACACGATTTATATTTTTAACCTTTTCTTTATAATTATTTAAAAATATATCATCAAACTCGTTATTATATCTATAATTTTTAACAAAACTATATATTTCTTTTAATGTCTCTTCTGCCTCTTCAATTTTTTCTATAAAACTCCTATCAATAATTTCTTTTTTTTCTTTATTTATCTTTTTACATATATTTTTAATTGCTTCTTCTCCTGATAGATGGAGCTTTGCAATACTCTCACTAGCATTTAAATATTCTAACTCATTAGAAAAGCATGCTTCTCTTCCATTAATCAAATCCATTATTACATAAATGCTATCATTCCACTCCTTATAATATGAGCCATCTTTAAATTTTGTAAAGCTAATAACATTGTTATTTAGTCTTTTTAATTCTTCTATACATATACAGATAAAATCCAATCTTTCTTTGCTATAATTAATTTTCTTTAATATTTTCTTTCCACTATCTGTTACTAAGATATATACCTTTCTTAATGGAATAATGTCAATAACATTTACTTCTAAAAGTTCTAATAATTCTATATCCAAATCATACTCAACAAGAACATCTTTTTCAATAAACTTAGACATCTTCCATAACCTCCACAGAAAACGCTTTTCTAATATTAATTAATAATTCCTCATCCATAACTCCCTTCTTTCTATACTTTTTCCAATATTTCAAGGTATCATAAGGTAAATTTAATAATAATTTTATATAGTTCTTACTATCATTATTCAAATTATTTATTTGAACAAAATAATTTAAAGCATTTTCTAGATTTATTTTATTCTTTTTTCTTACCTTTCTTAAATAATTATATATGTCCTCTTCTATTAAATTATATTCAACCTGTTCTATACTTCCTATTTCAACCTCTTGAAATACCCTAAGATTGCTTCCATCAATATTTCCAAGACATATTTCTTTTTTATTCATAGCCCTTCTAATAAGGCCAAAATAATCTATATTTCTTAGTTGTTCTATAATATTAATACATCTATCTATTATTATCTTACCATTTTTAATTAAAAATTTATCAATATCATTTTTATTAGTTTTTATAGTTATATACTCTAAGTTTTTCTCATTCTTTCTAATATCATACTTTATTTTTTCTATATCTCTACCTAAGCTACACTTTATTCTAGTATTCCCACCTATAGGATAACCACTCAAAATTCTGTGTATATAGCTTGCAAGAGCTATCTGCTTAATAACATCTTCCTCTGATATTTTTTCATCAACATAAAATTTTTTATTTAAAATTTTTATTTCATGCTCTAATAAATACTCAGTCAATGTAAAATTATTGATAAGATTCCACTCCTTATCTAATTGATAAATATGATATAACACTTGCTTTTTTATCCCTATCTTCTAAATAGTTAATAAGCTTTTTTAAATATATATCCTCAGAATAATCCTGCATTTCCCAATACTTTTGAATTCCTAATTGCCAAAATTCCTGTGGAAATCTAATAAATGCTAATATAATCTCTTTTTCTGCTTCTGTAATCTTTTGTATATAAGAATATGAATTGATTATTTTATTGAATTTTTCTTCGCTCCACCTACCATCTTTATTACTTCTAATTATAATTGATGCCAAATCATGAAGATAGCTATCCAAAATGCAATAATCAAAATCTATAAAATATATATTATTTTTTTGTGATATTAATACATTATGTTCTGCTAAGTCATGATGGCAAAATCCTCTTTTTTGTACTTGTTTTTTCATTATCTCAAAGTACTTCGACCTATATAATGCTAAAATTGACTTTTCAGCAGTTTCAATTTCCTTATCTACTTCATTAAAATATATTAAATCAAATTCATCCTTATTCGCTTTTTGCATTATTCTATCCTTAAAATTTATAATTTCATTTTTTCTAATATAAAAATTTTTTAGCCAATTAAACCAATATATACGTGGCTCCATATCCTTTGTAACCTTAAAGCCTTCACTAAATTTATGTAATATAGCTACATTCTGTACAACCTTTAATAACTCTGATTCATCATTATAATTACTGCTTCTAGATGAAACCCATTTAGAAATATAATAATATTCATTATTACATTCAAAATATGCCTTATCATCTTTAGTTAAAATAATTTCTGGAATAAACTTTAATCCACTCTTTTGCAAATGTAATATTGCATTAATAATAAAATTAAAATGCCCAAACTTATAACTTATTACTTTTAAAGCATAATATATTCCATCCGAAAAAATTTTGTAAACTCCTTTTATTTTTTTATAATCATAAACCTTTATATCATAATTTTTTTCTACTAAATGTATTATTTGCTGCTCTTCCATAATTTACACCTTATTTTTGTTATTATATGTAAAATATGTTTTTTATGTGATTTTTATTCACAACTATTAAATAATATAATATTCTATAATATAGGAATTTTTGTGGATGGAATTTATGAAGATTGCAATAGATGGACGTGGTGCTACCGCTTATAATGGTTCTGGTATTGGTACTTACACTATTAATCTAATTAACAATATAAATTATGACAGTGATAACCAATATAATATTATATGGACTGGAAATTATGATTCACTATACAAAAAAGAAAATATAAAATATACTTTCTGCTCTATTAAAAATAGCAGATTTTTTGATAAATATTATATCCCAGCACTATTAAATAGACAAAATATTGATATATACCATATTCCTCAAAATGGCATCGGCTTATTATTAGATTCTAATATAAATACTGTAATTACCTTGCATGATTTAATTCCATATATAATGCCTGAAACAGTCGGAAGAGGATATTTAGATGTTTTTTTAAAAAATATGCCAAATATAATAAATAGCTCTGTTGGTATTCTTACTGTATCTAATCACTCTAAGAATGATATATTGAAATTTTTTCCTAGCTATCCTGCTGAAAGAATTTGTGTCACACCACTTGCAGCTAATTCAACCTTTTATCCTCAAGATAAAACTATTTGTAAAAATACTATAAAAAAATTATATAATATTGACTCCCCTTACATTCTATATGTAGGTGGCTTTAGTAAAAGAAAAAATGTAAAAAACTTAATACTCGCTTATGAAAAAATTTATAGTAGTCTAAAAGAAACACATAAACTCCTAATTGCTGGTTCATTAAAAGATGAAGGTTTGGCACTTAGCGACTTAGTCACTTCTAAAGGTCTAAATAGTAATATTATTTTCTTAGGCTATGTTAAAGACAGTGTTCTTCCAACATTATATAATGCTTGTGAAGCCTTTGTTTATCCTTCTTTATATGAGGGCTTTGGTTTGCCAGTTCTCGAAGCTATGAGCTGTAAAATTCCTGTAATAACTTCAAACACAACATCTATTCCAGAAATAACTGGCACTTGTGCAATTACTATTAATCCCAATAATATAGACGAACTTAGTTTCCATCTTCTATCTTTACTTAATAATCCAGATTTAAAGGATGAGTTTGGAAATAAAGGATATCAAAGAAGCCTCCAATTTTCATGGAAGCTTACAACTGACAAAACTATTGAATTCTATAATTCTCTTCTATAACTAATTTAAAAATATATTTCTCAATTCCCTATATTGTTTATAATCTTTAATTTTTAATGCTTTTTTATTTATATTATCCATAACGACAAGTGGTGAAGTTTCTATAAAGTTATGAACTTGATTTTCCACTTTTGATGAACTATAAACAGAATTGTATGAAAAGAAATTATTACCATTAATAACTTCATCTATCATTCCAGCCTTACTTTCGATTAATGCATTTATATATTCTTTTACAATATGTATTCTATTGTCACTATTTTTTATCAATACAAAAGATTTACCACTCGATTCAAAAAATCTATTTCCTCCTTCACTTAAAGCTGGAGCATTACACGCTTGCCATCTACATTCTTGGTTTAATAATTTTACTTCTTTATAAGTATTTATTGAAGACACTCTAGCTAAAAAGCTACCATTTCTATCAAAATTTAATATATTATTATCAATAAGTTGTTTTATTCTGTTATTTACATTTTCCTTTACCTTATTAATATCTTTTTCTTCACTAATTGCCTGTTGTATTAGTAAATCTACTAAATAATTGTATTCTTTACCTACTGCATTTATAATCCTAACGTTTTTATTACTTTTATTATAAATATCCCTACCTATACTGATTAAATCATCCCATGTCTTTATATCTTCTGGTAAATAATTATAATCCTTAAGCATATCCTGACGTAAATATAATACCAATGGATTCATAGTATATGGTACTGCCATCATATTATTATCAATTGTTACATCTTGTATTGCTCTTTTGTTAAATTCATTCTTGTTATCCATAATTATTTCTTCACAATTATATATTGAAAGTTTATTCTTATAATTATTATTAAACTCTAAAATTTCTTGACTATCCATTTCTATTATGTCAGGAATTTTATTTTCACTTATAGCTTTTTCTATCTCTTCTTTATAATTTTCAGAATTTATTTTTTCTATTTCTATATCAAAATCTTCATTTTCCATTATAAACTGTTGTGCAACTGTATTTATATAATCATATTCTTCTTCATCTGCCCATATAATTATTGTTCCTATCTGCCTTTTTTTATCATTTATAAAAGCAACACCCCCAAAAACAATCAAAACTATAATAGCACATATAGCTATAGATATAATACTTATAATATTCTTCTTCATTTTTTCTCCCTACGCAAATACTTAATATTATTTAAAGTATAGCACATAAAAAATAAAAAGCCATATGGCTTTTTATTTTTTATTCACAACATTCATTTGTATTATCTGTATTTACTCCCATACATCTGCCTTCATAACACTTTACATCCAACGGTACACATTTCACCTGTGAATTATCCTTATATACCTTTAACATATATTCTTTATTAGGACATAATGGCCCTAACAAAAACTGTCCATAATTATCTGTAAATGTGTGGGCTAATGGACAAGGTAATTTACACTTATCAACTATCTGTAATAACTCTACCACAGCATCAGCTACTGGATCACAATTAGAATTAAGCACTGTTCCATGAACGATTGCTCTCCTTTCCTGTGGCAACTTTATAATAGCTTCTATCTGCTGATTCTCTTTTGGACATATCGAACATACAGCTACTTTACTGCTCATACCCTTAACCGCTATACAAACATACAAAACTTGTATTATTAGTTTTTAATTATAGATAGCGGTGTTCACCACCTTTCTTTTTGTACATTTCGTATTTAAAATATCACTTTTAGTACTCTGCTAATTAGCATCTTTAGCTAATTATAATATATGGTATGTATGTCCATTATTAATTGTTACATAACTACTTTACTTTTATATAAGCAAAAAAGTTACCATTTCGCAATGGTAACTTTTGATTAATGTTATGATATTATTTTTGCTCTAATACCATAGTTAATTTTTGTTCAGAATCATTTCTATAAACAACAACTTCTACTTCATCACCTACATTTCCAGCATTCTTTGCCTCATTCAACTGATCATAAGTTTCTGTTCTCTTTCCATTAAATTCTATAATTACATCTCCAACTCTTAGTCCCGCTTTTTGTGCTGAAGAAAAATCATCTATGCCTTTTATATATACTCCTTTTGGTAAATTATTTTCCTTAGATAACTTATCTGTTATTTCTAGACATTGTATTCCTAAAGAAATTATTGGCTTTGACAAAGTATCAAGTCTTTCTTTTACCTCATTAATTGGAATTGCAAATCCCAATCCTTCTACTTCTGTAACAACTATCTTCATGGAATTAATACCTATAACTTGACCTTTTGTATTTATTAATGGTCCTCCACTATTTCCTGGATTTATAGCTGCATCTGTTTGTATTAACTGCATACTAATTCCTGTACTAGTTTTAACTTCTCTATTAAGAGCACTTACTATACCCTTTGTACAAGTATATTCAAATTCCTTTGAAACTGGAGTACCTATTGCTATAACCTCTTGACCTGGATATAAAGCTTCTGAATCCCCAAGCTCAGCTACTCCTGGAACCTTTGTACCATCTTCTAATTTAAGCATTGCTATATCTTTCTTTTGATCATAATTAACAACAGTAGCGCTTACTTCCTCTCCATTAGACATTTTTACATTTACATCTTTACTATTCTCTATAACATGATAATTTGTTATTATATAACCATCTTCACTTACAATAAACCCAGAACCGATTCCTTCAACATCTTGTGAATACATACCATAATAATTTTGTGTACTTACTGTGGATATTGTAACAACTGCTGGTTTTACTTTTTCTATTGCCTCTGATGTAGTAAGAGAACCATCTGTACTACTCAAAAATTCAGGTGCTGTATACTGTTGTACACTATTATTATTAGTTGGTTGAGTGGTACTACCATTAGAACTATTACCAAACCATTTATTATTAGTTCCTAAATATCCTCCTAATAGTCCTCCACCAAATGCTAAAATAACAATTCCTGCAACTGCTCCCATTGTTCTTATTGGATGACCCTTCTTTTTCTTCTTTTTATTATATTGTCCATTTAAATTTTGATTTATATTTTGCTCATTTGAAAATTCTTCATTATTCTGCACTGTATCTTGCTCAAAATTATAATTTTGTGTATATTCTATATCATTAGCTTCTTGATTTTCTGTACTTTCTTGATTCATTTTTTGAGCATCATTTTCTTCTAAATTTTCTTCATAATTATTAATGATTACTTCATCGTTACTGTCAAAACTATTTTCTTCAGGTTTTTGTATATCATTATTTGTATTCATTTCTAAATTCTCATTATCTTCCTTAAACATAATAAGCACTCCTTCTTTTATAAATATATACATTTTTATTTAATTTATCCTATATTTATATAATAGAACAATAATATGTCATTATTATGTCATTATTATGTCATTATTATATTATTCTATGTTTTCTTTTTATTAGCTTCTCGTCTAGCTGCATTTACAACATAAGTTATCGCATTTATAACTCCCTCTTCATCCTCTACTGAAAATAATCCTTCACTTAAAGCTATTTTCGATACAGTAGTTTTTCCTGCACTTCCTAAAAACTTGGCATAATCATCCTCTTCCCTTGTGATAACATATAAAAATTTATCTTTCAAAATACCCGTTTTTTGAATATCTTGATCATAAAAATACAAATTAGAAAATTCCATTTCTATTGCTTTTCTAAAAGCACTTTGATTTTTTTGAATATCATACTCTTCTTTTTCCTTATCCTCTAGCATATCTTCAAATTCTGGAACATGATAAGTATATCCTAAATCGCTTCTTAGCTTTGCTAATCCTATATATGAACCTATTTTATCAAATATACTAGTATAATATTCATCCTTTATACTTTTTTTAAATTCACTTGATTTTATTTTGTCTTCAGATAAAGGATTAATTAAAATTACACCTGCTACTGAAGATGAAAACATTTGTGCATAGGTAGTAGCTATCAAACTACCATATTCTTCAGCAACAAATATAATCTTACCACTTACTCCAGCCTTTCTAAGAAGAACACGTAAATCTTTTGCCTGTTCTTCTATTGTTCGTTCCTTATTTATTTCACTAAAACCATAGCCCGTTCTATTATACAAAAATGTCTTTACTTTTAAATCTTTCCTTATATTACGAGCAATGTCTTCCCACACATAATAATTAGTACCAATCGCGCCTTCAAATACGATTGTATATTCACCTTCTCCTATATAATCATATTCCAATTTACTATTTTCAATTTTAGTATAATAAAAATCTTTCTTTATTTTTTCTTTTCCTATAAAATTATATATCAACTGAAAAACAAAAGCACCTATTAAAATAAATAATAGTATTAAAACTATAATTTTTATAATGGATGATTTACTTTTCTTATTTTTATGTTTCAATCTATAAAGACCATTAGATTGAGGGAGCATATTCATAAATTTCACCCATATTATTTTACCTTTCTCCTAATTTTAAATTTGGCTTTGCATTTAGGTCTAAAGAAGCAATATTTCCACTAATAAACTCATAATATGCTGCTGACCCTATCATAGCAGCATTATCAGTACATAGTATTGGATGTGGAAATAATATTGATATTCCCTCCTTATTCCCTTCTTCTATCAATGCTTTTCTTAAAGTAGAATTAGAAGCCACTCCACCAGCAATTGCTATTTTATCAACCCTCTTAGCCTTACAAGTTTTAAATACATTTTCTTTTAATACATCAACAACAGCCTTTTGAAATGATGCTGCCACATCCGCTCTATTAACCTGTACACCCTTAAGCTTACATTTATTTAGATAATTTAATACTGATGATTTCAAACCACTAAAAGAAAAATCTAAAGTATCTTCATGAAAATTAGCTCTTGGGAATTCTATAGCATCAGGATTCCCTTCTTTAGATAATTTATCAATCTTAGGACCTCCTGGATATCCTAAATCTATTGCTCTTGCAACCTTATCAAATGCTTCACCGGCAGCATCATCTCTTGTTTGACCTATAATTTCAAACTTTCCATAATCCTTAACATACACTATAAAAGTATGTCCTCCTGATACTACTAATGAAACAAATGGTGGTTTTAAATCTTTATGTTCAATATAATTTGCACAAATATGACCTTCTATATGATTAACACCTATTAAAGGTTTATTGGATGCATAGGCTAATCCTTTTGCATATTGAAGACCAACCAATAATGCTCCAACTAATCCGGGACCATAAGTTACTCCTATCGCATCTATATCATCTAATGTTACTTTTGCTTCTGAAAGAGCCTCCTTGACTACCTTATCAATAACTTCGATATGCATTCTAGAAGCTACCTCTGGAACTACTCCCCCATATTTAGTATGCACCTCAATTTGAGATGCTATTACATTTGATAATACTGTTCTTCCATTTTCAACAACAGCTGCTGATGTCTCATCACAGCTTGATTCTATAGCTAAAATTAATTTTCTTTCCATATTTTTATTTTTCCTTCTTCTTAGATAATCCTTGTTAATTAGCCATTTCTAATGTATATTATTTGATAATGACTATATTATATTATAATAATTATTCATAAATTATTCAAAAAATTTTTAGGAGGCCAAAAAACTATGTGTTCTTATGCCAAAGTAGTTGTCTTAGGTTCACCAATAACAAAATCGAATTTTAAATTACATAATAAAAACGGACGTGCTATATTACCTTACAATACTGGTAAATATACGGATAGATATGCCATCTATGAACAAGAAATTGCATATGCTGCACGCTCTCAAAACCCACAAATAGTACTAGATGAAAGTCTAATAGCAATATTAAAGGTATATTATAAAAGTTCAAAACGTCATCCAGATACCATAAATATAACCAAAAGTATTTTTGATGGTATTGAGAAAAGTGGTCTTATTGTAAATGATGCCCAAATAACTAAAATTATAACCGAAGAATTTTATGATGAAAAAAATCCTCGCTTTGAACTAGAATTATTTGGTGAAAGCAGCTATACTCTTTCCTATACTACAAAAAAAAGGGAAGTAGCAAGCGAAAAAATTACATATTTACCAATAAAAAAATCGCCTATTATTAAAAATTTAAACTCTACTAATAATGATACTACAAAAACAACTCAAATTTGTACTATATGCCAAAAAGTAATAAAAAATAAAGAATTTATAACTGCTGATAAAGGAAAGACTCTGATTTGTAATTCTTGTTTTAAAAAGTCATTTTAAAAATTGAGGTGATTATTATATGAAAAAACTGATTCTTATTGGTGATAGTCTCACTTTTGGATATGGTGTTCGAAAAAACGATAGTTTTGCATATATGTTATCAAAAAAACTTCCTATTGAAATTATTAATAAAGCACAAAATGGCAATACTACAACTAATATGCTAAACAGATATTATGAAGATGTAACATACTTTAGTCCCGATTATATTTTTATAATGGGGGGAACTAATGATTTATTGTCTGGTCACTCTATTGACAGTATAATTAGTAATATTGAAGAAATGATACTAGAAAGTCTAACTTTTACTAACAATATTTATGTAGGAATTCCACCATATATAATAAGTGATGTTGCTAACAGATTATTTATTTCATCTCCATTCTATAAATATTGCGAAATCTCGCTTCCAAAACTTAGAGATGAAATAATTAATCTTTGTAATAAATATAATATATCTTTTATGAATTTCTATGATATTACTAAATCAAATATTGATAATAGTATTTTTACGGATGGGATTCACTTAAATTTATCAGGAAATATTTTAATACTTAATGAATTTTTAAATAGTTTCAAAATTTGATTTTAAATATTTTGAAACTATATTTCCTACTTCTCCCCCATTTATGTCAGTATTTAATACAGCATCTAATCCATAAACTAGGTTTCCACAAGCAAATATTCCATTTACAGATGTTTCATAATTATTTACTACAGGCGCTAATGTTTTTTCATTCATTTTCATAGATGTCTTATTTACTATTCTAACCTCCGGAAAATACCCTACAGATAAAACTAATGAATCACATGCAATTAGAGTATGTGCATCATTTTCTTGTGAATAAATCTTTACCCCTTCAACCCTATTTTTGCCATATACTCCCTCAATCTCACAATTATACATAATAGGTATATTAAATCCTTCTATAAGTCTCATAATCTCATCATTAACCTCAAACCCATTTTGAGTATTTATAATAAATGCCTTTATTTTAGCCCCCTCAATAATCATTCTTCTCGTACTCATAAATGCCCATCTGTTCTCAGCAATAACAACTGGTTCTCTTCCTGGCAGATATCCTTCTAAATTTATTATTTTTTGTACATTTCCAACGGTATAAATTCCAGCAATATTATTAATTGGTATTGTTAAACTTCCTGTAAGCTTTTCTCTGCATCCTGTAGCTAAAATTACTGCATTTCCTTTTACCTTAGTAACCCCTTCATAGCTATTAACATAAGTAATTACTCTTTCCTCGCTTACCTCAAGCACTTCTGTATTTAACTTTATTTCAACTGGATAACTTCTTAATTTATTTTCTATAAAATTTATATATTCTGGTCCTGTCAAATCTACATTTAATAATTTTTTTCCAAATCCATTACATATAAAACGGTTTAACAATCCACCTAAATTAGATTCTCGTTCTATTATAAGTACATTACTTGTATCTTCTTCCATTGCAGAAAGTGCAGCTGTCATACCAGACAATCCTCCACCAATTATAATCAAGTTATACTCCTTCATTAAACTATCCCTTCCTAACTTATTTTTTCCTAAAATTATAAAATAATTATATCATATTATTGTTAACTTTTTATTAAGATACTTTAAAATAGCCTAAATAAACTGTATAATGATTTTAAATAACACAATTGAAACGTGGTGATAACTAATGGAAATTTCAAAATATTTTTCATTAATACTATATGTCATAGGTATTTTGGGAATATTTTTTTCTGTACTACTGATTGGATTTAAAATAAATAAAAAAAATAAAATTCTATCAATATTTACATTATTAATTATTTTCTTATCTTTGATATCTGTAGGTAGTGGAACTATTTTTAACTTAATTGATAAAAAAAGTAATCCAACATCTGCTAATGCAATTACTGTTGATAAAAATAAAAAGAACGAAAATAATAAGGAAACTAATTCAAGCACTGACCAATTAACCTTAAAATATAATTTATCTGATTCACAGGCATTTATAACAATTACTAATATTACAGATTCTGTATTTAATGGAAATATTAATTTGAATTTTTTTGATAAAGATAATAAGAAAATTTGCACAAAAACATTACCTGTAAAAAATTTATTACCTAACAGTAATACAAATTATACATTAAGTGTTGAAAATGCAGAAAAACTAACTTACACGTTTTCTGGAGATTTCAAAGCTAAAAATGATACAGATATAAATTATTCAATAAAATCGCTAGGTATTGGAGGCAATTATTATAGATTTGATGTTATACCAATAAATAAAGATGAAAAAACTATCAAAAGTATTTGTGATGAATTTAAAGCTACCTATAATTCAAAAATATGTTCAGGTTTCTTAATATATTTTGTTGGTGATAATAATGATTTTGACAATTCATATACTGAATATTATTGTGACTATGATAATAATATAGTAAAATTAACTAAATACTAATATACACACTCAGATAAATAGCTGTCTGAGTGTTTTTGTTTGATTTATTATATGTTTTACATTATAATCATAAATGATTATTTTATATGAGGTGATTAATTTTTATGAATAAACTCTTAGAAAAAATAAATCCTAAGAATTTAAAAAATGTACAACCACAAACATGGGCTAAAATAGGTCTTTTTTTAATACCTTTTTTGGGAGTTATTTTAAAATGTATTTTTGTACAATGCTTTATTCAAAGTGATAGCCCTTACAATTTTAGTTTTACTGCTGGTTATACGGATTCTGCTTCTTACTACATAAAATACTATATTGCATATACACTTATATTCTTTAGTTTTGCACTACTATTTAAAGGCAAAGGTCGAATAATATATTTATTTGTTATAGATGCCATCTTAACAACATTATGCATATTAGATGTCATGTATTTTAGAGGTTTCTTAACTATGCCTTCTGTACTAGTATTTACTCAAACAGCTAATTTAGATAATTTAGGAAATACTTTAACATCAATGTTAAGTCCTTATGATATACTATTCCTTTTAGATTTTATCATTCTAGGTGTTTATGTTTACTTTACAAAGTCTTATTATAAAGAAAAACCAAAACGTGCAGTAAAAACTTTTGCTCTTTCACTTGTTATTTCTTTATTATATGTTGGTTATATTCCATTTAATCTTTATATCCTTAATAATGAAGACGTTGATGGTGCATATATGTTTGATGGTTACGATCCTACCAATACATCTGAATACTTTTCTTCTATTGGATACCACATAATAGATGCTTATACTGTATACAGAGATTCCAAGCCTTATACATTAACATCGGAAGAAGAAGAACAAGTAAAAACTTATTACAATTGGAAAAATGAAAATCTGGCTGATAATGAATTTAAGGGAATTTCTAAAGGAAAAAATTTAATAGTAATCCAAGTTGAATCTTTAGAAAGCTTTATTATTGGTAAAGAATATAATGGTCAAAAAATCACACCAAATATGGACAAGCTAATTGAAAAAGGATTATATTTTCCTAATATATATGAACAAGTTAATGAGGGTACAAGTTCTGACTGTGATTTTATGACAAATACATCTCTCCTTCCTTTAAGAAGAGGTTGTACATTCTTTAGATATCCAAATGCAGATTATAACTCTATGCCAAAAATATTAGCTTCTGATGGATATGAAACGGCTTCAATACATCCTGATAAAGGTTCATTTTGGAACTATTCAAATGCATTGTCTGGTGGAATAGGATTTGAACACTTCTTTGATTATTATTCATTCCAAGAAACAGAAAAAATTGGAATGGGCATTAGTGATGAGGCCTACTTCACTCAGGTTATTCCAAAAATAAAGAATTTCAAAGAACCATTCTTTGTTCATACAATAACACTTACAAATCATGGACCTTTTGATTTACCTACTGAAAAAAGAACCTTTAATCTTAATGAAGAGCTAGGAAAAAGTGAAATGGGTGGTTATATCGAAAGTGTACATTACACAGATGCACAGATAGGAAAATTTATAAATAATTTAGAAAAAGAAGGTCTATTAGATAACTCATTAATTGTTATTACTGGTGACCATGCTGGAGTTCACAAATACTACAATGATTCTACCAATAAGCTATCAACTAAGGAAGATTGGTTTGTTGATGATGGTGAACATAAGGTTCCTTTAATAATTTATGATACTGGTATCAAGGAAAGCAAAACCTTTGATGTTATTGGTGGACAGATTGATACAATGCCTACAATACTTTATTTGCTTGGCATAGATAACGATAAATACATAAATACTGCTATGGGAAGAAACCTATTAAATACTAATAGAAGCTATGCCATTATCAATGATGGTACTGTAAAAGGTGATAATCTATCTGAAAAAGATATAGAAATCATAAAAAGTTCTCAAGAATTATCTGATAAAATTATTAGAGCTGATTACTTTAAAAAATAATAATATAAATGGCTATGAAGAAACATCCTTCATAGCCATTTATATTTATTTACCTGCTACTGATAGTTCTCCAACATAAACAGATGGTGAGCCAATACTACTCAATGGAAATTTCAAATCAGAACCAATAATCTCGATATTCTTTAATACATCAAAAAAATTACCTGCAATAGTAATCTGTTCTATAGGGAAAGCTTTCATCCCATCTTTTATATAAAAGCCTTTAGCTGCTAGTGAAAAATCTCCTGTTATAGAATTAGCTCCTGCATGCATTCCTGCAAATTCAGTAACCATTACGCCTTCTCCTATATTCTTCATAATATCCTCCAAGGACTCACTTCCATTTTCAATATAAAAATTAGTTGGTGATATTTCTACTGGTGATGCATATGAACCTTTAAATCCATTTCCTGTTGTTTTAACTCCAGCTTTATTAGCTGTCTTTAAATTATATAATAGTGTAACAAGCTTACCATTTTTTATTATGTCCTTCTTATAAGTAGCCACTCCTTCATCATCAAAAGGTGTAGATGCCATACCATCTTCTAATAATGGATTATCTACTATTGTTACAATATCTGAAGCTACCTTCTCTCCCTCTTTTCCTTTAAGTAGTGAAAAGCCTTTCTGTGCATTATCTGAATCAAATATACCTATAAACGCACTTATTAATGATACCATCGCTTCATTGTAAATTATTGTTTTATACTTTTTAGATTCAATGCTTACTCCACCAATTCTAGCTAATGCTTCTTCTACCCCATCCTTTGCTATCTTTTTAGGATTAACATCTTCTAGTGAATTGGCTATCACATATCCTGTTCCATCATACTTGTTTCCACTATCCTCAACGACTGGACATACATAAGCTGTTAATGAATTACTTTTACATTTTATATCTAATCCATTAGTATTTGATATTCCAGAAACTGATGAACCATAACCAATTGCACATCCTGCTATATTTACAACCTTATCTGAATATTCTTTTGCTTCTTTTTCCATTTGTAATCCTAAATCTATTAACTTCTGAGCATCTATATTTTCTAGATTTTCAGAATATGTTTTAACATCAGGATATTTTTCATCACCTTTATAGATAAACTGCTTATCTGTAGATTCTATACACATTGCACATGATTTTGCACTATTTACAAGCATATCTATAGCATCTTCATCCAATATTTCTGTATAAGAATACCCCATTTTATCATTAATTATTCCTCTAAATGATAGACCAAAAGTTTTATTTAATTTATACTTTTCTACTTTTTCTTGATAAATATTTATAGTTAAACTTTCTCCATCAACATAATATACTTCACATTCATTAAATCCATTTTCTTTAGCTTTCGAAAATAATTTATTTTTAAAATCTAAAAATTCCATTAAATAAACCTCCTATCTTCCACCAACAGTTATATCTTTTATTCTAATCATTGGCTGCCCCACACATACCGGAACACTTCCTGAGCTTGAACCACACATACCTTCTGCAAGTTTTAAATTATTTCCAACCATATCTATATTCATTAATACTTCTGAACCCTTTCCAATTAAACCTGCTCCTCTTACTGGTTCTTGAATTTGTCCATTCTTAACAAGGTAACCTTCAGCTACAGTAAAATTAAACTCACCTGTTATTGGGTTAACAGAACCTCCACCCATTTTCCTTGCATATAGTCCATTTTCTATAGACTTAATTATTTCATCTTCAGTACTATTTCCTGCAGCTATATAAGTATTAGTCATTCTTGAAGTAGGTGAATATTTATAATTCTGTCTTCTTGAATTTCCTGTTGCTTGCATATTCATTCTTCTACCATTAAGTTTATCAACCATATATGATTTTAAAACTCCATTTTCAATCAATATATTTTTTTGAGCTAAATTACCTTCATCATCAATATTAATAGAACCCCAACTATTTACTATAGTTCCATCATCTATTGCTGTAACTACATCTGATGCTATATTCTGACCTAATTTATCAGCAAATACTGAATTTCCCTTAGCTACTGATGTCGCTTCCAATGAATGTCCACAAGCCTCATGAAAAAGCACTCCGCCAAATCCATTATCTATTGCTACAACCATCTTTCCAGCCGGACAATTTTTTGCATTTAACATAGTTACTGCAGTTTTTGCTGCTTCTTTTCCATAATAAATAGGGTCTATTATATCAAACATTTCAAATCCCATTAATCTACCTGGACCTTCAAATCCAGTTTGATTTTCATTATCCTTTGAAGCGACAGCATTTATTCCTATTCTAGTTCTAACCCTTCTATCTTCTGTATAAACTCCCTCTGAATTTGCTATTAATATTTTTTGATCTTTATCACTATATGATACTGAAACCTGTGATATCTGATTACTGTAATTTTTAGCACTTCCATAGGCATCTTTCATAACTTTAATTTTTTTATTATAATCTACTGCCTGTGGATATAGCTTTATATTATGAATATTGTTTGTAACTGTATTATTCAAAACTATACTTACATCTTCTTTAAGCTCACCTATAGCTAGAGCAGCTTTCTTAGCAGTATCTAATAGTCCATTTAAACTATTATCATTAGTATATGCATATATAGACTTAAAGCCCTTAAATATTCTTATCCCTATTCCATAGCTCCTTCCTCCAATTGCATCCTCTACATTATTATCAACTATCGATAAAACATTACTTATTGTATCTTCTTCAAATATTTCTGCAAAATCTCCACCTGTAGATAAACATCTTGCAAGAACCATTTGTGCTATATCCTTTGAAATCATAAAATCACTCCTAATTATTAATTAAATGGCATAGCCCATTTCTCAACATAGCTACCTTCACACCATTCACTCATTATTATTTTTTCGCCTTCCTTAAGCTGTATCCTTCTAACTGAATCAATAACTAAATTACCATCTTCAATCTTATATATTTCAATAGTATTCTTAAGAATAATTACTGCCATAGAACCATCTGGAGATGTCATTGCATCTACTAATAAAGGAATTTCACCTTTTAAAACCTTCCAAGGAATTACAAGTGTATCATTTTCATTAATATTATTCTTAAGTTTAATATTTAATGTAAAATCATAACTATCTGTACTTGGATTAATTAAAGATACTTTTCCACATAAACTCCACTTCCCATTATTTCTATACATAGAAAAGTTACTATATGAAAGCTCAGTCATCAATGCTTCCTTGATAGGATGACTTAACTGCAACAAAATATTATTATAAGCTTTCTCATACATAAGCTTTGCTTCCTCACCTAATAAATCCTGAATATCAATACCTTTACCCAAATTAACATTATTAATAGGTAGAACCTCATAATAATTTGATGGTGAATCTTTAATATTACTATTTACTTCTGTTGCAATATAATCAGTCCCTACATAATTTATGTTTTTTTCAACAACAGAACCTTCTTTAATCTTGCTAGTATCAATTACTTTACTATCCTTATCTTCTGAATATTCTAATGGTTTTGTTTCAAAATATTCATAATAACTTTTCTTTGTACTATCTTGATATATTTTAGGCTCTAAAACCCATATCCCTTGACTTCTAGGAATAACAATATTCTTTCTTTCTTTTATAGGCAGCAATTCATTTCCTTTACTACTAATCCATAGAGTTCTATAACTTTCTCTTTGATTTTCTTCATTATTTCGCTCTGTTTTTAATCCTAGATATAGCCCTTGAGATATTATTGGTTTATTATAATCTTCTTCCTTTGGCTTATTAAATATTTTATTTTTATCCTCTTCTGTTAATTGTCTATTATAGGTTATAGTATATAAAACTCCTTGATAATAAAAATATGATAATTCCTTTTTCACATAAATAATTTCACCTAATACATTATTATTATACATAACTGAATATGTATATACTTTTTCTAAATCTATTGGCAAATCATCTATCTTAAACTTTGCTTCATAAGATATTGTATAATTAGATTTTACAACCTTAAGCCTATAATCAACCTGTGAAAATTCATTCTTTCCAATTGTCATAGAATCAGTTCTAAACACTATGTCTGACTGCAATGTCAAGTATATCTCATTATCTGTAGATATATTTTTATCTAATACACTATATTCCTTAGCAGTCCAAACACCTTCTATTTCCAAATCATTATTAACTGGCGAGTTAAGCTTTCCATTTGTATATTCAAAATCGTTACTACATCCTAATAATACCAAGCTAAAAACAGAAAATACTATAATTAGATATTTAATTTTTCTCATTTTTATTCTCCTTATATTTCATCGGAATTTTAACAATAATCTTTGTTCCAACATTAAGTTCACTTTCAATCTCTATATCTCCACCATGCATCCTAACTATCTCATCACATATTGCTAATCCTATACCATTTTGAGATTTTGCATTTTTACCCTTATAAAATTTCTGCTTAACCTTAGATAAATCTTCTTGTGATATTCCACATCCATTATCTTGAACAATAATAATTAAATTATCTTTTTCCTTAGTAATATTTAAAACTATACAACCATCCTCATTTGTAAATTTAAATGCATTATCTATTAAATTTATAATTACCTGTTTCATTTTATTAACATCTATATAAACATCTTCATCAATATCACATAAAACAGCTAACTCTTTATTTTCCCTTTCTGCTCTTTGATTAAGATAAATTTCCAAATATTCTATAAGTTCATATATATTTATATTTACCCTATTTAATACTGCTTTTCCATTTTGTAATCTAGAAAAATCTAAAAGCTCTTCAACCATATTACCAAGTCTTTCAGATTCTTTTTCTATTATTGTAAGACCAGTTTTTAGTGTTTCCTTATCTGTAATATCATCATGAATAGTAATAACCCATCCTCTAATTGCTGTTAGTGGTGTCCTTAATTCATGAGATACTGAAGAAATAAACTCATCTTTAAGCTTATCTCTATTAGCAAGTTCTTCTGCCATATAATTAAAAGTTTTTGCAAGCTTAGTTATTTCATCATTACCACTAACCTTACTTCTTACCTTTAAATCCCCCTTTGCCATCTTTTCGGTAGCAACTGTTAACTCTTTAATAGGTGCAATTATACCCTTTGATATAACCAAGGTAAAAATGCCTCCTATAATTAAAACAATAAAAGAAATAATAATAAAAGTAATTGTAATAGTAGCAATCTCATTATTTACATTTTCTAAGGAGACAATATATCTAATTACTCCCACCTTGATATCTCCATTTATGATAGGCATAGACACTGCCATAATTTCATTATTAAAATAAGAAACTTTACCTGTCCAGCTAGCACTTTCCTCACCATTAATAACCATATCTACATCACTATGTGTCACATTATCGTCAAGAACACCTATTGAATCCATAAGAAGTTCTCCATTAGAATCATATATCTGTACCTGAGCTTCTGTTTGATTTCCAAATATATCAACATTATCATAAATATTTTCTTCTAAAGAATAGCTTTTAAAGTATTTACTATAATAACTTGTTGCTACCTGCATTTGACTTTTTAATAAACTTTTTGTATTGTCATAATAATAATTCTTAATAAATAATGTTAATACAACGTCTAATATAATCAATAACAATAACAATACAATTAAAAACTTTTGAATTAATTTTGTTTTAATACTTTTCATTTAATTTTTCCACCTATACCCTAATCCCCATACAGTCTCAATATTTCTTGGATTAGACGGATTATCCTCTATTTTAAATCTTAATCTTCTAATATTAACATCTATTATCTTAGAGTCTCCAAAAAAGTTTTCTCCCCAAACCATATTAAGCAATTCATCTCTATTAAAAGCTTTCCCTGGGTTTTCAAGAAACAATTTCATAAGCATATACTCTTTTGGAGTAAGATCTATCTCCACTCCTTTTTTTAGTAGCTTTTGTGAATATAAATCTATTATAAAATCTCCACTTATAATCTTATTAGAACTATCTTCTTTCGCATTAGTAGCTTTACCTAAACGCCTAAGTATAGCCTTGATTCTTAATACCACTTCTAATGGATTAAACGGCTTTATCAAGTAATCATCTGCCCCATATTCTAATCCCATAATCTTATCTAATTCTTGTCCTTTAGCTGTTAACATTATTATTCCAATATGGTCATATTTCATTCTTAACTGATTACATACCTCAAAACCATCTATCCCCGGTAACATTACATCTAATACTACCATATCTATATTTTCACTTTCTGCAATCTTTAAACCCTCTTCACCAGAACCAGCCTCAATTACAGTAAATCCATTTCTTTCTAAATTTATTTTCAAAAATCCTCTTATACTTGCCTCGTCTTCTACCAATAATATTTTTTGCATAATTAACAATTCCCTTCAACCAAAAATAAAAGAGAAGTTTATTAAAACTTCTCTTTTATTATACCAATAATACATATTAATTGTAATTATATTCATAAATTTTTATTTTATCAATTTTAAGCAAAAAAAATGGCTCCGCGAAGAGGGCTCGAACCTCCAACCTATCGGTTAACAGCCGAGTGCTCCACCATTGAGCTATCGCGGAACAATATTGAATTGAAAGAATATTCTTTCAAAATTGCATATAGTATGTAAAATTCCATTTTATTTTGGTCAAGCCCTCGACCTATTAGTATCAGTCAGCTGAATATGTTACCATACTTACACCTCTGACCTATTAACCTTGTGTTCTTCAAGGGGTCTTACTAGCTTACGCTATGGGAAATC